>CAYRFI010000008.1:0-9822 GCA_964423595.1 uncultured Thermoanaerobaculia bacterium | reverse complement strand
TCAACGACGTCAACCTCGACTACGTTGTTCTGGAGTCCGACGCCGGCGACACCATGGATGTGCTGCTGGTGGCTGTGAAGAAGGACCGGATCGCCGATTACACCTCGGTGATCGTTCAGGCCGGCAAGGACCCGGTGCTGGTTGACGTCGATGTGTTCGCTCTCCAGAACGCCTTCGAAGCCAACTACGACGTCGATCCGGAAACGATCGCATTGGTAAACATCGGCGCGTCGGTGATGAACATCAATGTTCTCTACCACGGAACGTCGATCTTCTGGCGCGATGTGGCGTTTGGCGGTAATCAGTACACCGAGGCCATTCAGCGCGAGCTCAGCTTGTCGCGCGACGATGCAGAGCGATTGAAGCTCGGTGAGAGGGTCGGAGAAAACACACTCCAGCAGGTCCTCAGCGTGCTCAACAGCGTTTCCGAGGACCTCACCGCGGAGCTCCAGAAAACCATCGATTTCTTCGTCGCCACCTCGTCGGTCGATCACATCGATCGGGTGGTTCTCGCGGGCGGGAGCGCTCAGATCCTGAATCTGGATGAAGTACTCAGAGAGCGCTTCCAGGTCGCCGTCGAAGTCATGAATCCGTTCCGCAACATTCGCTACAGCGAGTCCGATTTCGATCCCGAGTGGATCAACCGGCACGCTCCGGCGATGGCGGTGGCGGTAGGGCTCGCGGTGCGCAGGGTCGGAGAATGACGCGATGATCAAGATCAATCTGGTTGCGGAAACTCCGGCGGCGTCGTCGATCCAAGCTGAACGCCCGCAGTTCTCGTTGGGGGCCAAGCAGGGTGACATCATTCTGTTGATCGTGCTCGCCCTTGCCCTGGTCGTCGTCGGCACCCAGTGGTTCCTCCTGACGAGCAAGCGATCGGAGTTGAGGGAGATCGAAAGCCAGCGCCGTCGCGAGCGTGATGAACTCCTGGTCTATATCAAGAAAGTCGAAGAGCTCGAAGCGCGGCGTGAGGCGCTGCGCCACAAGATCGACGTCATCAACGAGCTCAAGCGCAACCAGCAGGGACCGGTCCGGATTCTGGACGAGGTGTCGCGGGCGCTCCCAGAGTTGGTGTGGCTCAGCAGTCTCAAACTCGCAGGAAACAGCGTTGAAATCGGGGGCAGCGCGATGGACGAGAATGCGGTCGCCAACTACATCTCGAATCTCGACGCTTCGCCTTTCTTTGACGAACCGGTGCTCAAGAACCTGTCTCGAGGGCGAGGTGACACCTTCGGCTTCTCTTTGACTTTCACATTCAACAACGCTCCGCCCGAGATCGAGGCGGCCGAGAACTCGCGAGCGGCGGGTTCCGGTGGATGAGGACGGGGGTCTGACACCATGGCGATAGATCTCAACTCCAAGCCCTGGTACGTGGCGGCCATCGTCGGAGTCGTTCTCGGTATAGCGATGTTCGTGGTGATGAACATTTACATCTTCAAGGACATTCGCACCCAGATCGAACGCCTCGAGACCAATATCGATCAGCTCGAGCGGGAGATCGAGAAGGGGCGCGCGGCCAAGGCAGACTTGCCGCGGCTCGAGGAAGACATCCGCAACTACGAAATCGAGCTCGAGCGGCTGCGCAAGATCCTGCCGACCAAGCGTGAAACCGACAATCTGATCAAAAGGGCCAAACAACTCACCGAGCGTGGGAGATTCCGCCTGACTCGGTTTACGCCTGGGAATTTCGAGGATCGCGACTTCTTCATTGAGTGGCCGATCCGGGTGGGTCTCGACGGCACGTACCACGAACTCGGGTTGTTCTTCGATCGACTGAGTCGATTCTCTCGGATCATCAACGTCACCGAGCTGACGATTAATCCGATCAGACAGTCCGAGGGAGGCTTCACCATTCACGCCGAGTTCGTGCAGCGGACCTATATCTATAAAGATGAGACGCCGGAGACACCGCAATGAACCGCAAATTCTTGATTTTATGTGGTTTGGTTGTGTTCATGGCAGCGGTTGGCGCGGTTGTGGCTCAGCAGCCAGAGCCGCCGGCCGAAGGGGAAACCTCGCCGTTGGTGGACGAAGAGGTCGACGTGTCAGGGATCGAGCAGATCCTGCGCGGCGAGGAGGAGGTCATGGAAGGAAGGATCTTCAGCTATGACCCCGCAGGTCGGAGAGATCCCTTCCGGTCGCTCCTCGAAGGCTTTGAAGAAAATGAAGAGGGACCTGCCAAGGCCCGCCCACCCGGTCTGCCGGGAATGATGATCGAGGAGCTGAGGCTCGAAGGAATCGTTGAAACACCGAGCGGCATTCTGGCCTTCGTTCTCGGGCGCGACAACGTGTCGTACATCATCCGACCGGGAACAAAGCTCTTCAATGGTGAGGTGGGGGAGATTCAGCCCAAGAAGGTGGTCTTCAGGAAAGATGTGAATGACCCCAATCGGAACAAGCAGTACGAGGAAGTAGTGCGAGAAATCACGGACTAGCCGTGATTTGAGAGGAAAATGGGGGACGGCATGATCATGAAAAACGTCCGCATCCTGGTGGCGGCTGCAGCCTGCGTCCTGCTGGGTATGCCGCTCCTCGCCGAGGAGCCCGTTCCGGTGATCCAGGGAATGGGTGCGGAGGCGGGACCCGCTGGGCCCGTGCTCCGAGTCCGGGCGACAGGGGAGCTAGAGACGGTCCACTACTCGCCGCAACCTGGCGTGTGGGTAGTAGAGCTGCCAGAAGCGAGCTGGGACCAGGGCGCTGGGCTCATCGTCGATCCCGATCTCGGGATCGAACGTGCGGAGCTCAACCACGTCGACGAATTCGGAAAGCGGGTTTCCCGCCTCACCGTGTGGTTGGCCGAGCCGGCGCAGCTGACGATGAACCGGTTTGCAGGAGGGTTGGAGCTCTCGTTCAGGTCGTTCGGCGACCGAGCTCCCGAGACTCCGACTGCCGTCTCTCGTGAAGAGGTCGTCGTCGCATCGGGGAACCATCCGACTCCGGGCGAAGCTCCTGCGCCGACATTGTCTACCGGCACACCGAGCTTGATCGAAGTCGTGCCGACGCGGACAGGCGATGGTGTGGTCGTCGAGCTGAAGTCGGACCGCCCAATATCGGTCAAGGCCTTCACCCTTCCCGAGCCGCGGCGTCTGGTTCTCGATCTTGATGGCGTTGTCAATAGAGTCGACCGCCATCTGCTGCCGGTGAACTCCCCCCTTGTGAGCCAGGTACGGGTGGCACAGTTCCAGGCGGCTCCTGTGCCGGTCACGCGGGTCGTCATCGACCTGAGGAGCAAAGCCGAATACTCCATCGACGAGACCGATTTCGGTGCGACGGTCAGTGTCGGCGCCGATGGAGGTCCGCTCCCGGATATCACCGAGTCGTTTGAAGTGGCAGCCGCAGGCACCATCGAGATCACCCGTTCGAAGCCGGAGCCGATCGACAACCCAGAGCCCGCACAGGAAATGGTCTCGACCCTCTTTGATCTTCCGGAAGAGACGGTGGCGGCCGAGGTCGTCGACAGCCCGTCTGAGGCGGAACGGAGCCCATGGGTTGCAGACAGTTCGCAACTGATCGAACAGGCCGAGGCGGTGACGGTCCTTGAGGGACCGACGACCCAAGCCGAAGGCTTTGCGACCACCGAGGTCTCGTCCGAGGAGCAACAGTTCACCGGGGAGCCGATCACCCTGACTCTCAAGGATGCCGATATCAAGGACGTGCTCAAGACCTTCTCGGTGTTGACCGAGATGAACATCGTCCTCGACCCTTCGGTCAGCGGGTCGGTGACGGTGGAGCTTCGTGACGTTCCGTGGGACCAGGCCCTCGATCTGATCCTCAAAATCAATGGCCTCGACTACGTCCTCGAAAACAACGTCCTCCGAGTGGCGCCGATCTCCAAGCTCGCCGCCGAAAAAAGTGCACGAGCGGCGTTCGTGCTCGAGCAGGAAAAAGCCAAACCGCTCAAGACAATCCTGAAACCGATCTCCTACTCGAAGGCGTCCGATATAGCCGGGTTGCTGTCGAGTGACAGTTATCTGCTGTCGGCCCGCGGTTCGGTAACCGTCGATCAGCGCACCAACACCCTCATCATCCGCGACGTTGTCGATCGCGTGGAAGGGATCTTGAAGCTCATCGACTCACTCGACCTGCCGACGCCGCAGGTGGTGATCGAAGGGCGCATCGTTGAGACCACCAAACAGTTTTCGCGCGACCTTGGCGTCAGTTGGGGTTTCACGGGCGTGATGGACGCGGAGCACGGAAACAGCACCGGACTCACATTCCCCAACGAGATGACCGTGGAAGGTGCGGTGAACCTGGAGCGGGGTGGCAACAACGGTGTGCTTGCCATGACCTTCGGCGACATCCTCAACACCTTCAACCTCGATTTCATGCTCACCGCAGCTGAACAGGAGGGTTTTGCACGCGTCGTCTCGACTCCTCGTGTCACGACCCAGAACCTGATGCAGGCATCGATCCGCTCGGGTCTCCAGATCCCGGTGCAGACGGTGGCCAACAACACGGTGACGGTCCAGTACGTGGATGCGACCCTGCGCCTGGAGGTGACGCCACAGATCACCGCCGAGGGCACGGTCAACCTCGACATCATGATCAAGAAGCAGCGCCCAGCTCCGGAGTTCGGTGTGACGGGCGGCCAGAACGCGCCGATCTTCACCCGCGACGCCCAGACCCAGCTCCTGGTGCGCGACGGCGGTACGACCGTGATCGGTGGAATCTACGAGCTCACCACTTCGAAGGGTGAAAACAGGGTCCCAGGGTTGTCCAAGATTCCGATCTTCGGGTGGTTTTTCAAGAACAGAACGGATCGAAAAGATCACGACGAGCTGCTGATCTTCATTACCCCGAGAATCGTGAAGTACTAGGTGGAGGATCAGATGAAGCGTATTACTCCCGTCTTCGTCACGCTCGCCCTCGCCCTTGTGGTGTGGTCCTGCGGCGGCAGCAGCACCCTGGACAACAGCGAAGCGCCGGTGTACCTGACAGTCGATGTGTCCAATTACACCCCGGACATCGACATCTGTCTCCAGTCGACCGACATCGCGATCACCAGCTTGGAGATCACGTCGGAGACCAGGAACCCTCAAGGTGCGGCGTCTTCCGCTCAGGACGTCAATCTCAGACGCTGGGTGATCACGCCGTACCGCACCGACGGTGGCAGCACGGCTTCGCCCGAGTGGACCTATGACACCGCGGTCTACGTGCCTGCAGGCGGCAATGCGAGCCTCGAGAATTACAGGGTCTATCCGCTGGAGCTTCTCGCCGAGGTGCCGTTGGCGTACCTGCTGCCCGAGAACGGCGGGTTCGACCCCGAGACCGGCAACAGCAACATTCGGCAGAGCTTCGAGCTGCAGATCTTCGGTCAGACGGTCTCGGGCAAAAACGTCGCCACCGTGCCGGTCTCGATCGGATTCAATTTCTACTGTCTGGGCCAGTAATGAGTGGGGGTCTGAAGCCATGAAGAGATTTATTCCGTACATTGCTCTCCTGGCGCTGGTCGCCATGGTCGGATGCTCGGCGGACAGCCCTCGCGCCAAGCCGGCGCCGACGGTGGTGCCCGAGGCGTGGAACATCAGTTCGCTCGACGCCTCCAGTACCGGGCCGTTCGTCGGGTCGGTGATCCTGGTCGAGGCCACGGTGACCCTCAACGGTTCGCCGGCGCCGGATGATACGACGATCACGTTTGAGGCCACCGGCGGCACGTTCGGCAACGGCACCACCACCGCCTCGGTGTTGACCGAAGACGGCACCGCCTCGGTCGCCTTCCTTGCCCAGGTCGAGGGCACCTATGTCATCAGGGCTCGTGTCAGGAGCGCCAGCCGTGAGGTGGTCATCGAGTATCAGGACCGCGCCTCCACCGATGCCCTCCAGCTCATGGGTGTCGATCCCCGCCGCGGTTCCTACGCTGGCGGCGACCAGGTGGTCATCACGGGCAAGGGCATCCAAACCCCGGTCGACGTCTTCTTCGATCTCGACGGTTTTGCCTACCAGGCGATCATCGTCGGCGTGACCCCGAGCGATCCCCTGAGTGCGGACGGGACCATCACCGTCATCACGCCGGCCTTCACCGGCACCAACACGGGCATTCAGCAGACCGCCGATGTCCGGGTCAACACCAACGCCGGCACCGGCTCGCAGGAGACCGACACCCTGCCCGACGCGTTTGTGCTGCTTCCCGGCGGCGGGCCCCAGATCTACGGTGTGTCGCCCAGCTCCGGCCGGTCCTCGGGTGGCGAGGTGGTCAACGTGCTCGGCCAGGGCTTCGGCTCGGTCGCCTCCGACCTCAGCGTCAGCTTCACCGATCCGGGGGGCGTGGTAAAGCTCGGTACGGTGATGGCGGTGTCGCCGGACGGCACCCAGATCCAGGTCGAAACGCCCCGCTTCAGCACGATTCCGCTGACCGACGACGAGCCGCAGGACGTCACGGTCGCAACCGTTGACGGCGTGGTGTCGCTCGAGGATGCCTTCATCGTCCTCGCCGACGAACCGACGCCCGACATCGCCTCGATCTCGCCGATCGCTGGCCCGCTCGACGGCGGCACTCTGGTGACGATCTTCGGCAGCGGTTTCCAGGTCCCAGTGCAGGTGAAGTTCGGCAACCTCACCGCGCTCGACGTCAATGTCTTCAATGACACCACCCCTGCCGACAACGACCGCATCACCTGCGTCACACCCGACTACAGCCAGCAGCAGGAGGTGCCGCCGGTGGCGGTCGACGTCCAGGTCACCAATGTGACCTCCGGCAACTCGGCCAGTTATGCCAGCTTCACCTACGGCGATGCGCTCTACATCACCGGCAACACCCCAACCGAGGGCGGGCTCGGTGATCTCGTGATCATCTACGGTTCCGGCTTCGAGGACCCGCTGCAGGTCTTCCTGGGCGGTGATCTGATGGAGGTGATCAGCGTTTCCGGCACCGAGCTGGTGATCAAAATCCCGGATGATCTGGCAACAGAATGCTCTGGGTCGACCGGACCGTTCACGGTCGTGATGCTCGAAACTGGGCAGACGACGGACGGCGGCAACTTCCACATCGTCGGCAACACACCAACCGTGCTGTCGGTGAGCCCGATCATTCTTCAGCAAATCATCGGTCCGCCACAGGATCTCAGTCCTGATGACATCACCATCACCGGCACCTCATTTGCCGCGGAGGTGTTGGTACGGGTCGGGACCTACACAATACCTTCGTCTCAGGTGACGGTGAACGGTGAGAACTCGATCGACGTGAATAATCTACCGGGCGTCGACATTCTGGGCATCACGTTCGCGACGACTCCATGCATAACTGCACTCAATGAGCCGGGCGCCCAGTCAGCGGCGACGCCGCTGGCGGTGTCAGTCACCAACTTCCCGGGTGCGTGCACTGATACCCTCAACGGCGCGATCGTCGTTGAACCGGAGGCCAGTTCGTGTACGCCGCTGTCGATGGTTGTCGCCCCGCTTGCTCTTGCCTTCGGTACCGCGGAGGGTAGTCAAGACATTTCGATCACGAACGATGGACCCGGGCCTTACCAATGGACGGCGAGCTTGAGTAGTAATCCGGACAACGTGTTCTCGTTCACTTCGCCTACTAGCGGTACCCTGCAGCCCGGTCAGGTAGCCACAGTGACAGTGCACTTCACATTTGCCGGTGCTGCGGGCATTCACAGTGGAAATGTCCAGATCACGAGTTCACCGGTTGGTGTCTTGGGTACCCCGGCGAACGTAACGTTATCCGCAGAAACACCACCCTAACGGAGAAATTTCACCCGCCGGCCCATCGCGGCCCGCGGGATAAAATTTCATGGACTACCGCCTCGAGCAACTGCGATTCGAACTCCGGGAGGACCCGTCCTCCCGGATCTTCTTCAAGCTCGGCGAGCACCTCCGCCGGGAGGGTGAGCTCGGCGAGGCGATCGAAGTCCTTCGCGCCGGCCTCAAGGAGCACGGCCGTTACGTCGCGGCCTGGGTCAGCCTCGGCCGCGCTCAGCTCGACAACGGCGACGCCGACGGCGCCCGGGACTCGCTCGAACGTGCGCTCCAGCTCGATCCCGAGAACGCGGTCGCGGCACGGGCCATGGGTGAGGCGGCGATCGTCAACAACGACTGGGTGACCGCAGTCAAAGCGCTCAAGAGGGCGCGCGGGCTGGCACCGCAGGACGACGCACTCGACGAGCGCATTGCATTTGTCGAGGCGCGTCTCGCCGAGCTCGGCCTCCTCGAGCAGCCGGCTCCCATCACCAGAAACCGCGCCGAGGCGCCCGCGAAAGGTGATCAGAGCGCAGAAGCCACCGGCGAGGAGCCTTTCGCCGTCCAGTCGGCCGGCGACACCGGGGCGTGGGCTGACGCCAACGATGTCTTTGCTGCCGGCATGGTCGGCAACGATGGGGCCTCGGAGGCCGCCATTGACCCGACTGCGGATTCCGGCGCCTTCACCGAGCCACCGCCGTTGACCGAGGACGATGTCGCTTCGATGGTTGATGGCGACGAGCCCGTTGAAACCGCCGAGCCGGCGGTCGTTGTTCATGAAGAAGAGCTCCCCGCTCCGGAGGTCATCGAGTCAGCGGACAGCGCCTTTACCGCTCCCGAGCCCGAACCGGTTTCCGAACCCGAGCAGAAACCCGTTCTCGAACCCGAAGCCGTGACGATGCCGGAGCCCGAGCCTCAGTCCGAGTACGAGCACGAGCACGAGCACGAACCAGCCCCAGATCCGGTGCCGACCTCCGAGGTCGAACCGGAACCGCCGCCGGAGTCGTGGCCGGATCCGGAACCCGAAGTCGAGCCCGAGCTCGAAAGAGGCGCAGACGGTGTTCCACTTCCCACCATGACGCTCGCGCGGTTGGCGATCGATCAGGGCGACCTCGATCTCGCCGAGAGGACCCTCCGTGGAGTGCTCGAGAGGGAGCCGGACCACTCCGGCGCGGCAGAGCTCCTCGAGACGGTGATTGCCGGCCCTCCGCAGGGGGGTTCGTCGGCAAAACCGAAGGATTCCTCCGACGCCAAGGCGGAAGCGTTGCAGCGCTGGCTGGACGCGGTTAGACTGGCCTCGGAGAGGCTGAAGACGTGAGCTTTGAAGAATCCATGAAAGAGCTACTGGAGAGCTGTCCAGGGGCTCGTGGTGCAGCCGTTGTGGACCCCGACGGCATCCCCGTAGTGGTGAGCCCCGACGACGGCTCTCTCGAAGTCCTGGGGGCGGAATTGGCGACGATACTCCACGATCTGGCCGAGGCGGCCAGGGAACTCAAGCATGGACGACTCGAACAGTGCTCGGTCTTCGCGGAGGAAGCGGTCATCATTCTGACGACGATTGCGGCCGGCTACTTTCTGGTGCTGGTTGTCGGCCGTGACGGGCTCGCCGGAAAGGGTCGTTTTCTGAGCCGGCTCGCCCGTGCCCGCTTATACTCCGAATTCGTCTGAGGTGAGATTCATGTTCAAGTTCGAGGAGATCTGTGAACTGATCCAGTTGGTCGGCTCGTCCGGAGTGGTTGCTGTCGAGGTGGAGCACGCAGGATCCCGCTTACGCATCGAAGGCCGCACGCCGGCAGTAACGGCCCAGGCAGGGCCGGCCGCTGCAGGTGCATCGTCGGCGCCGCAGACCGCTCCCGTGCCTTCAGCGGCGCACGGATCAGCCGCCCCCGAGCCGGGCGCCGCGGCTCTTGACGAGGAGATCCTGCACCCGATCAGCTCTCCCATCGTCGGCACCTTCTACCGGGCCCCCAACCCCGACGCCGATCCCTATGTCAAAGTCGGCGATTTTGTCGAGCAGGGACAGACACTGTGCATCGTCGAGGCCATGAAGCTGATGAACGAGATCGAGAGCGATATCAGCGGTACGGTCGTCAAGGTCCTCCCAGAGAACGCTCAGCCGGTGGAATACGGCGAGAGCCT
>CAYRFI010000007.1:50673-74309 GCA_964423595.1 uncultured Thermoanaerobaculia bacterium | reverse complement strand
CGACCAGAATCTCCTGTGGAACCGGGTGTTGCTCACTTCTCTCCCACCAACTCTACCGCTTTCTTCACAACAGCCTCGACCGTGAGCCCCAGACGTTTTGCCACCTCCGCACCCGGCGCCGATGCCCCGAAACGGTCGATGCCAATCACGGCTCCACTCTCGCCGACGATGTCTCGCCAACCGAGTGTGACCCCCGCCTCCACCGCAACTCGCGGGATCGTCGGGGGCAGCACCTGACGTCGGTAGTCCTCCGGCTGCTCGGCAAAGAGCTCCCAGGACGGCATCGAAACGACCCGCGTCTCGATCCCCCGGCTGACGAGCTCGGCGGCCGCGTCGATCGCCAGGGTGACCTCGCCTCCAGTGGCGATCACGACCACCTCCGGCGTCACCCCCTTGGCCTCTAACAGGATGTAGGCGCCGCGAGCAACGCCCTCCTTCCCGATCTCGCGCGCGCCTTTGAGCACCGGCAGGCCCTGCCGGCTGAGCAGGAGGGCGGTCGGCCCCGCGGTACGCTCGAGCGCCACCGTCCACGCCGCGGAGGTCTCGTTGGCATCGGCCGGTCTCAGCACCACGAGGCCGGGGATCGCGCGCAGGGCCAGGAGGTGCTCGACCGGCTGATGGGTGGGGCCGTCCTCGCCCACCCACACCGAGTCGTGGGTGAAGACATACATCACCGGCTGCTCCATGAGTGCCGCCAACCGGATCGCGGGCCGCATGTAATCGGAAAACACCAGGAACGTGCCGCCAAATGGGCGAATGCCGCCGTGTAGCGACATGCCGTTGAGCACGGCGCCCATGGCGTGCTCGCGGATCCCGAAGTGAAGGTTGCGGTGGCCGAGCGAAGTTGCTCGCACATCGCCCCCGCCGGCGATAAGGGTCTTGGTCGAGGGCGCGAGGTCGGCCGACCCTCCGACGAGCTCTGGAAGCTCGCCGGCGATCGCGTTGAGGACCGTTCCGGATGCGCCGCGGGTTGCGATCTTTGCACCATCCTCAAACGCGGGCAACGAGGAGGTCCACCCTTCGGGCAACCGCCGCTCGAGGCGGCGCTGCCAGTCCGCCGCGAGCTCGGGTTCAGCCACCGCCCAGGCCGCAGTCGCCCCCATCCAGGCCCGTCGTGCCTCGTCCCCGCGCTGAGCGAACTGTCGACACCGCTCGCGAACCTCCGGAGGCACGAGAAAGGTCTCCTCCTCCGGCCACCCATAAGCAACCTTGGCGGCGCGTACCTCGTCGGCGCCGAGTGGTGCGCCGTGGGCTCCCGCGGTGTCCTGTTTGGAGGGCGCGCCAAAGGCGATATGTGATCGCACTCGAATGAAGGTCGGTCGGCCGCCGGCGGCGGTCGCCTCGTCGAACGCCTCGGCCAGGGTTTCGAGATCGTTGGCGTCCTCGACCTCCAGAACCCGCCAGCCATGGGCAATGAATCGCGCCGGAATATTGTCGGAGACCGCGATTTCGGTGCCGCCCTCGATGGTGATGCGGTTGTCGTCCCAGATCCACGCCAGCTTGCCCAGCTTGAGGTGGCCGGCGAGGGACGCCGCCTCGGAGCTCACACCCTCCATGAGATCTCCGTCCGAACACAGAACCCAGGTGCGGTGATCGATGACGGTGTGGTCCGGTCGGTTGAAGGTCGCTGCCAGGTGCGCCTCGGCCAGGGCCATCCCCACCGAAGTGGCCACACCCTGGCCAAGCGGGCCGGTCGTCATCTCCGCTCCGGGCACGACCCCGATTTCGGGATGGCCTGGAGTCCTCGACCCCCACTGCCGGAAGTTCTTAATCTCATCCAGGTCGAGGTCGTAGCCCATCAGGTGGAGCACGCTGTAGAGGAGCATGGAAGCGTGGCCGCATGAAAGGACGAACCGGTCGCGATCCGGCCAACTCGGATGCTCCGGATCGTGTTTGAGAAACCTCGAGTAGAGCACGTAGGCCACCGGCGCGAGGCCCATGGGTGCGCCGGGATGTCCGGATTTCGCCTTCTCGACCGCGTCCATGGAAAGGGTACGAATGGTTGTAACGGCGAGTTGATCAATCTCATCGAAGTGGTGGGTCACGGTGCCTCCTCGAGGTACAATTCTCCGTTTCGCCCGCAGCCTATCATTGCCGCGGAAATGCTGCCTGCCAGGCGTGTGGGAGGTTCTCGAGCGGTCCGACCTCAGCGGCTGCGGAGCTCGTAGAGGACCTGTTTGGCCACTGCCTTGAGGGTCTCGAAGACCCCGATCCCCTTGACGGCAACGGCCTCGAAGGTCGGTTCGCCCTTGAAATTGAGGAGGCGGTACATGTCATCAACGAGCATCGCGCTCGGAAGATCACGCTTGTTGAACTGCAGCACGTAGGGCACCGTCTTGAGCTCGAAGCCGTTTTCGCTGAGGTTATCTTCGAGGTTGCGAAGGGACTCGACGTTGGCGTCCATCCGCGCCTCCTGCGAGTCAGCGACGAAGACGACCCCGTCGACCCCTTTGAGGATCAGCTTTCGACTGGCGTCGTAAAACACCTGGCCGGGGACGGTGTAGAGATGAAACCGTGTTTTGAACCCCCGCACAGCACCGAGATCGAGCGGCAGGAAATCGAAGAACAGGGTGCGATCGGTTTCGGTGGCGAGTGAAATCAACTTGCCCTTCTGCTGCGGGCTGGATTTCTCGTAGATGTACTGCAAATTGGTGGTCTTCCCGCACAGACCGGGACCGTAGAACACGATCTTGACGTTGATCTCGCGGGCGGCGTAGTTGATGAAGCTCATTCGGAGAACAGTGCATCGATGTCGTCGTCAGTGATTTCTGCAAAGGGCGAGACCGTCTCCTGGGCACCGACCTCGAGGGCCTTGGACTCCATTTCGTTGAGCACGCGCTCGATGTCGGCGGACGCTTTGCGGACCCGCAGACGAACCAAACCGAGCGACGAGCGCTCATCAAAGATCACGACCAGAATCAATCGCTTGCCGACAATCGATATGTGGATATTGTCCTTGCGACCCTCATGGAAAAGGATCGAGAACTCTTTCTCGCCGATCAGCTTGGCGAGGCCGTCGGTGGCGGCGACATTGCCGGCGGTGAGGGAGGCGAGGGAGGTCGTATCAACGAGATTGACCTCACCGGCGCCCGCGATCTGCTGGCCGTTCTTGTCGACCAGAAAAACGATCTTGGCGCTGGCATCCATCCGTAACGTGTTGAGGAGGTGCTTGATTCGCTCGAACTCCTCCTCATACAAGACAAGAGACGTGTTCAATATCTCACACTCCCAGTAGCCTCAATTCTGACATAACCGGCCTCTTCTAGCAACCCTGGCAGTCATGAGACCGGCCCTGGACCTGCTCGCCAAGTTCAAAATTTTTCAATGATATACGCGTCAGACATTGCGTCGAAGCTGGAGTGCCTGGGCAAGGGTCACACGATCGACCGCGGCTACCTCGCCCCCCACCGGTATGCCGGATGCCGGACGGCTCACGGTGATCCCGAGAGGCTGCAGGCGCCTGGCGATGTAGAGCGCGGTGGTCTCGCCCTCAACCGTCTGGTCGGTCGCGAGGATCACCTCCTGGATCCCGCCGGCCCTGCACCGCGCCTCGAGGCGGTCGATGGTGAGATCGTCCGGCCCGACTCCGTGGAGCGGTGACAGGTGCCCCAGGAGAGCATGATAGAGGCCGCGATATTCACCGGTCGCCTCGACAGCCCAGGCGGTGGTGGGTTCCTCCACCACCAGAATAATCCCATGATTGCGGCTCGGGTCGGCGCACACCGGGCACGGGTCGTTCTCGGTCAACAGGCAGCACTTCGAGCACAGCTCGACAGACGAGTGGAGACCGGCGAGTACGGCGGCAAACGCCTCGAGCTCACCAGGGTCAATGGTCAAGAGATGCTCGGCCAGGCGTTGCGCGGTGCGTGGTCCGACACCCGGCAGGCGCTCCAGGTGCTGGAGCAATTCACGAACTGCCGTCGGCCGCAAATCCATCATCGCCTCCGCGGTCCCGGAATCACGAACCTTCGCCGTTCGAACGCACCGCGACCACCTCGCCCCCGAGGACCCGGGTCGCAAGGATCACACCGGGATCGGAGCTTGCCTCCTCCGCCAGCGACGGATCTTGGGGGGTGATCACGGCAGCCTGTTCGTCCTCCCGCGCTGCGGCCGCTGACGCGCCGCCGGATGCGGCGGCCGGACCCGGCGAAGACCTCGTGGGTCCGGCGCCCGACGGCGAACCGGAAGGGCCGGCGCCGGGGTCGACCGGGCCGATGCCCGCCAGCCACTCCTCGACCCGCTGCACCGACGGCCAGCGGGCGAGCCGCAACGACGCCACCTCGAGAGCCAGCTCACGGTTGGCCGCACCGCGCACCAGGGCCTCCTGCTCCAGCCACAGACCGAGCATGCGACTCAACGAATCGACGCCCCCCGACGTGGCAACAGCCAAGAGAAGGTCGCGATGAGTATCGGACATTGTCGGCGCCAGATCCGGATCAACGGCCAGGTACAGTGCGGCTCGTAAAGTCCGGCCGATCTCACGGTAGAGCACGGAGGCATCCTGGCCATTAGCGAGCTGATCGCGCACCAGCGCCAGGCCATCGGCAATGCGGCCTGCCGCCAGCGCTTCCACCAGCTGCACCGTGACCTCCATCGGCGGGACACCGAGCACCGACGCCACGGCCTCGTCGTCGACGTTGTCGGAGGCGAAGGCGCGCAGCTGATCGAGCAGAGACAGCGCATCGCGGACGCTGCCCTCGGCAGCGGAAGCTATTGAAGCCGCGGCCGATGGCGTGAGGGAGAAGCCCTCTGCGACGGCGATCTTCTCGAGTCGGCCACGGATGAGCTCGGATCCGACCGGTCGGAATTCGAGCTGCTGACACCGGGATTGAATAGTCTCAGGCACTTTGAGGCGTTCGGTGGTGGCGAAGATCCAGAGGATGTATGGCGGGGGCTCCTCAAGGCTCTTGAGCAGCGCGTTGAACGCCTCGCGGGTCAGCATGTGGACCTCGTCGACGATCAGTACCCGATAGCGGTCCCTGGTCGGGCGGAACTGGAGAAGCTCTCGAAGCTCCCTGACGTCGTCGATACCACGGTTTGAGGCGCCGTCGATCTCGATGACGTCGATGCTCGAACCCTGCGCTATCTCTCGACAGGAATCGCACTCGCCGCAGGGCTCGGCGGTGGGTCCCTCGGCGCAGTTGACCGCCTTGGCCAGCAGACGGGCAGCCGTCGTCTTACCGACGCCCCGCAGACCCGAGAACAGATAGGCCTGACCGAAGGTCCCCGAGGTCAACGCATTGCACAGGGTCTGTACGACCGCGTCCTGCCCAAAGAGCTCGGAGAATCGCTGTGGCCGCCACGTGCGCGCGAGAACCTGGTAGGTCATCCGGGTATCTTATCCCGAATTCCCGAATTCGGAATTCCGAATTCGGAATTCCGGGACACGGCAACAAATCACACCAACCCCTCGTATTCACAGAATGTTGTCGTGTGGGCGTTGGTGCACGCTATCGCCCGGGAATCTGGTATGGTACGTTTCGGTTTATCTCGAGAACGGACCAAGGAGGTCTCGAATGCATCGTTCAACCATTACTCTTGGCATTCTCGTGCTTTTTGCGGCATCGTCGGTGCTCGCCATCAGCCCGAGCGATGACCTGCTGATCGCGGGAGCGGCGCGCACCAATCGCTGGAGAGCCGATCTCTACATCAATAATCCGGGCGCAACCGGCGTGACGGTGGAGGTCTGGTGGCTCAATCGCGATCCGGCCGATCCCAATCCGGACCCCGAATCCTTTCCGGTGGCCGCCGACGAGACCTTGATTCTCGACGATGTACTCCTGAATGTGTTCGGCTTGAACAGGGCTGAAGGAGCGTTCCGCATCACGGCGACCGGCGAAGTGACCGCCAATCTGATCGTCTTCACGGGCGCTGGCAGCGACAACGGCACCTACGGCTCCGGCTTCGAGGGGATTCCGGCGTCGTCCGCGACCTCGGCTGGGGAGTCCACTACGCTGGCGGGGATGGTATTGACCGACGACTTCTACACCAACCTCTTCGCCCTCGCCGGTGCGAACGGGGTGACCATGGACATCGACCTCCTCGACCCCGATGGCACCCTGCTCGATACCACACAGGTGGTGCTCACCGCCTACGCCCCGTGGTTCTCCTCGGTCGAGAACCTATGGGACGTGGCGTCGTTCGAGAACGGGACTGCGCTGGTCCAGGTCAGCGCGGGCTCGATGGTGATGCTCGGCTCCAAGGTCGACCGCCTCAGCAAAGACCCGACAACCGTTGAGCAGGCCTTCGGTGCCGGCGGGGGGTCGAGTGACGGCACCTATCAGTTCGCCGTCTACGACGACCTCGGTTTCGCGTCCGGCGGCAACCTGGAGATCGTCGACGACGTGGTCGACGTGATCTACGGCACATTTGTGAACTACGACAAGGTCGACAATCAGGGCATTCCTGAGTGCCCCGTGATCTTCCAGTGGGGTTTCGACCTCGCCCCGACCGCGGTCGAGGACTTCGGTTCCGGAGTGGAGTACGCCGAGGTGTATTCGCCGGGAGACGACTTTGACGGCGGCACGATCACCTACACCATCACCTTCACGGTCGATGACAACCTCGGCTTCTCCGGCACCCTGGACGCAGAGGGTTCGGATTTCTCCGGCCTCGACAGTGGATGCAACGGCACCTTCCCGCAAATGGAAATGTACGGCGGAAAGAGCAACTGATACTCAGTGAATCAGGACGGCGGGCTGGCCTTCGGGCCGGCCCGTTTCTTTCGATCCTCACCGGCGGCCACAATCGCGCGTTCCCACAGCACCGGGCCGGCAAGCTGGTTGATCACCACCGCGGCCACAACCAGGGCAGCAATGGTTGCGCCGATTCCTGGAAGCTCTCGTTGCATGCGTGCGGCGAGACCCAGAGAAAGACCGGCCTGGGCGACAAAGCCCATCCATCCGTAGCGCACCACCCGCCAACCCGAGCCGGCAGCCATTGCCGGCAGTCGTGTCGTCAACTGGATCGCGAACACCCGCATCCCCACGTAGACCATCGCCGGCAGCCACACTGCAGCGAGAATACCCAGGTCGAGCCCGGCGCCGACAAGAGCGAAGAAGATCACATATATCGGGGTCGAGGACTGCTCGAGAGCACCAATGAAGTTCCCGGCTGCGTGCGGAAAGAGGTTCCGCGCAGTAAAGCCAGCCGCCATGCAGATCAGCAGGTGATCAACCGACGAACCTCGGCCGAGCTCGGCTGAAGCAAGGGCGAGGAGCAGCACGGCGAGCGGTGCCAGCCGGCCAACCTTCAGAAAGTAGAGGCCGAGCATGGCACCGAGCGTGGCGCCGATCAACATCGAAACGCCCATCTCCACCGCTACATGGCGGAGATCACCCAAGTCCACTGCATTGTTGCCAACCCACGAGAGAGCAAGGGCGCTGACCACGGTGAAGAGAAGGATGATCACGAGATCCTTGAGGATCGTCACCCCGAGGACCGTCTCCACCATCTCGCCCCGCGCCCCGAGGTCGGTGATGACAGCGATGGTGGTGGCGGGCGAGACCGCCACCGCAATCACCGCGAGCAGGGCAACCCCGGCGAGTAACTCGGTCTGCGACACCGGACCGAGAAAGGGCACGATCGTCAGGAGGGTCCACAGCGTACCGGCGACGATGAGGAAAATTCCTGCAGTGTGGGCGACGGTGATCGCCAACAAAGGGCGCAGACGCCGCCGAATCACCGCAAGCCGAAACTCCCCGCCGGCGGTGAGGGCGATGAGACCAAGTGCGAGATCCTCGAAGAGGCGCAGGAGGCTTGCATCGCGGAACGTTTCGAGGCCCACGGCGTGGGGCCCGGCAATCATCCCGAATACGAGGTACCCGGTGATTTTGGGAAGCCGCAGGCGCACCGCCAGCTCGCCACTCATCACTCCACCGATGATCAGGCAACCGAGGGCAAGCAGAGCCGATCCGGCCGGGTCGTCAGCAACCGTTCCGCCGAGATATCGCGCGGTCCAACTGAAGGCCGCCAACACCAGAAAGAGCGCCCACCTCATGATCCGGAAACGTCCTCACCGGTGCCTGCAAGCCACCGCCGCATCCACCAGGCGCCGACAACATTGTTGACGATGATCGCCGCCACCACCGCCTCGAGGATGCCGCTGGTGTCCGGAAAAAAACTGATAATCGCCACCAACAGACCAAGCGCGAGCTCGCCTTGCGGAAGGAGACCGAGGCCGAGGGCCGGTGTCCGGGAGGCCACCCGGCGACTCCGGGCAATCCTCTGCAAGAACTCACCGGCGACCCACGCCGCAATCGCGCGCACGACAGTCAGAAGAACGAACGTGATCAGCGAAAACGACGCGCCCTTCCACGACGCCCCGACCAGCACCAACAGGGCCACCAGCATCGGCCTCTCGAGCGAGTGCGCGACCCGCAGCATGCGGTTGGGGAAGACACTTCGATTGACCAGCACCGCGCCGGCACAGGCCGCCGCCGGCAGCGCGCTGAGACCGAGGACGGCAGCTGCCCCGGCGACGAGGCACATCGAACCGCCGGCCAGGGTCAAGAGCCGGATGTGCTCCCGTACACCCCTCGCCAACACAACCAGCGCATAACCAACCAGTGTGCCGACCGCGGCGGTCACTATGACCAGTTGCGATGCCGGAATTCCTCCCCCACTCGCCGCAGCCAACGGACTGGCGAAGGCCGCAGCAACGGCAAAGACGATCACCGCCGGCAACCCGGCAAAGGCCATCACCAGCTTGAGCAAGCGAACCGCCGACCGATCCCGGATTGACCGGCCACGCGCCAGTCCTTCGAGGGGGCTGGGAGAGACCGCCATCGCTAACGCCCCGAGTCCCAACGATAGGGCGGTGGGGAGGCCCGCCATCAAGGCACCAAGGATCATCGGAAGCCCTACCGCAGTTGGGGTCAGCCATCCTGCCCATCGTTGCCACGGCAGGAGCCGGCGGACAATCCGGAGCTCCACCTGGACCCCGAAGACGAGACCGATCCACGCGAGACCAAAGAGCACGACCACCCTCATCGACACCAGCAGATCGTCGGGGAAGAGCCCCAGTCCGCGCCCACCAAGCGCAAGCCCGACCACCAGAAAGGAAATCCCCTCCATCGCCGGTTCCCGCCGACCACGACGGACGAGGATGCTCCGCAGTTCGGCCCCGAGGACCGCGAAAGCGATCAGGACAAGGAATGCGACTGTTCCCCGAAGCATGTCCCAGTCTACCGCCCGCGTCCGCGGCTGCGGCCGCGGGCGCTAGAAATGCTCGACGTTGGACACCGGGATCAGCATCACGGTGTTGCGCGGCCCGTCCGTCTCGCTGCCGATGTCGGCAAGGTCACGAATGGTCGCCAGCGCTTCCCCCGCCCGTCGATCATCCTCGATCAGACAGATCACGAGACTCGAGAAATCGATTCCGCTAGGAATCAACGACCGCAGACCGGCGAAGATCGGCAGGTCCCGTTCGAGGAGTTCGAGCCCACTCCGGCTTTCCACGACAACCGCGTCCGACTCTTCGAGTTCGACCAGGGCGGACAAAACCTCGTCGAGCAAATCCTCGCGGTGGAGGACGGCGACCAGCAGCCGCACTCAGTCTCCCTCAAGTCGTCGCAGTGCATCGAGAAAAGCATCACCATCGACGGCCTCGATGAGAGGCTCAAGGGCCGAGGTACGCCGCGCGAGGCGGGCCAGGCGGGCAAGCCCCGCGAGGTGATCTGCGGCGGTGTTGGCATCACCCAGCAAACAAAAGACAAGCCGCACCGGTCGCTCGTCAAGGGCAGGGTATTCGAGACCGTCGGCATGGGTGGACGCGGCCATGGCGAGACGCCCGAGACCAGGAATCTGAGCGTGGGGAACCGCGACGCCGCCACCGATGCCGGTCGAGAGGATCGCTTCTCGTTCGAGCAGACGTGCGACCACCAGCTCCCCCGACTCGACCAGCTTGGCCTTCTCGAAGAGCTCACCGAAACGATGGAAGAGCTCCGCCCGCTCCCCGACGTCGGGCGAGATCAGCACCATTGAAGGATCCAGCTGCTGTGAAAGACGCACGACTCAAGCCACCTCATTCTTCATTGAGGGAGGGTAGCGCGTTATGGGCTTGACGTCACCTATCCCACACGGCCCTCAGCCGCCAGCCACACTCGAGCTGTCTTCCTCGATATCCTGGCTCTCAGAACCTGTCGGCGAACTCGCTGATGCCCGGGATCAAGAACCGCTGACCGTTGATCCCCTTGACAATGCACAGTATGTGGACGATCAGGATAGCGAGCATGAAGACCGGTATCAAGATGGTGAAGATGCACCCGAGGCCGCCGCTGATCGCGCCGAGGATCATGACCACCACCTGCAGCCCGATCATCACCACGACTTCGACGACGGTCAGGACCAGGCCGTGCTTGGCGTGCCACTGCACCTCGCGGTCGTCCTTCTCCACCAGCAGCGGGATCAGGGCCAGGAGCCACAGGTAGGAGAGAACGATCATCACCTTGCGATTCTCTGACACCACCTCCTTGACGGCCGGCGCCTGCGGCGAAGGCTCAGTCGGGGGTGGGGGCGGCGGCGGTGCGCTGTCCTGCGGGCCCTGCGGTGTGTCTTCCATGACGAATTCTCCCTTCGCGAAGAGCTGTCGGATATCAGATGCTCAGTATCTGTGCCGCTTATTCTACCGCAGTCAGGGCGGATCGTGCATCGGGACTGGAACTGATTCAGTGCGGCAGCGGCCTCGGCGCCAGCCCGCATATCTCACCGGGTTTCGTCGCGAGGGCGGCGAGGTGCCGTGCCCAGTTGGGTTTTCGACCCAGAGTCGAGAAAATACCGCTGGGTGCGGTGCACCGGCGTCCGCAGCAGGAGGTTGGTGAGATATGCGGGCTAGACTTTAGGGTCCTGCACATTCATCCCCGGACCCGAATCTCCAGCGCCCGGCGATCCACCGAGGGCAATCCGTGCCAACGGCCCACTCGCGGTGATTCGAGGCACGTGGTATGGCTGCCGTGCAACCGGCGGACTCTCAGCGCGCCGGGTCGCCCTGCGGTTTGCGCCGGTGTGTGATCGCGGAGTTGAATGTTTCTCTCTCATGCTGCGCTCTCTTGTAAGGATATAGTTTCTTTGTTCCCTTGTCGAGCAGTGGCCGACCGGCAATGGCGACCGATCCAGCTCTCGAAGCCCACACAGTGCCAGAGAATGATCTCGTCGAGCGACCGTTGCGGACCGACCCGGAGAATCTCCTCGACCCATGCCCGATCGACGAATCGTGGCCACATCGCATCGGCGCCGTGGAGGATTCTCTGGACCATCTGTCTCTCGCGTTCGAAGACCCCACGCCGGAACAGCGGCGTCAGGAGGGTGGGCTCGACCCGTGCCGGGATTTCCGGTGGCAGCAGGCCGGCGGCGGCGGCCCTCGCCAGGTGCTTGTAGCGGCCCTGGCGGTAGAGTTGATGGGCCGGGATCGTAAGCATGAACTCGGTCAAACGCCGGTCCCGGTAGGGGTGGCGCAGATCGACGCCGGCAGAATTGGCGTCGAAGATTTCCGCCGACACACCTCGGGCTTCACGCGCCCCGAGAACGGCCGCGCTCTGCGCCGGTCGCGGAAAGGCATTCCGCCACCAACTCCGGGTTTCTTTTTCGCCGACGCGACTGATCGCGAAGCCGGTGAGCCAAGGCGCGTGCTCCGGCGGCGGAGCCAGAAGCGAGCGGATCGGGCGGAAGGGGGCGCCAAACCCCGCCCTCCTGAGGGCTTCGCGAAGACCACGCTTGCCGACATCGGCTGCCATCGATGTCCCGGCTTCGAGGAAACGGCGCGCGCGCAGCAGGTCCCAGAACCACGCACCGGTGCCCGACGAGAAGACGTCGGCCGATCCACCCGTGAGAGCGGCCCGCGACCCTGTTGCCGCAACCCGCTGATACGCGCGTTGCTTGAGCTCGCGGTAGGGGTTCTGTTCCGGGGTGCTGGGATTTCGCGACAGGACAGCCGGGTTGGCAAGGGGCCAGGCGTCGTCGCCCGCCACGCGCCAGGCTTCGAGACCGCAGTGCGCGACGACCGCATCGATGAACGGGCGCTCGTCGCACTCGAGGAGCTCGTCGAAGATCCAGGACACCGCTCGCATCCGAAAGTTCGCGCCGGAGGTGGCGAGCTCGCGAGCGCCGACCGCCGCGATCGACGTCGAGTCGAGACCGCCACTCATGATCACCGCCGGCGGAGTGGCCGAGCGCAGGCGGCAGCGCACCGCCTCGGTGAAGATTTCACGATAACGATCCACGCAATCGCGATCCGACAACTGCGCGATCCCCGGCTCGGCCCGGGGGTGCCAGCACCGTCGGTTTCCCTGGGCGGTTTCACTGACCGTCAAGACCTCGCCGGGCTGGAGTTCTGAAATATCAGCAAAAAAGGTAGAGCCGTCGGCCGGCACGCGGATCGCGAAGTGGTGCGCGATCCGGTCCTCGTCAAGCCGACAGGAGATTTCAGGGTGCGCGAGGAGGGTGTGCTCCTCCGACGCCATCACGAGCCGTTTGGAGTTCAGGTGGTAAAAAAGCGTGCGATCGCCAAGACCATCACGCGCGGCAACAACTGTCTTCGTCAGTGCATCCCACAGCACGATGGCGAAGGGTCCAATCAGCCGATCGAAGCAATCGCTCCCCCATGCCCGGAAGGCTTCGAGCACCAGCATCGCATCCGAGATCCCACGGCTCTCGGGGTAATGATGATTGAGGGCGCGCAGAATATCTTCCCGATTGTCGAGACGTCCGTCGAATGCCAACAGCCGCCCACCGGCGGCCACCGGCTGCTCCTCGCCGACCTCTTCGGGGGTCGTCCAGAAATGCTGGCAGCCCAGGGTGACCCGATCCTTCACCACCAACCGCCGACCGTCCGGGCCGCGATGATCGAGGCGATCGAGCATGCGCACCGCCATCGAACGCCCGGCCCGTGCCCCGTCGCGACGAAATTCGAGGACGATGCCGCTCATCTCAATCCGGGATCACCGGGGCTCCACAATCAACGCCGGGTCACCAAGCAGGGTCCAGCCGAGGAGGACATCGAGCCGTCCAGGCTCCTCGCGCGCCAGTTCTTCCTTGGCCTCCTGGAGCGCACCACCGATCGTCGCCCCGGGCTCGACGAGGCGCGGTAAGAAGCGCTCGCCGAGGGCCTGGTCGGAAGCCGACTCCGTCAAGGTGGACGCGCCGAGCACCGCAGCCGCACCCTGGTCGCCGGAGAGCAGCAGGGCGTGGCCCATGGTGTTGTTGGTGGGCTCCACGTAGTAGGTGTTCCAACACCCCCACTGCGTGACGACGGTCGGCATGCGGTGATTCTTGAGGTTGGCCACGTCTGCTGCGTGGAAAAGGTTGTCGAAGGACCATACGGTCGGTCCGGAATGGCCGAAGTAACTGGTCAGCGCCGTTCCCCTGTTGAAGCCAACAAGAAGGAGGAGGCGAGCGTAGTCGACGCTGTGCTCTTCGAGGTAGGCCGTGGTCACCCACCATCCGGCGGGAAGCTTCGAGATGAGGGTGTTGCTGATGGCGGCAAAGGACTCGCCCGAGACATCGTCCTTGTCGGCCGCGAACATGGCACTGCGCGGATAGCTCTTGGCCGCGTAGTCGAGGGTTTTGTCGACCACCTCCTCGAGCTCGGTCGAGGTCCGCACCGGCAGACGCCCGATCGGTAGGTCCGGCAGACCATCCCCGTCGATGTCGGTAAAGAGCGGATCGACGGGGGCGAAATGAACAATGTTGCCGGTCGCAGCGTAAAGCGAGGGAATGAAGCTCAGGGATCCGAGGCCGAGGTAGTCGTGGTAGTCGTAAGTGTCGCCACCCACCAGAAGCACCATCTCGGTTCCGAGATGCTCGGCCGCGTAGGCAATGTAGGATCTGATGGCCTCGGGGTCGACAATGCCGTGGTTGAACTCGGCGTAGACATCCTCGACATCGACCACCTTGACCCGCCAGCCCTCATTCTCGCGGGCCACAACCAACGGATCGAGACCGTCGATGAAGTCCGGATGCGCGATCACCAGGTAGTCCGCTTCCCCTCTGAGGATGGAGGACCGGTCGCGCGCGGGTACGAGGTCCGGGGCGCGGATCGCGGCCGTGGCCGCGACAACATACCGCGCCGGCTCTGACGACCCCCGGAAGGTAACGACGTACCCGCCCTCAGCCGGAGTCATCTCCTTGCCCGCAACCAGCGTGACCGCGTCCCCATTGATTCGGTAAACGACCGCGTTTGGGCTCGGAAGGCCTTCGACGCGCAGTACCTCCGCCGCGGCCTCGAACTCCAGGAATCCCCCGCGCGCCGCGAACCGACGCGGATAGGTGACGCTGAAGCTGTCGAAGGTCACGAGGTCATAGTCGACCCCAGTGTCGCCCGGCAGGGTCAGCTCGAGGGTATTGGTCCCCTCTTCGAGAACACCCGCCGGCAGCTCGATCTCAAGCGGATAGTCGAGCAGGCCGTCGAAAAACTCGTCGGCCACCGGTACGCCGTTGAAAGCCATCTCGACGTGATGATCGGGGGTTTCCTGCCAATCGGTGGTGCCCCACATTTCGACCCGAAGGGTGACGGTGTTCGCATCCTCGACGAGCTGGTCGATCGTGATCTCGAAGTCGGCGTATTTCGGTTCAGTGAAGGCGAGAATCCTCGTGTCGTACCAGGGATCGCCATTCGGCGCGGCAAAGCTATAGCTCCGGTTGTGCTCAGCTACGGTCTTCTCGAGGTAGTACTCGGGGGGCACGGCACCGGAGTCCGGGAGCCGCCGGTCGAAGCCGACCCTGGAGACGTCCCGCTGGTCGAGGCTGAGAACGTAGACATTGGTCTTTGTGTAAAGGGTGCTGAGACCGTGGGCCACCCACTCGATCGAGGAGCCGGGCCCGAAAACCGGGCCACCGCGGACAAAGATCGGCACGGCCTGGCCGCCCGCGCTCAGGGCAAGTTTCTCCGCGGCGATGCCCGTGAGGTCGATCCCCGCCGTCACCAGGTCCTCGTGGCGGACTCGATACACCCCGTCGGTTTCGACCAGGAACTGGACGATCTCGCCCCACGGCGACCGGCGGTCACCGCCGCCCCGTCGTCCGACGGCTTTCGCGTTTTTGGCCGCTCCGAAACCGCCCTCGATATCGCGACCGCGGGAGAGACGACGCTCTTCCACCTTTTGCAGGTGCTCGCCGCGGATCGACGACCAGTCAACGCGCCTCTCCGGCGCAACCAGCGGGTCGAGCCCGTGGCGGAGGGCCCTGGCAAATGGGCCGTGGCGCCGCCGATGGCCGTGGATGTCGACATCCTCGACGGCGAAGCCCTCGGCATCGATGGCGCCGGTCTCGTACCGATAGTGTTGGGGCACCACCGAGTCGGGCGTGTGGGCGGGAATCAGCTCGGAGTTGATCCGCCGCCAGCCCGAACCGCTGACTGCAAACAGATTGAAGCCGACGGTTCCGGCCTGGGTCGCCGTTGTCCATTCGAAGAGGGTGCCGCTGCGGCCCTCGGAGGTTTGGAACGACGACAGGGTCACCGGCACCGGGTTTCCGTCCCAGTAGCCGAAGTCGGCGCCGCTTTGGGCTCCGCCGCAGGTCAGGGCCGGCCAATCGGGGCCGGTGCCGCTGAGGTCCCAATAGTTTCCATGGGGGAGGGCGGGATAGATCTGGTACGTGTAGCCGTTCGCCGCCAGCCAGACATCGTTAACCTCCACCCGGTACTCTCCGGGCCCGAGGTTGGGGAAGTCGTACAGGCCGTCGGCATCGCTGAAGGTCGAGGAGACGTAGACGTCGTCACCGGTACCGAGGTTGCCGTCCGGGCCGGGGCCGTAGACCGTGATCGGCACGTCGGAGATTCCCAGCTCGCCCAGGTCCTGCGTGCCGTTTTGATCCAAGTCGTACCACACCAGGTTGCCGACGGTGGCCAACGAGATCGTGGAGCCGGCGGAGTCGACGTCGAAGCCGCCCTCGGTGCTGGTCCCGGTGGCCGCGTTGACCAGCGGCGAGGTGCCGTTGAAGGGATTGTCAACCGAGGCCTGGAAGGTCACGGTCATGCTCTCGCCGGGCGGAATAAGGTAACTGTCGCCTGCGACTACGAGGCCGGGCGTGGTGCCGTCGAGCAGATCGCCGAAGACGCCGCCGGGGATGTTGTCCTTGGTGCCGACGCCGGGGTTCGTCGAGACCGTGATGTCGACGTAGTCGACGTAGAAATCGTCATTATTGCCCATGCCGCCGTTCGGCGTTTCGAAGGCCACCTGCGTGTCGGTCGCCATGTACGGTGTGATGTCATAGGTCGCGAGGATCCACTCGGTGTCGGTGGCGGGCCCCGGGAAGGTGTCGAGAAGATGCCAGGTGGTCCCGTCCCAGATCCGGAGATCGGCCCACTCGCCGCTCTCGAGGCCGTCGCGCTCGTACTCGATGGTCAGTGTCGCCGTCGCATAAACAGTGGGGTCGAGGTTCGCCTGACGCCGGATCGCATTGCCGTCGTCCTGGATGCGCAGGGCATTCCGGCCGTCATGACCGACGATCTGGATGTCGCCGTTGTCCGGCCGACCGTCGTCGGAGGTCTCGATCCAGTTGCCGGTCCAGTTGAGGCTGCCGTCGTTTCTGCCGTACCAGCGGGTTGAGAAATCGTCGCGGAAGTTGCCCGCCGGAACGTTGGTCCAGCCGGTCGCCACGGTGGACTCGGCGACATAGGTCGCACCCAGCGGCAGCGAGTCGTTGAGGGTGACGTCAGTCTGGGTGGTGGTGGAGCTGGTGTTGGTGACGGTGATGGTGTAGGTGATGACGTCGCCCGGGCAGGCGGAGGCGAGGTCCGCTGTCTTGGTCACGCCGAGATCGACCGCCGAGCCGATGGCGCCGAAGTGGTTGCCAGAGTCGACGTTGCCGTAGTTTGCGAAGCTCGCGATCTCGAGGTTGTCGGTGGTCAGCGACCAGCCCGAGGGGAGCGTCGAGGGGTCGATCTCCATGACGTAGTCGCCGAAGCTGGAGAGGAAGAACTGGAAAAAGCCCGAGGCGGGGCTGATCACGGTCTGGAGGAGGGTGTCACTGCCGTCGACCGAGCCAGGGGTCGTCCCGTCATCGAGGTAGAGCCGCACCGTGACCCCGGCGAGGCCGAGCTCGCCCGGGTCGAGCGTCCCATCCGAGTCGGTGTCAACGAAGACCGTTCCGGTGATCACGTTCGAACGCATGCAGGCCACGCCCTCGTAGTCCCCCTGGCTCGGATAGGCCTCGACGAGGGTCGCCAGCCCGGTCAGCTTGTCGATGTTCCACAGGCTACTGGTACCGCCGGTTGTGCCGAAGAGCTCGCCGTCGGGGCTGACCGACAGGCCCTCCATGTCGTTGGTGCCGAGGAATGGGCCGACATCGATCACCGAGCCGTCGGTCTTGTCGATCTTGACCAGGTGGTCGTCGACGCCACCGTTGTTGGAGATGCCGTAGAGCTGGCCGTCGGTGGGGTCGACCGCGAGGTCGTCGATGTCGTCGAAGCCGGTGATCGGGCTTGCCAGGATGACAACGTAGTCCACGCCAACGCCAAAGGCGTCCTGGACGATGAGACCAGTTGCGACGTCGATCTGGACCAGGAGGTCATCGCCTCCCTCGCGCTCGGCACCGTAAAGGATGCCGGTCGCGCGGTCGAACGCGAGGCCGTCAACGTCGCTGATGTTGATCGGTCCCAAGGCGCCGTCGGCGGTGCCAAAAGTGCCGGCGATGGCGTTGAAAACGCCCGTTGCCATGTTGATCGTGCCGAGGGTATCGGCGTCGGCGCCGTAGAGCACGCCGTCGGCGGTGTTGAAGGCGATGGCCTCGATGTCATCATTACCGCCACCGAAATCCCCGATGTCGATGAAGTTGCCGCCCGACCGCCACGACGACACCAGCTCATCACCAGAGTCCGCTGCGGCGTAGCACACGGCCTCGTCCGCCGCTTCGAGGGGCACGGCTGGAGCCGCCAACATACCGCAGACCATCAGAAAAACGGCGGTTTTATGAGTCAAACGCATCGCGGACCTCCATCGCCACCGGGCCCATCCGGCCGCGGTCTCTTTCCGCCAAGGGCGGAGTTCGCCGCCCTCGTGCCGTCTCCGCCCTCTCTCGACTGCATCCATTGTACCGTCTATGCCATCGCCGGAAAGGTTAATTGTTTGTTAAAGCGTGAGTTGCTGACGATCATTCGCTTCTCGACAAATTCCCCGAACGAACGTACGCTTCCTGTGTCAGATTCAGAAGCGAAGGTCGCGAGGCGTGGTGAGATGCGGCGTTTTCGAGGTGCGCGCGAGGGAGTCGTACTCGCCGTACGTCGCACCGAGCGCGCACCAGAAAACGGCACAGATCGCCGCGCATCGACGGCTGCAGCCTGAATCTGACACAGGAAGCGGACAGAGGAGGGTTTGGTAGCCCGTACGGGATTCGAACCCGTGTTACCGGCGTGAGAGGCCGGCGTCCTAGACCCCTAGACGAACGGGCCACGCGAGCAGGGAACCTACCATACGAACCTTCGAGGTGCAAGCCTGTCTCATCTGCTATACTCTGCGACCATTCCATCGCTCGGAGGACTCCCATGAGCACCAAGGTCGCGATCAACGGTTTCGGACGCATCGGACGGCTTATCGGCCGCCATCTCAAGGCCCGCGACGGCTTCGATCTGGTCGCCATCAACGACCTCACCTCGCCCGACATGCTCGGCTATCTCTTCGCTCACGACTCGGTGCATGGGCCCTACAGGGGCACGGTCCAGGTCGACGGCTCCGACATCGTCATCGACGGCGACCGCATGCGGGTCCTCGCCGAGCGTGAGCCCGGCAAGCTGCCGTGGAAAGAGCTCGGTGTCGACTATGTCTTCGAGGCCACTGGCCTCTTCCGCAGCCGCGACAAGGCGTCGACCCACCTCAATGCCGGCGCCAAGCGAGTGGTTATCACTGCCCCCGGCCAGGATGTCGACGAGACCTTTGTCATGGGGGTCAACTCGGACCTCTACGATCCCGCCAAGCACCAGGTGATCTCGAACGCCTCGTGCACCACCAACTGTCTGGCGCCATTAGCCAAGGTCCTGCACGAGACGGTCGGCATCGAGCACGGCTGGCTCACCACCACCCATGCCTACACCAACGACCAGCGGATCCTCGATGTCCAGCACCCCAAGGACATGCGCCGCGCACGGGCGGCCGCGATCAACATCATCCCGACTTCGACCGGCGCCGCCAAGGCGATTGGCCTCGTCTATCCGGCGCTCGCCGGCAAGCTGCACGGTGCCGCGATGCGGGTGCCGGTGGCCGACGGATCGGTCTGCGACCTGACCTTCGTGTCCAGCCGGGAGTCCTCGGTCGACGAGCTCAAAGCGGCCTTTGTCAAGGCCGCGAACGGCGACCTCAAGGGCATCTTGCGCGCCACCGACGAACCCCTGGTGTCGACCGACATCATCGGCGAGACCCACTCGTCGGTGGTCGACCTGGCGCTCATTGCCCAGGTCGCGCCGACCTTCTTCCGGGTGGTCGGCTGGTACGACAACGAGAACGCCTACGCCCTGCGCTGCGTCGACCTCCTCGAGTACATGATCGGCAAGGAGTAGGGTATGAGCCTGCCGGTGCTCGGCGATCTCGACGGCGTGGCCGGCGCCCGGGTGCTGGCCCGTCTCGACCTCAACGTCCCGCTCAAGGACGGCGAGGTCCTGGACGATACCCGCATCGTCGCCGCTTTGCCGACCCTGCGCTGGCTCACCGAAAGAGCTGCGGTGGTTGCGGCGTGCTCCCACCTCGGCAAGGCCAAGGGGGTGCCGGATCCGGCGTATTCGCTGGCGCCGGTGGCGGTCGCACTGGAGAAGGCCCTCGGCCGGCCGGTCCGCTTTGTCCCGGACTGTCTCGACACCCTCACCGATGTCGAGCCGGGATCGCTCCTGCTGCTGGAGAACCTCCGCTTCCATCCCGGCGAAAAGGCCAACAATCCAGACTTCGCGGCCCGTCTTTCCGAACCCTACAGCCACTATGTCAACGATGCTTTCGGAACCGCTCACCGCGCCCACGCCTCGGTCGAGGCCGCCGCACGACGTTACCCGAAGGGGCGCAAGGCCGCCGGCTTGCTGATGGAGAGCGAGGTGGCGGCGCTCGCCCGGGTCGTCGACGACCCCGAACAGCCTTTCGTGGCGGTGGTCGGCGGCGCCAAGGTATCAACCAAAACGGCGCCTCTCGAGGCCCTCCTCGGCCGGGTCAGCGCCCTCCTCATCGGCGGCGGCATGGCCAACACCTTTTTCCTCGCCCAGGGCCTCGAGGTCGGCCGGTCACTGGTCGAGGTGGAGATGCTCGACACCGCGCGCTTGGTCCTCGCCGCCGCCAAAAGTCGCGGCATCGAGCTCGTCCTGCCGGCCGACGTCGTGGTCGCCGACGCGATCGACACACCCGGGCGAGTAGAGGTGGTGGCCAGCAATGCAATTCCCGCCGAGCTCATGGTTGTAGACATCGGGCCCCTGGCGCGAGCCCGCTACCGAGATGTTGTGTCCGCTGCCCGCACCGTGTTCTGGAACGGGCCGATGGGCGTTTTCGAGGTGCCGGAGTACGCCGCCGGCACCCTGGCGATGGCCCAAGCCCTGGCCGCGAGCCCCGCGTTCTCGGTGGTCGGCGGCGGTGAATCCGTCATGGCCGTGCGCCAGGCGGGGGTCATCGACGACATCGACCACGTTTCGACCGGCGGCGGCGCCTCGCTCCAATTCATCACCGGCGAGAGCCTGCCGGCCATCGCCGCGCTCGAAAGCTGAAGGAGAGAAGCATGCGCAGACCGCTCATTGCCGGCAACTGGAAGATGCACAAGACGGTGGCTGAGACCTCCGCCTATCTGGAGGGGCTCATCGCCGAAGACCTCCGGGACACGGTCGACATCGTGTGCTGCCCGGCGGCCGTCTCGTTGCCAGCCGCAGCGATGCTGGTAACCGGGTCACGGATCGGTCTCGGCGCTCAGAACGTGCACTGGGAGGCCAGCGGCGCCTTCACCGGCGAGTTGGCGGCACCGATGCTGACCGAGATCGGCGTTCAATGGGTGATTGTCGGCCACTCCGAGCGGCGGACATTTTTCGGCGAGACCGATGCGACCGCCCTCGACCGCGCGCGGGCCGCGCAGGCCGCCGGCCTCGAGGTCATCTACTGCATCGGGGAGACTCTCGCCGAACGCGACGCGGGGGAGACCTTTGCCGTGCTCGAGCGCCAGACGGCCGCTCTCGGTGCCCTCGACCCCGTCCATCTGGTGCTCGCATACGAACCGGTGTGGGCGATCGGCACCGGGCGTAACGCGACCCCCGCCCAGGCCCAGGAGGCGCACGCGTTCCTCCGCATCCGCGTGGCCGCGATCTTCGATGGCGCCGCCGCGGACGGAATGCGGATCCTCTACGGCGGCAGCCTCAAACCCGCCAATGCGCACGAGCTCCTCCCTCTTGCGGACGTCGACGGCGGTCTGATAGGCGGCGCAAGCCTTGACGTAGGTTCATTTTCCGCTATCATCCGCGCTGCGGCGGTCTGCGCCGCGGGAGACGACTCGTGACTGTTCTACTCGTGATTTTGTACGTTTTGGTGTGCCTTTTCCTGATCATGGTGGTGCTGTTGCAGCAGGGCAAGGGCGCCGACCTCGCCGGCGCCTTCGGCGGCGGTGGCAGCCAGACCTCGTTCGGGCCTCGCGGCACCACCAACATCATGCACCGCATGACCACCGGAGCGTTCGTGCTCTTCGTGGTCCTCTGCCTGACGCTGACCATTCTCTCCGGCAAGCGCCGGACCTCGGTGATGGAGGACGTGGCGCCCGCCCTGCCGGCGGAGGCCTCGCAGCCGACCGGAAACGCGCTCGAGGAGGCGATCACCGAGGAGAATGCGGGGGGCGGGTTGGTGGTCGAAACGCCGACCGTGCCCGAGGAAGCCGCGCCGGACGACAGCCCCGCCACGCCTGAGTCGGGCGGCGAGGGCGGTTAGGCCGCTTGCGGGAAATGAGGTCGAAACCTAAGATGACAGCGACGCGTGCCGAAGTGGCGGAATTGGTAGACGCGCACGGTTGAGGGCCGTGTGGAGCGATCCGTGCCGGTTCGAGTCCGGCCTTCGGCACCACATTTCAAGAGCCCCGCGGGATCCGCGGGGCTCTTGAAATTTGAGAGTCATCCCTTCGCTTTGACCTTCGCCCAGGTGTCACGCAGGGTGACGGTGCGATTGAGGACCGGCCTGTCCGGGGTCGCCTCGGGATCAACGCAGAAGTAGCCGAGGCGTTCGAGCTGGAAACGTTCGCCCGGCGCGAACAGCCGGACGCTCGGCTCGAGCATCGCGTCGGTGATCACGTCGAGAGAGCCCGGGTTGAGATCGTCCAGGAAGTTGCCGTCGCCGCCCGGATCGGGTCGGTTGAAGAGGTGGTCATAAAGCCGCATTTCGGCTTTCACGGCGTGAGCCGCCGAGACCCAGTGCAGCGTGGCCTTGACCTTGCGTCCGTCCGGCGAATCCCCGCCTCGGGTCTCCGGATCATAGGTGCAGCGCAGCTGGACGACCTCGCCCGCATCATCCTTGACGACCTCTCGGCAGGTGATGAAGTATGCGTAGCGCAACCGCACCTCGCGACCGGGGGCGAGACGGAAATACTCTTTGGGCGGTTCTTCCATGAAATCGTCGCGCTCGATATAGAGCTCGCGTCCGAAGGGAACTTTCCTTGAGCCGGCCGACGAATCTTCGGGGTTGTTGACGGCCTCGAGCTCCTCGCTGGCGTTCTCCGAGAAGTTTTCGATCACCACCTTGAGAGGTTGAAGAACTCCCATCCGTCTCTCGGCGGTGCGGTTGAGTTCGGTCCGGACGCAGTGTTCGAGCATCGCGAGGTCGACGACGCTGTTCCGTTTGGCGAGGCCGACACGGTCGACAAAGTCATGAATCGCTGCGGGTGGATAGCCTCGTCGCCGAATGCCCGAGATGGTCGGCATTCGCGGATCATCCCAGCCGTTGACGTGGCCGCCGGTGACGAGTTGGAGAAGGCGGCGCTTGGAGAGCACAGTGTAGGTCAGGTTGAGACGTGCGAACTCGATCTGACGCGGTTTGGAGGGCAACGGAAGATTGTCGACCAGCCAATCATAGAGCGGCCGGTGGTCTTCGAACTCGAGGGTGCAGAGGCTGTGAGTGATGTGTTCGATGGCGTCCGACTGCCCGTGGGCGTAGTCGTAGGTGGGGTAGATGCACCAGCGGTCGCCGGTGCGCGGGTGGGTCGCGTGGAGGATTCTGTAGAGCACGGGATCGCGCATGTTGATATTGCCCGCTGCCATGTCGATTTTCGCCCGCAACACCTTGGCGCCGTCGGGATACTCGCCGTCACGCATCGCGCGGAGGAGCTCGAGATTGACATCCACATCACGGTCACGATGCGGGCTCGGAGTCCCCGGCTCGGTCAGAGTGCCGCGATGGGCGCGAATCTCCTCGGCCGAAAGATCGTCGACGTAGGCCTTGCCGGCCCGCACCAGATCCTCGGCCCACTCGTAGAGCTGCTCGAAGTAATCGGATGCGTGATACAGGTGCTCGCCCCAATCACAGCCGAGCCAGAGCACGTCCTCTTTGATCGACTCGATGTACTCGAGCTCTTCCTTGACGGGGTTGGTGTCGTCGAATCGGAGATGGCAACGGCCACCGAACTCTTCGGCGATGCCGAAGTTGAGAATGATCGACTTGGTATGGCCGATGTGAAGATACCCGTTGGGCTCGGGGGGAAACCGGGTCACGACCTCC
>CAYRFI010000007.1:0-50663 GCA_964423595.1 uncultured Thermoanaerobaculia bacterium | reverse complement strand
CTGTCTCTCAGCGGCGGTTTCTCCGTGACCCATCATGTTCTCCGTTTCCGTCTCAGGCTTTCATGCCGCACAAGATTTCGATCGCCCTCCGCAGGCGCCACCGGCAACGTGCCTTTCCGAGCACCTCCATGGTGTCAAACAACGGTGGTGTCGCGGTGCGTCCGGTGATGGCGATCCGGATCGGCATGAAAAGCTCCTTGGGATTCCAGTCGCCTGCGTCACAAAAGGCCCGTATCGCCGACTCGATGTTGGCGGCGTTCCATTCGAGGATCGTATCGAGGCGTTCCTCCAGCAGGGCCCGGAAGGCCTTCGCAGTCTGCGGTGGGGTGTAGTTTTTTGCCACCAGCTTCGACAGCGCCGATTCTTCGCAACGCACGTCACCAGCAAAGAAGAAGTCGGTGTAGGGAACGAAGTCGGCGAGCGTATCGATGCGCTCCTGGACCAGGGGCACGATCGCTTCCAGATAGTCATCGGAGAGCACAGTGCTCTGCAACCTTGTCAGGAGGTCGCCGGGCGTAAGGTCGCGGATGTACCTGCCGTTGAGCCAGTTGAGCTTGTCGAGGTCGAAGACCGGCCCGCCGAGGCTGATGTCTTCGAGACGGAACTCGGCGACGAACTCCGAGAGGGTGAACTGATCCCGCTCATCGGGCATCGTCCAGCCCATCAGCGCCAGGTAGTTGAGCAGGGCTTCGGGGAGGATGCCGGCCTGCTTGTAGTGATCGAGACTGACCGGGTTCTTGCGCTTGGAGATCTTGGAGGTGTCTGCGTTTCGCAGCAGTGGCAAATGGCAGAAGACCGGCGCGTCCCAAGCAAAGGCCCGGTAGAGCTGGACGTGTTTGGGCAGCGACGAAATCCACTCCTCGGCACGGATGACATGAGTGATCGCCATGAGGTGATCGTCGACCACGTTGGCGAGGTGGTAGGTCGGGTGCCCATCTGATTTGAGGAGCACTTGGTCGTCGACCTGTTCGTTGGCGATCACAATGTCGCCACGCAGGAGATCGCGGGCAACTGTTTCGCCCTCCATCGGCATGGCGAGGCGAATGACATGTTCTTCGCCTGCAGCCACGCGCCGTTGCGCCTCTTTCGTGTCGATCGACCGGCACAGCCGATCGTAACCGAATCGACCTTTGGCGGCCTTCTGCTCGTCGCGCAGCTTGTCCAGGCGTCCGCGGGTGCAGAAACACGGATAGGCCGCGCCCTTGGCCACTAACTGCGCAACGTGCTCGCGATAGATTTCGGTGCGCTCGCTCTGGCGATACGGACCGAACCCGCCGCCAACGTCCGGGCCCTCATTCCACTCGAGACCCAGCCACGAGAGCGCGGCGAGGATCTGCTGCTCGCTGGCCGCGGTGCTGCGTTGGCGATCGGTGTCTTCGATGCGGAGAACGAAGCGGCCACCGGTCTGCCGCGCCAGGGCATAGTTGAAGAGCGCCACGTAGGCGGTGCCCACATGCGGATCACCGGTCGGGCTGGGGGCAATGCGAGTCCTCACCTCAGTGGACATGCTGATCTCCAGGAGTGCTGCAACGGGTCGGGATGCATCGAAAATACTATGGCGGAGAGGGCGGGATTCGAACCCGCGGTCCAGGTTACCCCGGACAACTGCTTAGCAGGCAGCCCTGTTCAACCACTCCAGCACCTCTCCGCTCCGGGACGGGTATTGTACGTGGCGGCCCATGCACTGTAAAGTGACCGTTCTGGCTGGTCAGATATGCGGGCCGGGAGGGATGGCCGAGCGGTCGAAGGCGCCGGTCTTGAAAACCGCTGAGGTTCACGCCTCCGTGGGTTCGAATCCCACTCCCTCCGCCAGCAATTCCGTCTCCGTCTCCGAGCATGCCATGCAGGTTCTCGGGCACGGGCACGGAGGCGGGCACGGATCAGTAGCCTCCAAGACTCCCCTTGATCTCTGGCAGCGCACCAACCCCCTTGAGACCGATCACGATCAAGATCTCGCGCGTCGGGAACGCTCCTATTCGGGTGTCGCGGTACTGGGCCGAAATGTTCCAGCAGCTACCCTGGTAGTTGATCTGGTACCGCTGATCGCCAATCGAGTCATTGACGATGTCATAGGCGATCTGGATCGACGCATCGAGTGGAAAGCCGGCTTTGCGGAACGCGACCAGGCTCCGCAGCTGTGACGAAAAGCGATCGCCGGTCCGGGCGTTGTAGCTTTCGTACCAGGTCAGATTGAGCATGCCGAGCGGACGCATGAGCGAGGCCGCGAGCGACGTGGATCGCAGGTTCTTGAAAAGGAGGTCGTAAGACAGGCGTGCGTCGAAGCCGGTGCCCTCGGACGGCGTCAACCGCAGGGCCATGCCGAGCGGCCCGAGCTGGCTGGTTTGAATGCCATCACCGCGGTTCAACGGAGCATCAAAAGAGTAGGCCTGCATGAGCTCGAGCGAACCCAACTCGCGCGTTCCGACACCATCGCGGGCTCGGCCCAGGAGGCGGTTCGCGAGCACGAAGTTGACCAGGTTCGCGTCCTGAGGGGTCGAGTCGACCTCGTCGAAAACCGGGATCCGGTTGACCTCGGTCGTAGTGGTGAGGTAGCGATACTCGAACCGGGGCTCGATAAGATGTTTGATCTTGCCATACGCCCCCAACCCCCCCCTGAAAATTCTCGAAAGCGAGGGGCCGACGATATCGACGCCGCCTGTGGCATAGATGCGGTCGATGGGTTCACCGGCAAACGCGCGGCGGTCCTCGGTGTACTGGTCAGTATAGTAGGTAAAACGCCCACCGACCCGCGGCGTCACCGAAATCCACGGCGGGCCCGGCAGGGTGTAGGACAACTGGGGGAAGAGGTCGCCGCGCCCGTAGTTGCCGACAAGATCACCGCCGCGGTCGACGTTGAAGTAGTTGAGGGATCCGATCAGGTTGAGATAGACGGGCGAGCCCGCGACCGCCGTGGCGCCGGAACGCACCTCGATTTCAGGCATCTGTGTGAGAACAACGTCCGCGGTGGTCAGAAAGGTCTTGCGTCGGTCTACGCGGAGGTTGAGAGAATAGGGCCCGAAGGATCGCGTCAGAAAGACAAAGGAGTAGAGGTCGCGGCGGGTGTTGGCGTCAAAGCTGCGATCGAAATCCTGCCAGAAGTCGATGTCGGACATGTTTTCGGCCTGCGCCAGCAGCCTGAAACCAAGAAAGTCCTCCTGGGCGTGTTTCCCGAAAAGCTTCCACTCGGCCTGCTCATTCTCGCGGTCCCACACCGCATAGAGGTTGATCTCTCCCTTCGCGCCACGCACTGGCGCCCATCGCCAGTTGTTGCCCAGACCGTAATAGCCCTTTTCGTAGTAATCGGCAAAGATCGTGGTGTCGTAACTGCGACCGATCGGTATGTAGAGGGGCAGCCCAAAATTGAATCCCCTCGTGTTGGAGTATCCGAATCGGGGAAAAAGCAACCCCGCCGCACGGTCCTGCTTGATCGGCCACACCATGTACGGCATGTAGAAGATCGGAATGCCTCGGACCTTCATCGCCGAGCTCGTAAAATACCCCAGACCCTCCTGCTCGACCTTTGCTTTGTGGACGTGGAAGCTCCATGGTGGCCGCCCGTCGGTGGCACAGGTCGTGAACGTTGCGCGATCAATACGGTAATGGGTCTCGTCGAGTTTTTCGATCTCACGGCCGGTGAAGGTGTACATGGGATCGATGAAGGCTGTGGCATTGAAGAAGGTGCCGGTCTTGGTCTGAATATTGAACCGCGCCTCGTCCGCGGTGAATCGACTCGGTCCGCGGTCGAGAATGACATTCCCACGCGCCACGACCTCGCCCGTGGCGCGGTTCCAGTCAGCCTCGTCACAGCGGATATCGATGTCCTGATAGACGATCTGGACATCACCCTCTCCGTGCCAGCCATCAGCGGTGCCGAGTTGGCTCTCGGCATGAAGGACCACCCTTGCCTCGTCGTCGGCGGCACGCGCAACGATCGACAGCCCGACGAGCACCAACACAGCCAGCGTTGTTCGCCACCCGGCGGTCGCAAAGGTCGAGTTGAAGTGGGTCATGGACCTCCTGCCGGCATGCGCGGTTCCTCGCACATTGTAGCCGGTCGGACCGGTGCTTCGCCCCGCTCCCATTGGGCATCCTGCGTACAATGGGCAGGTGCGGTACTTGGGAGTTGATCCCGGCGGGAAGCGCATGGGGCTCGCGGTCGGAGACGACACCACGGGAGTGGCGTCGCCGCTCGACATCGTGCCCTATGAGGGTGTGGAACGCGCCGCACAACAAATTGCCGCCATGGCCTCGAAGATCGGGGCGGCGAAGGTCGTCCTCGGCCTGCCGACCCTCGCGAATGGCACCCGCGGACCCGCCTCGCGACGCACAGATCGCCTGGTTCAAGCCCTCGTTGTTCTCGGCGTCGAGGTGGCTTTGCAGAGCGAGTTCCTTTCGACGGACGAAGCGCGGCGGCGAGCGCGCGCAGCGGGCCGCTCCCCACGTCAGCCGGTAGATGACATTGCAGCTCAGGTCCTCCTCGAGGAGCACCTGGCCACTTTCCCCGCGGCGCCGTCTTCGGGGCACTGAGACAACGCTGATGATGAGACCAGCATTCGCGATTGTGATCGTTCTCGCCGTCGTCGGCGCCATCGTCGGGGGTGTCTGGTTCCACCGCAGCTTGTGGGGTGTGCGATCAGTGCAGCCGATGGAGCTCGAGATACCGGCAGGCTCGACCGCCCGCGAGATCCTCATGCAACTCCATGCGGAGGGCGTGATGCCTTCGGTGTTGGCCGGTCGGATGTATTTGAAGCTCCTTGCTCCGGGCCAAACGCTCTATTACGGCCATTATCGAATTCCTCCGGCAAGCCGGCCGGTGGATGTGCTCGAGACGATCCTCGAAGGCGCGGTCAAGATGTTCACCGTCACTGTTGTCGAGGGCAGCGATATCGCGACGATCGGCGCGCAGTTCGCGGACCTCGGGCTGGGAACGGCAGATGATTGGCGGGGGTTCGGTCAACGCGTCGAGTGGATCTCAGATTTTGCAGCAAACGCCCCGTCACTCGAGGGTTTCTTTTTCCCGGACACCTACCGTTTCGCGGTCGGGATCCCGCCCGAGCGCGTGGCACGCCATCTCGTGGAGCGGTTTGAAGAGGTCTGGTTGGAAGAGGCACAGAGAGCGGAAGCACTCTGGGGGTCGACGGTCGAGATTGTGACCCTCGCATCTTTGGTCGAGGCGGAGACCTCGCTTGATGAGGAGCGCCCTCTGATTGCCGGCATCTTCGCCAACCGGCTCCGTCGAGGCATGCTGCTGCAGTGTGATCCAACCGTTGTCTACGCCCTCAAAAACCGCAATGAGTGGCGGGGCCGTCTCCTGCGAATCCATTGGGAGGTCGACGATCCGTACAACACCTATCGCTATCCCGGGCTGCCTCCGGGCCCGATCAACTCTCCGGGCAGGGCTGCGCTGGCGGCAGCCATCCACCCGCAATCCACGCCCTATCTCTATTTCGTCGCCAAGCCCGGGGGAGGCCACGAGTTCTCCAAAACCCTTGCTGAGCATAATCGCGCAGTGGCTCGACTGATGAGCTCTCGCCGTTGACCGTGCGCAGCGCGGGGTGGTAGGTTCGGCTGGCTCCCCCTTGGAGCCATGCCGGGTGGCGAGAAGGGTGGGCTTGGAGGATCGTGATGGCTGAGGCCTACAGTGTGTTTGCATCGTATCTGCGGTTCAAGGAGGTGCTCTCCGACCCTCTGGGTCATCTCTACCGCGCCGGTGAGTTCGATGCTTCAGGTGTTCAGCGAGCAGTCTGGCTGAGAGTGTTCGACCGACCGATTATTGCGGCCGCTGACGTCATCGCAGCGTTTAACCGTGCCCGTGCCATTGCCAACGCAGTCCAGTCGACCAACGTGGCCGCGGGCGTCGACTGCCTCGTCGATAACGGCACGCCAGCGATTGCCACCGATTTCGTGGCTTCCCAGCCGCTGAGCCGTGTGTTGGATCGCGTGGCCAAAGAGCGGTTCCCCATTCCGGTAGACAACGCCCTCCTGATCGCCGAAAAGATCGCGCTCGCTCTTTCCGCCACTATGGCGGCAGAAATTGATGGCCAAAGGGTGGTCCATGGTTTCCTGCATCCGGGCCTGATTTTCGTGACCATCGACGGCGAAGGGATCGTTTCCGGGTTCGGCGTTGCCGAGCAGTTGCTAACGTTGATCGATGACCAACGCTCGACCGATATCATCCACCCCTACCTGGCTCCGGTGGTCTTGCAGTCCCGGGCGGCGAGTCGACGGGGAGATGTGTATTCACTCGGAGCTATTCTCTTTCACCTGCTCACTGGAATGACACTGCCGACGGCCATCGATGACCGCGCCAACGCAATAGCCGAGGCGAAATTGGCGTACGACGAGGAAACGATCCCGGACGACATCAAAGCACTCCTTCAACGAGCGCTCGCACAGCACCCCGAGGAGCGCTTCAGTTCGGCCGCAGACCTCAAGAAAGAGCTCGACCGCCTTCTTTACGGCGGCGCCTACAGCCCGACCACCTTCAATCTCGCGCTTTTCATGGATCGCCTTTTCCGACCCGAGATCGAGGCCAACGAGGCCGACCTCGCAAGGGAGCTGGCGACGGATGTCCGCCCATACCTAGCCCCTGTCGTGATGCCAGAGCCGGTAGTTGAATCCGCCGGATCTGTCGAACCATCAGGGCTCAAGGGTCGCGGTCCATGGCTTGGTCTCGGTATTGCCGGGGCGGTCGCGATCACAGCAACGCTTTGGTTGACCGTCTTTCGTGGCTTGTCGACCCCTCCCCCTCCACCAACTCCGACTGCCGAGGAGATTGCCGCTGAACGGCAGGCACAGGATGAAAAAATGAGAGCGTTAGCCGAGGGTCTGGTTGCCGAGATGATGGCTCAGAAGGAAGAGGAGATCCGCAGCGAGCTCGTGGCCCGCCAGGCAAAGATAGAGGAGCTGCAGCAGCGCCTGGTCGAGAGTGAACGCAGGGCTCGGCAGGGGCAATTGACTCAGGAGGATCTGCGCAGACGCGAAGAGCTGCAACAGCAGATCGCGGCCGAGGAAGAAGCGAAACGACAGAGCGAGGCGGTGCTGGAGGCGGAACGCCTTCCGGCCGCCGACGATGCGCGGCAGCAGGCCATTGCGCAGAAGACGGCGACCGCCGCCGTGGAGGCCGTAACCCTTGCGGCTGTGGTCGTAGCTCCATCGCCAACCTCTCCGCCGGCGCCGACCTCAGCGCCGACCGCAATCCCGACTGCCGTGCCCACACCGAGGCCGACGGCGGCTGTACAGGCGGGTCGTTCGATCGCGGAGAACAGCTTTGTCGATCCGACTGAGGTGGACTCACCACCCGCGGTTATCAAGAAATCTCCGGTCGTCTGGTCGCGCGCCGCGATCCACTCGCGGCGGCAGGGGGTCGTGGTCCTGCAAGCAACTGTCAACGCCGAAGGTTTCGTAGAAGACGTCAAGGTACTGCGGGCGGACCACGAAGGTTTCGGCATTCCCCAGGCCGTCATGGACGCGGTCATGAAGTATCGTTTTAAACCCGGAAGCAAGAACGGCGTGCTCGTGAAGACCTATTTCTCGATCGTTGCGCGCTACGATTTCACTGCCCGGTAGAATTCCTGGCTTTTCAAAAATTGAGGCCGGGCATCAGCCCGGCCTCCTCATCTGGCCCTCGATAGGGCCTAACATCATTCTCCGCCGCCGGGGGTTCCTTCCACCCTGCGCGGATCAAAGCGGCGTTCTTAGTGCTCGACGCGCTCGCGGAGGGTCTTGCCCGGCTTGAAGTGGACGTACTTCTTGGCCGGGATCGTGATCGTAGCGCCGGTCGCGGGGTTGCGGCCCTGGCGGGCACCGCGATGCTTGGTAGCAAAGGTCCCGAATCCGGGAATCGTCACCTTCTCACCTGCATCTAACGCTGTCGCAATGAGACCCTTGCGCGGATGGGCCGAAAACATTGCGTCGATGATTTCCGCCGCTTTCCCCTGGCTCACACCGGTCTTCTTCGCTAACTTCATCGCCATTTCGGTCTTGTTCATCGGAACCTCCTGGTTTTTCTTGTACTCAACATATTGGCCGCCTACTACCGAGCTGTCAAGGGAAAATCCCCAGAAAACGCCTTTCCACGCTTGTTTTCCGACCATACCCGGGTTAGTTTGTGACCCTGGAGGTGCAAATGGATCTCAAACTCCGCGGCAAGCGCGCCCTGGTGACCGGCTCCTCCCGCGGAATTGGAAGAGCGATTGCCCTCTCGTTGGCCGACTTCAAGGTCGATGTCGCAATCAATTATCTCCGCAATCGAACTCGCGCCGAGGAGACGGCACAGGAGATCGAGGCGCGCGGCGTCCGCGCCCTGGTCCTCAAGGGAAACGTGGCGAACCCGAAGCACGTTGAACGCGTTTTTTCCTCCATCGCCCACGAATGGGGCGGGCTCGATATCGTCGTGTCAAACGCTGCCTCCGGGGTCCTGAAGCCCGCTCGCGAGCTCACCATGCACCACTTTGATTGGGCCATGCACATCAATGCAGCCGCCCTCTTGCCGATTACCCAGCAATTCCTCAAGCTTTCTGCAGGCGGAGAAAAAAATCTGGTTGCGGTGTCTTCCCTCGGTGCGCTGCGCGCCATCCCGAACTACACCGCGGTTGGTGCATCGAAGGCCGCGTTGGAGTCGATGGTGCGTCACCTGGCGGCCGAGTTCGCGCCCGAGGGCATGCGCATCAACGCGGTCTCGGCGGGAACGGTCGATACCGACGCCCTCCTCCACTTTCCGAATCGGGAAGAGCTTCTGGAAAGTGCCCGAGCACGAACCCCGGCCGGTCGTCTCGTTCACCCGCAGGACGTCGCGAACGTGGTGGTCTTCCTTTGCACAGAATATGCATCCATGATCCATGGTCAAACGTTGATCATCGATGGGGGCTATTCCATCCTGGCTTGAGGACCCGCAATTCGGCCCGCAGGCGCGCCGAATTGCTAAAGCATGCGTTTGAGGAACTGCCCGGTATAGGACTTCTTGCACTTCGCGACGTCGTCCGGCGTGCCGGCGACAACCACCTCGCCGCCGCCTTCGCCGCCCTCTGGACCGAGATCGATGATCCAGTCTGCGGTCTTGATGACATCGAGGTTGTGCTCGATAACGATAACCGTGTTGCCGCGATCGACCAGCGCGTGGAGCACCGCGAGCAGCTTGTGAACGTCATCGAAGTGGAGACCCGTGGTGGGCTCATCGAGCAGATAGAGCGTCTGCCCGGTAGCGCGCTTGGCGAGCTCGCGCGACAACTTGATCCGTTGCGCCTCACCACCCGACAGGGTGGTTGCCGGTTGTCCGAGGTGAACGTAGCCGAGGCCGACGGCGATCAACGTGTCCAGCACGCGGACGATCTTGGGTACCGAACCGAAGACTTCGCGCGCCTGGTGAACGGTGAGGTCCAGGACCTCCGCTATGCTCAGCCCCTTGAAATGGACCTCCAGCGTCTCACGGTTGTATCGCGAGCCTCGGCACTGGTCGCAGGTCACGAAGACATCGGGGAGAAAGTGCATCTCGATGCGCAACCGGCCCGCACCCTGACACGCCTCGCAGCGCCCCCCCCTGACATTGAATGAGAACCGACCCGGTTTATAGCCACGCGCCCGCGCGTCGGTCGTTGCGGCAAAAAGTGTCCGGATGGGATCAAAGACTTTGGTGTAGGTTGCGGGGTTCGAACGAGGTGTGCGACCGATCGGCGACTGGTCGATGGCAATCACCTTGTCAAGGAGATCAGTCCCCTCAACACCGGCGTGTCGACCCGGTCTCGCAAGGGTTCCGTAGAGCTCTCGGGCCACAGCCTTTTGCAAGATCTCGTTGACCAGGGTCGACTTCCCGGACCCGGAAACGCCGGTGACACAAATGAGACGTCCGAGTGGCAGGTCGACGTCGATCTCTTTAAGGTTGTGCTCGGAAGCTCCCCGCACCACCAGTCGATGACCATTGCCCTGGGCCCGCGCCTCCGGCACCGGAATGAACCGTTTCCCGGCCAGGTAGGCGCCGGTCAGAGAATCTTCGACCTTCTCAAGAGATAGCGGCGGACCGCTTGCGACCACTCGCCCGCCGTGCCGGCCCGCACCCGGACCGAGATCGACCACCCAATCGGCCTCGCGGATCGTCTCCTCGTCATGCTCGACCACGACCACGGTGTTGCCGAGATCGCGCATCCCCTTGAGGGTATCGAGAAGCCGTCGATTGTCCCGCTGATGGAGACCAATCGAGGGTTCATCGAGGACGTAGAGGACCCCCATCAGCTTCGAGCCGACCTGGGTTGCCAGCCGGATTCTCTGGCTCTCACCGCCGGAGAGAGTGCCCGCCATTCGGTCGAGAGTCAGGTAGTCGAGCCCCACGGACACCAGGAACCCCAGACGATCTCCAACCTCGCGCAGAATCTTGTCGGCGACCCTCCTGTCGCGCTCGCCAAGCTCGAGACCGTTGAACCATTCGAGAGCCCGATTCACCGGCATGCTCGAGATCTCGACCAGACTGCACCCTGAGATCTTGACCGCCAACGCCTCGCGGCGGAGCCGTGAACCACCGCAATCGGCGCACGGCGCCAACGACATGTAGCGCTCGAGCTCCCGCCGGACATCTTCGGAGCTGGTCTCCGCGAAACGCCGCTCGAGGCGCGGCACCGCTCCTTCGAATCGGTCGCGGTAGCGGTAGGCGCCTTTGCGTCCTTCCCAGACGAACTCGTGCTCACCGTCCGTTCCGTACATGAGTACATGTCTCACGTCCTCCGGCAGGCGCCGCCACGGTGTGTGGAGATCGAAGCCGATCGCCTTCGAAAGCTGCTCCACCTGGTGCCGAAACCAGGAGCCTGGACTCTTGCCGACCATCGCCAGGCACCCCCCTGCGAGAGACCGCTCCGGGTCGAGTATCAGTTTTTCGGGGTCAACTTCGCGCAGGAAACCCAGACCTGAGCAGGTCGGGCAGGCGCCCTGAGGCGCATTGAAACTGAAGAGCCGTGGCGAAATTTCGGTGAGCGAGAACCCACACTGCGGGCAGGCGTGGCGGGCTGACAGCACGAGCTCCTCGCCGCCCGACCTGACCGCCAGCGCCAGACCCTCACCGACCCGGAGGGCAGTCTCAAGGGAATCAGCGAGACGGGAGGCGACGCCGTCGCGAACTGAAAGGCGGTCAACGACAACCTCTATCGTGTGTTTGCGCTTTTTGTCGAGGCTGGGCGGTTCAGCGGCCTCGATGATTCTGCCGTCCACACGCGCCCGGACGAAGCCCTCCCGCACCATCTGCTCAAAGACCTTGCGGTGCTCTCCCTTGCGACCCTCGACCACCGGCGCGAGGAGCATGAATTTCGCGCCGTCAGGCAGGGCGAGGAGTTGGTCGACCATCTGTTCGACGCTTTGAGGGCGAATAGGAATATTACAGTCCGGGCATTCTGGCACACCGATGGAGGCCCACAGCAGGCGAAGGTAATCGTGGATTTCGGTGACTGTGCCGACGGTCGACCGCGGATTACGTGAGGTCGTCTTCTGTTCGATTGAAATTGCCGGCGAAAGGCCCTCGATGGTATCGACGTCCGGCTTTTCCATCTGATCGAGGAATTGGCGCGCGTATGCGGAAAGAGACTCGACGTAGCGGCGTTGTCCTTCGGCAAAGAGGGTGTCGAAGGCCAAAGACGATTTTCCCGACCCCGAGACGCCGGTAATCACAACCAGGCGGTTACGGGGAATCGTGACATCGATGTTGGCGAGGTTGTGCTCGCGCGCACCGCGAATAATGATCTCTTCCTGCATTCAGATTCGTCTCCGTGCCCGTCCGAACTCCGCGCCCGACTTGAAGAACACTCCGCCTGCGGCTGACCTTCCCTCATTCGGCGGTGCGAATTCTCGTGTCGTATCCGGCCCCAACAGATTCAATCAATTTACGCCGCAATTATGCTGGTGTCAATCGGGTGCGAACGCTACTTTCCGCGTTCCTTGATCGCCTGTTCGGCCTCGCGATCGAGGGTGCGCTGACGGAGCGTGTCCCTCTTGTCATGAAGCTGTTTGCCACGCACGAGCGCTATTTCGATCTTGATCCAGTTGCCTTCCAGGAACGCGCTCAACGGCACCACAGTGAGCCCCTTTTCCTGGACTTTTGATGCGAAGCGATCGATTTCTCGCTTGTGCAGCAGAAGTCGGCGGCGGCGGACCGGGTCGTGATGGGCATAGCCGGCGGCTTCATAAGCACCCACGTGGCAACCGACCAGAAAGGCTTCGCCGCCAGTGAAAGAGACGTAGGCTTCCTTGAGGTTGATCTTGCCGTCTCGGATGGCTTTGACCTCGGTGCCCAAAAGCTCGATCCCCGCCGTTTCCTTTTCTAGGATGTGGTAGACGTGGCGGGCTTTTCGGTTGGTCGCGAGGACCCGGCGGTCATCGCTCATTGCACCACCTTGCCGAGCACCTCCACCATCACCGGATCGAACTGGTGTCCCTTTCCTCGGTCGATGATCTCGAACGCCCGCTCGGGGCTCACAGTCGGCCGATATCTCCCCGGCACGGTCAGAACATCGTAGACCTCGGCGACATGGATCAAGCGCGCCAGAAGCGGGATGTCTTCGCGCGCCAGACGGTCCGGATAACCTGTACCATCCCAGCGTTCGTGATGGTGACGAATTGCGGCCATGACATCGTCCAGGCCCGTACCGACCAGAATTCTCTCACCCACCACCGGGTGCTTCTGGTAGCGAACGCGGTCGTCAGCCGACGGAGAACTTGAGCGATACAGGCGTTCATAATCGAGTTCGCGCATGCCCACATCGTGGAGAAGCCCTGCAAGTGCCGCTTCCTCGGCACGGGCAGCACCGAGCTCGAGCTCTTTGGCCATCGCGAACGCGAGACGTGAAACCGATTCAGAGTGGGCGACAAGATCCGGGTAGGTGCGCGACCCCGGCTGCAGCAGCCGTCGCGCCAGATTTCGGCGGGAAAACCTGAGAAGAGATTTTTCGCGGGCATCCTCAGCGCGTGTCTGAAGCCTTGACAGCGTCGCGCGAGCGGCGTTCGCACCACCGCCCGAGATGACCGACGCGGTGAGAGTGCTGATGTCGGCGTTTTCGAGCAGGACCGCCGACGCGATCATTGGCGAGGGGGCCGGATCGACGGTCGTCGGAACCCTTCTCACTTCGATATGCCACGACGCCCGATCCGGCGGGGAGATGCCAGCCTCTACCAGGGCCGAGCTCTGGTGGCGGGTGAGAGCGTCGCGATCAAAATCCGAGCTGCCCTCACGAATGTTGACGAGAGTTGCGGCCTCGCCCGCTGTCATGAGCGTGATCGCAACCGCCACTACCTGGTGGTCGAGGACCGCGTCGAGTGCAGCATCATGAACGTTCTCGAGCCCCGACTCGTCGAGCATGGGAGCGCGGGGCGGCCCCAGCTCTATCGGTCGCTGTGCCGCCGGTGCGGCATCTTCGATCTCTTCGACGTCGTCATCCGATATAACGAACCCGGTGCGCTTGGCAAACTCAACCATGGCGGCAGCTATTTTTTTAGCGTTGGCAACATCGGTCCTTTCGAAAGCGCGTTTCCGCCCTTTATCCCGTGCATCGATGAAACCGATGATCTCCTCGCCGGCGATCAGTGGCACCAGGAGCAGCCTCGAGTTGCCGGCACTCTTCAAATAGTCGGCAAGCGGTCCCAGGTCATGTTTGCGATTGAAGGCGGCCGGGATTCCGTTGAGATCGCGGACTCTCCTCACCATCGGGTCCTGCAGCCCGTGTTCAATTGCCAGCACATCGCGACGTCCAAAACCGTACTGGGTGGCGAGCAGGAACGTTTCATCCGGCCCATAGAGATAAAGCGCAGCCCTGGTGCACTGGATCTCTTCCAAGAATCGAAAGAGGATCTCCTTGAACCCGCGTTCGATCTCCGGTGACCAGCCGGGTATGTTGGCGCTCATTTCGATCCCTCCAAAGGACCTCAAGAATCGACCCAATGTACCATCCACCAACCTCACCTGCATATCTCACCAACGTTCTGCTGCGGCCGGAAAGCTGGTGAGATATGCAGGTCAACCAGGTATCAACCGACTCAATCCGCGGTAGAATCGGCGCGTTATGTCGAGCCTTGCGGTCGCGGTCCTGCTCGTTGCATCCCTCGCCACAGACGCTTTGCACGTCGAGGTCGATCGGGGTCCCGAAGAACTGGTGGTTCGATTCGAGCTTCTCACTGAAATGCCCGAGACGGTGATCAACATGGTCTCCTCGGGTGCGCGGATCGAAATCGACTATCCGCTTCGCGTCTATGGCCGGCGGAAGATATTCCCGGACCGTAGGATCTGGAAGGGCGTGGCGCGTTCCACGGTCACCTTTGACGCCATCACCGGCCGCTACCTGTGCCAGCTCATCGTCAACGGCTCAACCACGGTCAGTCGCGAGGTTGAGTCCATTGAGATCGCCCGGCGATGGCTGGCGGCCCCGCCCCCGGTCGAGGTGCCGCTACCGAAAGGCCGCCGCGATGACTTTTTGAGAGTCCGGGCGCGCGCGGTATTTTCGAGCGGCACCACCTGGCTGGTCTTTCCCTCGACCGAGGGGACGGACTGGGTCGAGGTGAAGCTCGAGGCGCCGCGGGACGAGGAATGATCCTCGACACCGTTGGCTCGCGGGGGAGCGCCCCATGAGCCGGCTGAGTGACGTCTGGAAGCGATACCACCGAGAGAATCGCTTCCTGGTCGTGGCTTTCATCTTCTTGATGGTGCTCTCGGTAGGGGCCTTTTATCTCCTCCAGCGCGCCCAAGAAACATCTCCTGAGGAGCTCACCAACAGGGTGCTCCTTTTCGTTCTCTGGTATCTGGACATTTCGCTGATCCTCATTCTCAGCTTCATCCTCCTGCGAAATGTCGTGCGGCTTGCCGTTGATCGTCGCTCTGGGATCCTCGGTAGCCGTTTCCGCACCAAGTTGGTCCTGACCTATGTCGGGCTCACCTTTGTCCCGGTGATTCTGATTTTTTTGATCGCCACCAATCTCCTTCAGGGATCGATTGACCGCTGGTTCTCGGCGCCGGTGGAAACAATCTTACGCGGCGGCGCGGAAGTCACGGTCAAGGTCCGCGAGTTGATCGAGGATCATCTTCAGCGGCAGGCGGCCGTAGCCTCAGACGAGCTCGGCCGCGCTACCGGCCGCCGAGACCTTGTCCACCTCCAGCAACTTCTCGGAGTGGATCTGGTCGCCCTCTACGAAGGCGAGGATCTCGAGGAAATGGTCGCGGATCCACGGCGAATCCCGGCCTCGTTGCCGCCGCTTCGCTGGGAAAATCTGCCGTCGTCGGGTGTCCGCGCCGATCGCTGGCGAGGCGGCCTACTGCTCAGAGCGTGGAGTCCGACAGAAGGCGATGGTCGGGTCGTGGTCGGGGATATGCTGCCTCGCGAATTGTTGATACACCTGGAAAACGCGATCGCCGCGGACGCTCAGTTCCAGGAAATGAAACAGAAGCAAGGCACAATTACAGCCACCACGGTTCTGGTGCTTCTCGCCGTTACGTTACTACTGCTTTTCGCCACCGTTTGGGTCGGTCTGTATCTCTCGCGGCGATTCACCGAACCGTTGCTGGTTGTCGCCGCGGCCACACAGAGAGTTGCCGAAGGTGACGCCCTCGAAGAGATCGAGGTGCCGGCATCGGATGAGGTGGCGGTGCTGGTGAATTCGTTCAACGCCATGGTCCGCCGGGTTCTCGCTACTGAGGCAGAGATCCTCACCTCCAACCAAGAGCTGACAACCCTCCTCGCGACGGTGCCAACCGGGGTGTTGTCGGTGGACACCGAGGGTCGGTACTTTCGCCCCAACCCCGCAGCCGCGGCCATCCTCGGCCACGAGGCGTGGGCACACAGTTGGCAGCCGCTGCATGATCTCGATCGGCATGAGCTCAAGGAGCTGTATCAGCGGCTCCTGCCTGGGCAACCAGCCGATTTCAGTTGCGAGATCGACCTCGAAACTGGTGGCGAAACCTACCGTATCGACATCACGTCCCGCCCACTGCCTGGGGGAGGACGGGTCGTTACAATGGACGACCTCACCCAGCTCATTCAGGCCCAGAGACAGGCGGCCTGGAGCGAAGTCGCACAGCGCATCGCGCACGAGATCAGGAACCCTCTGACCCCGATCAGGCTGGCGGCAGAACGCATGCAGCGCCGCGCCGACGGCCTCGAAGGGGAGCTGCGTGAAATCGTGACCTCGGGTTGCGAGGCGATCGTTGCCCAGGTCGCTGGACTCAAAGAGCTGGTCGACGCGTTCCAGGAGTACGCGAGAATGCCGACAATCAACCCGCGACCGACAGACCTCGGTCGCATACTGCGGGAGCTGTGTTTGCTGTATGGGGGCGTACGTGAAGGTCTTGAAGTGCAGACCACGCTCCCCGAAAACGAGATCCGAGCAATGGTCGACCCGGCACTCCTGAGGCAGGCCCTGGTCAACCTGCTTGACAACGCGGTGTGGGCGATCCCTGGCGCCGGCAGTATCAAAATCGCAGCCTTTGTCCGAGGCCAGGACGTGGTTATCGAGGTCGAGGACGATGGCGTCGGTCTTCCGACAGAAGATACCGAAACCCTGGTTGAGCCTTTTTTTTCCACCAAGGGGCGCGGCTCTGGTGTGGGTCTCGCTCTCGTTCATCGAATTGTCTCGGACCATGGCGGCACGCTCGAACTCCGGTCTCTCGAAGTGGGTGGCACTCGGGTCCGGATCGTGCTCGACAACGCGCTCGTCGGCACCGAAACCTGATTCCCATGAACCTGGAACTCTCGCCGGCTTTCTGCTGCGCCGGAATCCTGGTGAAATGTGCAGGTTCAACGGGCTACCGTTGACCCTTTCAGGAGCCCCCTGATAACATCGTTACCATGGCGTATCCCGGCAACTCCGAGCTCTCACCCCAGGCACAGGATCGCGTGATGACCGCCTTCAAGCAGGTGGTGGGTAAACTTCAACAGGGAAATCGAGAAGAAGCCCTCATCGGGCTCGAGTTCGTGCTCCGTCTCGACCCCGCATACGCACCAGCCAAAAACCTCCACCAACAGCTTTCCTCGGGGGCGGCGGAAATTGATCTCAACGACGTGCTGTCGCAGCTCCAGGCCCCGACCACCGACACCATCAACACGTTGCTGGTCGAGGCGGTGGAGATGTACGACGAACGTGATTTTGAGGGGGCGCGAGCCAAGGTCGAGCAGGTGTTGGCCGACATTCCGGGCCACGAAGAGGCGCGTTTTCTCCTGTCGCAAATCGAAGAGGCAACGAAGGATTCGTCACGGGTTGGCCAATTCCTCCAACAGGCACGCGATGCCCTGGCGCGTGGTGACTCGCAAGAGGCCGCCAATTTCGTGATGATGGCCCAGGCCCTCGACCCCCACCACAGCGGAATTGCGGAAACCATCGCGCTCATCGATCAGGGTGGCGACGTATCGCTCGAACAGGCGGGTTTCGCACAAGAAGAAAGGAGGCCTTCGGCGGACTCCGGCGAACCCGGCGCAGTCAGCTTCGAGCCGGCCGTTGGGTCGTCGGATCTCTTTTCTGAAACCGAGCACGACGCATCGCCGATCGGAGTGGAAAGCACCACAGGCTTCGAGGCGGCAACGCCAATAGACAAGCCCCCCCCGGGTCCGCCGCCGCCCCACGTTTCGGCCGCACCCAAGCCGGCCGCAAGAGATCCTCAGCCACCAGCGTCGACCGAGTCGTACTACGAGGAGACTGGAGTGGCCGAAGAAGGCCTGTTCGAAACAGGGCCTACAATGTCGGCGGGGGCCTCCGAGGACTTCGAGGTCGATCCGAGCGACACCCAGGCAGTCATTCGCGATCTTCTCACCAAAGGTGGTACCGCCGCGGCTGAAGACGACTATGCCGCCGCCATCGACGCGTGGTCGAGGATTCTTCTCATCGACCACAAGCATGAAGAGGCACTGGACCGCATCGAGCACATTCGTCACGCCAAGGAGGACATCGATCGCCGGGTTGAGCCGATGTTGGCTGATGCCCGATCTTCTCACCTCAGCGGAGACCTCGAGGTTGCGACTGATTTTGTTCGGCGCGCGCTCGAGATCAGCCTAAACAACGTCGAAGCCACCCGTCTTCGAGAGGCCATTGAGCGGGGCGCTCACCCGGACAGCAGCGAGTTCGCGAGGTCGTCCGCGATGCCCGATCTGGAAGACGACCTCTTCACAGACGAGTTCGAGGCAACCGCCGATTTCGGGGAAGCGGCGTCTGGCCCGTCGACTGCCCTCGAGGGCGAGTGGCGGACGCCCGTTAAACCCAAACGCAAAATCCCCTGGCAGTGGTGGGCGGTGATCGGTGCCGTCGGCCTCGTCATCGTTGGCGGCGCCATGTGGTTCGGCGGAGTATTGGCGCCCGCCCCGGAGGCTGAGCCACGGGTCAATGTCGTCAACCGCGTTCTCGCCGAGGCGGAGGAGATGTACAACCAAAAACGGGTTGAAGAGGCAATTCTCCACCTCGAGCAGAACTCGGCCGATGATCAGTTCCAAATGCGAATTGACCGCGCCCTCAACCAGTACCGGGCGGCGGTGGCGACCCCGGTTCCAACGCCTATACCTGAAGGCCTGACCGTTTGTCGCGAGCTCCTTGAAGAGGGCCACTGGATGGCGGCCTATGAACGCGCCATGTCCGAACTCAGGGTTCACCCGAACGATCCGGGCCTCCAGGAGGTGCGACAACAGATTCTCGGGATGGAACCGGCGGCTGCCGACCTCTATGGCGCCGTCAGGTCGGGCGATTTCGAGGCCGCACTCGACCTCTCGAAGGCGTTGCTCGAAAAACGCCCTGATGACCCTGAGGTGGTCTCGGCGTACGATCGTTACCTGTTCAATGCAGCCCTGGTGGAGCTCCGCACGTTCAACCTTTCGAACGCCGAATCCTATTTGAAAGAGCTCCAGCAACGCCAACCGGACGACGAAGAAATTCAACGCATTTTAGAGTTCGTCGACACGTACAAAACGCGTCCGGTTGACATGCAGCTGGAGATCTTCGTCGGCAGTCTTTCAGAACGATGACCGACGATCGAAAGTCCATTCCCAGTGACTGGGACGCGCTGGTCGATCGCCCTTCCGAAGTCGGCTCCGCACGCCCTTCAGCGCCGGCCCCTGATTCTCATCGGCCGCCAACCCTCACGTTGATGGCCTCCGCGTGGGCTGATCTCGTGGGTGTTCTGGCCGTTTGCACCGGCGCTCTCATCGCCATCCTCGTGCTTGGAGAACGGCCGGCTCTGCCAGCGTTTGCCTGGGCCGCCGCACTCGGAGTCGCATGGTGGATATTTGCGGCCGCTGTTCTCGTCGTTGTCCGCCAGGCAACTCCCGGCATGCTGCTGGCTGGCATCAGTTTCGCGGAGGCGGTTCCGCCGCGGCGTGTCGGTTGGGTGTTGGCGGCGGCATTCGTCGGAGTTGCAACCGTTGGTCTCTCGGGAATCATCGGCGGACGAGGCTCGATCCTTCGTCTGGCCGCGGCGGCCGATGTGGTGGATGGTGCCGCGTGACACCCGTTGAACGGCTCAGCTCTTGCGGCGTTTAAAGACCATTCCAATGTGATCCGTGGCGGCTGTTTTGTAGTTGATGGCGGTGATGGCCACCAGCTCCCACCCCTTGTCACCGAGAAGGTTGAGTTCGCTCTCCTTGGCCGGGTCGATTCGGTAGTTTTCGGATCGGATGTTGATGATCCTGTACTCCCAACGAACCGCTTCCATGCCGTCCTCCCCCGCCGCGGCGACTCGTTCTCCGCATGAGTCCTCGAAAATCGGTCCGGTAGTTTTCCTGGTGCGCGGCTTGCGAAGTGTAGCATCGACTTCCCTCCGCGACTTCGCTACTTTGGTGAGGTGCAAGCGCTCCTGGGCTTCAAATGACTGCGACTGACGGCGCTATTCGTTCTGCCGAACAGTTCGAGCTGTCGGTGGTGATTCCGGCACTGAATGAGGCTGGCCGGTTGCCGCCGACTCTCGCGCGTATCGGCGCTTATATCGGCGCTCATCCGGATTGGCAGCCGGCCGAAATCGTTGTCGTCGACGACGGTTCGTTGGATGGCACCGCAGCAGCAGCGGCCAATGTTGACGTGCCGCACGGCGTCGACGTCCGCGTCGTCGAACACCCGAAAAATCTCGGCAAGGGCGCTGCCGTGCGCACAGGCTTCGGCATCGCACAGGGACACTGGGTGCTGCTCACCGACGCAGACCTTTCGGCGCCGATTGAAGAGCTGCCGGTCCTGGCCCGTGCGGCTTCCCGGGGTTCGGTGGCGGTCGGCTCGCGAGCTGTGGAACGGCGGCTTGTAGAAACCCCGCAACCACGCCATCGGGATATGATGGGGCGCGCCTTCAACCTGATGCTGCGCACGTTGTGGTTGACCAGGATCCGAGACACCCAGTGCGGCTTCAAGCTCTTTCCTGGAGAGCTGGCCCGCGCCTTGGCTGATGTTCAGCGCCTGGATGGTTTTGCGTTTGATGTCGAGCTGTTGCTGCTTGCCGGCTCTTGGGGGTTCGGTGTCAATGAAATCGGCGTCCGATGGAATCACGTCGAAGCGTCACGGGTGATGCCTGTGAGGCATTCGTTAGAGATGTTCGGTGACACGCTCCGTCTGTGGTGGTGGAGGGCCGCCGGAAAACTCGCGCCCTGCCCAAAGGCGCTGAAATGAGTGACGTGGGCCCACATCCGTGGTTGGTCGACGCGTTCCTGGAACACCTTGAATGGGAGCGCAATCTTTCACCCGCAACCCTCCTCGCCTATCGCCGCGAAGTCCTTTCCTTCGTCGCGTTCGTCGAATCTGAGCTCGCCCTCGAACTCCCCATGCAAACGAGCCCTGTGACCGTGCGGGCCTACCTGGCCCATCTTCACTCGCGCGGCCTCAAGCCACGCTCCATAGGCCGCGGCCTCGCCGCTCTCCGGACCTATTTCCGCTTCCTGGTGGCCGAGGGTGCCATCGAAGCGAGCCCGGCAAACGCCGTACCTCACCCGCGTGATGCGCAACGAACGCCGGAAATCGCGGACCGCTACGCCATCGAGGAACTTCTTGAAGGTTTTCCGGACACCTCGGTGGGGCGCCGTGACCGCGCAGCGGTGGAGCTTTTATATGCAGCGGGTCTCCGGGTTGGCGAACTCGTAGCTCTCGACCTCGGTGATGTCCAGCTCGGGCAGCGAATGGTCAGGGTGCGCGGCAAGGGGCGAAAGGAGCGCCTCGTACCCTTCGGGCGGCCGGCAGCACAAGCAATCAAAGCCTATCTTCCCGAACGCGCGCGCTGGCGTCAAAGGGTTGTTGACGAGGACGACCCCCTGTTCGTCAACCAACGCGGTGGCCGCCTCAGCGACCGGTCCATCCGCCGTCAGCTCGACCGCGCCGTCCGCCACTCAGCAGACCTCAACCACCTCCATCCGCACTCGTTGCGACACGCATTTGCAACCCATCTTCTGGAGGCGGGGATGGATCTTCGCGCGATCCAGGAACTTCTCGGCCACAGCTCCCTCGCCACGACTCAGATCTACACCAAGGTCGACCTGGCGCATTTGATGGCGGTTCACCGAAAAAGCCACCCGAAGGGATAGGATTTTCGACCAGACAATCGGCCTGTTGTCGGCGTTGTCAAGAGCATGTGCCGTATTGCAGAGGGCGGTTGGGAGGTGGAATCCGTATGGCCGTGGGTGGGTGAACGGAATTCAGTGAGCAGCGGGCTCGGCGACCAGAATGCCGCTGTCTCGCCGAGTGCTGGTGATGACCCATATCGTGCCGCGATAGGAGAACTCGACGCCCCTTTTCACCGACTCCCCGGGCGCAAACACGAGTACCTCCGCGGAGGCGCCGGAGTCGGCAATCACGACTGTCTCGCGTCCTTCCCGCGCGGCGGTCCAATTCGATCTCTCGATCGCTACGGGGTGCACCCGTTTGAGTTCTCGTGATCCCAAAATTCCCGTCCTCACATACATATGACGATGGAAATTGGAAAAAGGTTCACAGCCCGCCGTGATCGGTATCACGAATTTCGAGGGTCCGCGCCCATATCCGACTCGAATCGACCGCCAGGACAGCATGGCGCACGCGACGATCGCGTCGGTTTTTGATCGCCGCGAGCTCCGCCGGTGGAGACATGAGGCCCCAGTTGATGTTCGCGGGTTGAAAGGTCGATGGATGACTTCCTATGAGGTGCCGCACCAGCCCGCCCAGAGCAGTTTCGGGTGGCGGTGGGCTCAGATTGAGCCCCGCCAATTCCGCAGCAATAAAGCGGGCCGCGAGGAGGCCGGTGGCCGCCGACTCGACATAACCCTCGACACCCGTGATCTGGCCGGCGAGGCGAATCGTTGGTCGGGATCGCAGACGAAGGGTGACATCAAGATGCTGCGGCGCGTTAATGAATGTGTTGCGGTGGATCATTCCGAGGCGAACAAAGCGTGCGTTTTCGAGGCCGGGAATGGTGCGGAAGATCCGTCTTTGTTCGCCATGAGTGAGCTTGGTCTGGAAGCCAACCAGGTTCCAGTGTTCGGCGGCGAGATCGTCCTGGCGCAGCTGAACGACCGCCCACGGCCGACGCCCGGTCGAGGGATCCTCGAGGCCAACTGGTTTCATCGGCCCGTAGCGCAGGGTGTCTCGGCCCCTCTCCGCCATGACCTCGATCGGCAGGCATCCCTCGAAGTATCGTAGGTCCCGGCTTTCAAATTCCTTGAACGGGACCTTTTCCGCCCCCAGGAGCGCGTCGATGAAATCCTCGTACGCAATGCGGTCGAGCGGCGCGTTGAGGTAATCGGCACCATCTCCCTTTCCGTACCGCGAAGCTCTGAAGAGACGACCCATGTCAAGGGAGTCCGCCGCAACGATTGGTGCCACTGCATCAAAAAAGGACAGCGCCTCGGCGCCGAGTTCCTCGTTGAGAGCGCGATGGAGCGCGGGCGATGTGAGCGGTCCGGTTGCGATGATAGTGGGACCATCGGGCAGGGTGACCACCTCGCTGCGATCGACCGTTATCCGCGAGTGCTGCGTGATCGCCGTCGTCACACCGCGCGCAAAGAGGTCGCGGTCGACCGCTAGGGCTCCGCCCGCCGGCACCGCGGCCTGGCGAGCGATGCGCACGATCAAAGAGCCGAGCGCCTCCATCTCGGCCTTGAGGACACCAACAGCGTTGGTCGGCCCATCGCCCCGGAGCGAGTTGGAACACACGAGTTCGGCGAGAAGGCTCCCGCGATGGACCGGAGTCGGACGGCCAGGGCGCATTTCGGCGAGCACCACGTCAATACCGGCTTCGGCCAGCTGCCACGCGGCCTCGCTGCCTGCGAGCCCACCACCGACCACAAGCACCCGTACACCGCTCAATCCGTAGACCTGTTCTTCCCGCCTCCGGGCGCACGCACTCGTAAATACCGCCCATCGGCGAGACGTGAGATCTCGCCGGCGAGCTCGAGGGCAAGAATATCTCCGAGCGCCTCGCCGACCGCGATCCCGGCACGGGCAGCGATCTCATCGGCTGTCACCGCCTCGCCGGCACCAATGAAGCAAAGCAGGCCTTGCTCCGCGTGCGATTCGGTCTCTGCCGGCGGCTGATGCCCGATGGCGTCGAAGAGGTCGCGAGGTGTCAGGAGCGGCCGCGCGCCGACCCGCAAAAGGGTGTTCGGGCCGACTGAAAGCTCCGAGAAGATGTTGCCGGGGACCGCCAATACCTCGCGCCCCTCTTCTATAGCCAGCCGCGCGGTGATAAGCGCTCCCGACCGTGCCGCGGCCTCAACCACCACAGTCGCCCGGGCGAGGCCAGCGAGAATTCGATTGCGCTCGGGAAAGTGATGCCGCCGCGCTGGCGTGCCGGGCGGATACTCTGTGATCAGTGCCCCGTTCGCTGCGAGCTCTTCGGCAAGCTCGCCATGTTCGGGAGGATAGATACGGTCGGGGCCTGTGCCCCACACGGCCCAACTCTGTCCGGAGGCTGCGAGAGCTCCGCGGTGTGCCGCCTCATCCACGCCCCGCGCCATGCCCGACACCACCGCAACGCCGGCGTTCCCGAGCTCTTCACCGAGCAGGCGAGCGACTTGGAGGCCATAAGGTGTCGCCTTTCGCGAACCGACGATAGCGACTGCTGGTCGATCGTCAAGGTGACCACGTACGAACAGACCCATGGGTGGATCGGAGGTGGCCGCGAGCAATCCAGGGTATTGGTCGTCGCCCGGGATCAGCCAACGCCACCCTGCCCTCGTCATGCGCTCGACCGCAGTTTTCGCCTCGGCGCTGGCAAGCTTGAGCGCCGTGTCGAGAAGGGCTCGTGGCGTTCCGCCTTCCGAGAGGCTGGCCAGGAGGGGTTGGCCGCTGGAGGCTTCCGCGACCAGCCTCCGAATACGCGACCCTCCACCAGCGAGCACCAGCCCGAGCCTGAGGAACGATTCCTCGCGGTGATTCATCGCACTCATGGTACCCGCGCCGTTCCGGTTATACTCAGAGCATGGATTTTCGGGTCCTTGGGAGCTTTGGGGGCGACAGCCCCGAGTGCAGGATGACGTCCTTCCTGGTTGACGGCCGGGTCGCGGTTGACGCGGGCGCCATCACGCGCGCGCTGACCATCGCCGAGCAGCGACAGGTTCGGCATGTGTTGATTACTCATACCCACATGGACCACACAAATACCTTGCCCTTCCTGATCGAGAATTCCTTCGGTTCCAGTGACCAGCCGGTTTCGATTTTCTGCACCAAAAGGGTTCTTGCGGGAGTCCGCCGGCACCTCTTCAACAACGACACCTGGCCCGACTTCACCCGGATACCGAATCACATGTACCCATCGGTGAGATTCGAAGAGATCGAGATCGAAACGCCCTTCACCATCGACGAGCTCTCGGGCGGACCGCTCGAAGTGACTGCCGTGGAGGTCAATCATGTCGTGCCCACGACCGGGCTGTTGCTCCGTCAGGGGCGATCGAGCGTGATCTTCACCTCGGACACCGGACCGACCTCGCGAATCTGGGAGGTGGCCAATGCCACCGAAGACTTGGCGGCCATCATTACGGAGGTCTCGTTCCCGAATCGGATGCAGGACGTGGCCGACGTCAGCCTCCATCTCACTCCGAAGACCCTGAGTGCCGAGCTCGAGAAACTCGAGCGTGACGTGCCCGTCTACCTCTACCACTTCAAACCGCCATATATCGCGGAGCTCCGCCAAGAACTGGCTGCGGCTGAGTTGCCGGTCGCGGTGGAAGAGCTCATTCAGGACCGCCTATACCGGTTCTGACCGATCCGAGCTCTCAGCCGGGGGCATCGAACGGAGCCAGGGAGGCGAGGATCCGGGCACACTCGTCCGCGCCCCTGAACCATCCGCGGGTCGGCCGCGGCTCGACGGGCCATGCCTGTCAATGGCTGAGGCGGCTGGCAACTCCGGCGACCCGCTCTTTGGTTTCGTTTTCGAACCAGCAGTCGAGGAAGGCGGCGTCTTGATCCGGCACTCCGCGACGCATGACTTCCCACACCTCGCCGAAGAGAAATCGCTTCGACTCGACAAATGCGCGACGCGGCCGACCTGCGAGTTTTCCAAGCTCAAGGTCTGTGACCGCCATGGTGTCAGAGGCGGCAGCGGTGCGGTGCACGATCCCGAGTTCCCGGGCACGGGTGGCGGTACATCCTTCGCCGCGGAAAACGAGGTGATCGAGCGCTGGAGAGCTGAGGCGCGCACGCAGCATCCGCAGGCAGCCGCCGGGAACTGGCACACCGAGGTTGAGCTCCGACAACCCCTGTCTCGCCTGGCCGGTTGCCATCACTCGCAGGTCACAGCACAGCGAGAGGAGGCAGCCTCCCGCCACCGCGTGGCCGCCGATCGCGGCCGCGGTCGGACCGGGGTAGGAAAAGAGATCCAGGATCAAAGCGTTGAAGGTGCGAAGAAATTCGCCAACCTCTTCGCGATCGGCATCGGCAAGCAGTTTGAGGTTCCAACCCGGGCAGAAAAGGGTCGAATGAGAGGAGGCGAGAACAACACATGGCGCCCCTTGATCGGCGAGTTGTTTGATGCTATTCCGCAGGGCGGACATCAGCGCCGGATCGAGGGCGTTGGGCCCGTGGTCCATCACCAGGCGGTGAATGCCGCGGTTTTCTTCATGGACCAGAACATCGTCAGGCATTGGCTTCCTCCCCAATTTCCAGGAATAGTTCATGAACCCGCCGATCGCCCGTCAGCTCCGGGTGAAATGTGGCGGCAAGAACTCTGTCCTGACGGACCAGCACCGCGTCATCACCCCAGCTCCCGAGCACCTCCACGGACACGCCGACCCGAGTAATTCGAGGGGCTCGAATGAAGACCCCCTCCATCCGCGGCGGATCACCGAGGGCGGGGGCGAGGTCAATCTCAGCAATCGTCGAGAAGACCTGGCGCCCGTATGCGTTGCGTTCGACATCGATCGCAAGAACCCCGAGACAGGTTTGTTTCGGCACCACCGCCTGGGCGAAAAGAATCACACCAGCGCATGTCGCGAGGACAGCCATTCCCGCTCTGACCCTCTCTACGATCCGGCGGGAGAGATCCTCAGGCTCCATCAGCCGGAGCATCGCCGACGACTCGCCCCCGGGGATCACCAGCGCCCGAATCTCTTCCAACTCCGCGGCCGTACGAACCGCCCGGACTTCCGCCCCGATTTCGCGGAGCGCGGCCGAGTGCGCCGCCCAGTCGCCCTGCAGCGCGAGCACGCCGATCGTTTTCAACGGTCACCACCCCCTGCGCGACAGCATTTCCTCCGGGGTCAACTTCCCGGCCTCGAGACCGTGCATCGCTTCGCCCAGGTCTCGCGATATCTCGACCAGTTTTGCCGGGTCCTGCCAGTGGGTGACGGCCTGAACTATTGCGCGTCCACGACGCTCGGGGTCGTCGGATTTGAAGATGCCAGACCCTACGAAAACAGACTCCGCTCCGAGCATCATGCAAAGAGCGGCATCGGCCGGGGTCGCGATTCCCCCGGCGGCAAAATTGGGCACCGGCAGATGGCCGTTCTCGGCCACCCAGCGGACCAGTTCAAAGGGTGCCTGCAGCTCCTTCGCGTGGCTCATCAGCTCGTCCTCTTCGAGAATCGTCAACGTCCGAATTCCGCGCTGTACAGCGCGCAAATGGCGGACGCCTTCGACGATGTCGCCAGACCCCGCCTCACCCTTGGTACGGATCAAGGCCGCGCCTTCACCGATCCGCCGCAGGGCTTCACCGAGGTTGCGACAACCACACACGAAAGGGACCCGGAATCCGTGCTTGGAGATGTGGTTTTCCTCATCAGCCGGAGTTAGAACTTCGCTCTCGTCAATGAAATCGACCTCCAGTGCCTCGAGGATTCTGGCCTCTGCGATGTGGCCGATACGAACTTTGGCCATGACCGGAATGGAGACCGTCTTCTGAATTTCATGAATCTTTTCAATCGACGACATCCGTGCAACTCCGCCCTGGACCCGAATGTCAGCCGGTACTCTCTCGAGAGCCATCACCGCCGCCGCACCTGCGTCTTCCGCGATCTTTGCCTGATCGGCGTTGGTGACGTCCATGATGACGCCACCCTTGAGCATCTCCGCCAGCCCGACCTTGACGCGGAACTGGGAATCATTGTGATCCATGGTCTTCCTCCCTCGGCTCGGCCTCATTGTACACACCAGCGAACGCTCTGCCGGCCCAGCCTCACTCCGTGGCTGTTCGCTGCAACCGGAGCAGCGCGAATGCGTTGATCGCGATGTGGGCGGCAGCAGCAGCCGGGTAGCCGCTGAACTCGAAAATCATACCCAACACGGCACCGAGAGCACACGCGAGAATTGGCCACAGCCACAGGCGGCGGTTCGGTACGATGTGGAGCGCTGCGAAGAGCAGGGCCGCAGGCAGCAGCCCGATGATCGGCTGTAACAGGGCCCGGATCAGCGCTTCTTCGGCCAAACCGGAAAATATGGCGACGGCGATCGCATCGGCGACCGACCAGTCATGCACCATCTGCTGTTGCCATGCCTCGAGATTGGCGAGAGCCGGAAGGCGGCGCAACATCCAGAGGCCGCCGGCACAGGCTGCGCCGGCCACCAGGCCGGCAATGACTCCGGATACCAAAGACCCGCGTGGCGCGAGGCCGCCCCAGACCCCCGTCTCGCGAAGTGACAATCCGACCAGAGCGATCACTCCGATCACCCCCTCTTGGTGGATCAGGACAACTGCCGGAATTGCTCGGGCCGCGGGTTCTTCGTGTGAGCCCATGTCGTGATTGGTGGTGGGATTACTCCCGGTCGCCGTCAGCGGGGGTTTCGTCGGCCGGAAACTCCTCGGTGCCGTCAACCATCCCGCCCTCGACCTCACTATCTTCATCGTCATCGTCGTTCTCGACGGCCTCGGCCCGCGCGACCGAAACCACGCGGTCGCCCTCATCAAGGCGAATCACACGCACGCCCTGGGCAGCACGACCAAAGCGCGAAATTCCGTCAACGTTCGTCCGTATCAGCATCCCGCCCTCGGTAACGATGAGGATCTCGTCGTCTTCCCGGACATAGCGGATGGCTGCGACTGCGCCGTTCTTCGTCGTCAGCTGGATGAGCTTGATCCCGAAGCCGCCCCGCCGCTGCACACGGAATTCCGAAACACGGGTGCGTTTGCCGTAGCCGAGATCCGTCACAACCAGGATGTCGTTATCCTCGGCCGGATCGAAAGTCGCGAATTCCTCGACGAAATCTCCCTCGCGGAGATTGACGCCACGGACGCCGGCTGTGACGCGACCCATCGGGCGTACATCCGTTTCCTCGAAGCGTATGGCCATCCCGCGATTGGTGCCCATGAAGACGTGCGCTGCACCATCGGTGAGGCGCACGGAGAGGAGATCGTCGCCCTCGTTGATGACCACGGCCCGCAGTCCGTTGGCGCGGATGTTTGCGTATTCACGGAGCGGCGTTCGCTTGACCCTCCCGAGGCGGGTGGCGAAAAAGAGGAACGAATCTTCGTGTTCGGAGAAATCCCGTACCGCCAGCAATGCCCGCACATGCTCGTCGGGCGCGAGCTGCAGGAGGTTGACCAGCGCCCGGCCGCCGGCCGCCGGTCCGACATCTGGGAGTTCGTGGACCTTGCGCGCGAACACGCGCCCGGTCGACGTAAAGAAAAGCATCGTTGCATGGGTCGAGGCGACAAAGAGCTTCCATACCTCGTCTTCGTCCTTGATGCCCATGCCTCGGCGCCCGCGCCCTCCGCGCCGCTGCGCCCGATAGGTGGCGGCCGCGGAACGTTTGACATACCCACCGCGGGATACGGTGATCACCATCTCCTCTTCGGCAATCAGATCCTCGATGGATATCTCGCTTGGATCGTCGATGATCTCGGACCGTCGCGCGTCGCCGTACTTTTTCTTCATTTCGGCGAGCTCCTCGACGATGATCTCGGACACCATATCTTCGGACTCGAGCACCGCCTCGAGGTGGGCAATGAGCTTGCGAACCTCCGCATGCTCATCAACGATCTTGTCGCGTTCGAGCCCGGTCAGGCGCTGCAGTCGCATGTCGAGAATGGCCTGAGCCTGCAACGTCGAAAGCCCGAATCCTTCCATCAGGCCGTTGCGGGCGGACTCGGGGTCGGCCGCGCCTCGAATGAGGGCGATCACAGCATCGAGATTGTCGAGCGCGATCACCAACCCTTCGAGAATGTGGGCGCGCTCGCGGGCGCGAGAGAGGTCGTACGCCGTGCGGCGCATGATCACGTCGCGCCGGTGGTCAAGAAAATGCTGCAGGAGCTCCTTGAGGTTGAAAACCCTGGGTTGGTTGTTGATGACACCAAGGAGATTGATGCCAAAGGTCGTCCGCATCTGGGTCAATGTATAGAGATTGTTCAGCACGACTTCCGGTACGGCGTCGCGCTTGAGCTCGATCACGACCCGGATGCCGTCGCGATCCGATTCATCACGGAGATCGGCGACGCCTTCGAGCCGTTTGTTGTGAACCAGGTTCGCGATTTGCTCCACCAGACGTGCCTTGTTGACCTGGTACGGCAGCTCGCTGACGATGATCGCCGCTCGTTTCTTTTTCTCTTTGTCTGCCTCACGGATTCGGGTGCGCGCCTGCATGCGCACGAGGCCGCGACCGGTGGTGTAGGCATCGTGGATCCCTTTGCGGCCGAGGATGAATCCCGCGGTCGGGAAGTCGGGCCCGGGGATGAAATTCATCAGATCGACAACGCTGAGCTCCGGATCGCTGAGCAGGGCGATCGTCGCGTCCACGACCTCGCCGAGATTGTGTGGCGGGATATTGGTCGCCATACCTACGGCGATACCAGAAGACCCATTGACCACCAAGTTGGGGATGCGGGCCGGAAGCACGGTGGGCTCGCTCATCGAGCCGTCGTAATTCGGTGCCCACTCCACCGTTTCCTTCGCGATATCATCGCCGAGGAGCTCTTCCGCCAACCGCGTCAATCGCACCTCGGTGTAGCGCATCGCCGCCGGCGAGTCTCCGTCGACCGAACCGAAATTGCCCTGGCCGTCGACCAGGGTGTAGCGCATGGAGAAGTCCTGCGCCATGCGCACGGCGGTGTCATAGATTGCCTGATCGCCGTGCGGATGGTACTTCCCCATGACATCGCCGACGATCCGCGCCGATTTCTTGTACGGGCGCGAGGCAGTGTTCCCGCCCTCCCACATACCGAAAAGAATCCGGCGATGCACGGGCTTCAACCCGTCACGCACATCGGGCAGCGCTCGGCCGATAATCACGGACATCGCGTAATCGAGATACGAGTTCTTGAGTTCTTCCTCGATGGTTACAGGCACACGATCCGTGCGTGGAGGAGGCGACAGGTCGGCCATTTAGATGTCCAGGTTCCGGGCCTCGAGCGCGTTGGTTTCGATAAAGTTCCGGCGCGGCTCGACGGCATCCCCCATCAGGATCGTGAAGAGCTCGTCGGCGCGGGCTGCGTCCTCGATGGTCACTTGGAGGAGGCGCCGCGTGGCAGGATCCATGGTGGTATTCCAGAGTTGTCGCGGGTTCATCTCACCGAGGCCCTTGTATCGCTGGATGTTGAGGCCTCTTTTGGCGACCTCATAGACGCGGCCAACGAGCTCGCGGAGACTCGCCAGGGTTTCCCGGTCACCGTTGCGGTCGAGATGGAACGGGCCGACGCGAAGTGCCTCCACCTGGGGCAACTGGTTGCGGGCACGGCGGTAGTGACCGCTCGCTCCAAGCAGTTGGCCGAGGCGCACCTCCCGGCCGCGGCCGTTGAGCCCGACTCTGCAGATGACCTCGGGCACCCCGTGCTCCTCGTCAAGCTCGATCCGGGTTTCCTCATAGCCGAGCTCGCGGAGCTCGGTCGCCAGGGCTTCCGCGAAGCCCTCGGACCCGACGCCGCTTTCCCAGCCCGCTTCGGTGTCGAGTGCAGCCAGAACGATGTCCTGTGGCCACCCGCGCCGTTCGAGGTGCTCGAGGCTTTGGTTCCAATCCTGGGCGGCAAGGATAGCGTGACGCAGCTCCCGGCCCGCGAGCTCGCGGCCGGTCGTGCCGATCACCAGCCGATATTCATCCTCGACACGATCGAGCAAAAAGCGTGAGAGGTCGCCGTCGTCACCGAGGTAGACATCTTTCTTCTTCCGACTGACCTTGTAGAGCGGAGGCTGCGCGATAAAGAGATGGCCCCGATCCACGAGCTCCTTCATCTGGCGGTAAAAAAAGGTCAGGAGGAGCGTTCGGATGTGCGACCCATCGACGTCAGCATCGGTCATTATGACGATCTTGTGATAGCGCACCTTGAGGGGATCGAACTCGTCCTTGCCGATTCCGGTGCCCAGACACTGAATCAACGCGCGGATTTCCTCCGACGACAGCATGCGATCGAAGCGCGCCTTTTCGACATTGAGGATCTTCCCTCGCAGTGGCAGGACCGCCTGGAAGAGTCGATTTCGGCCTTGCTTGGCCGACCCTCCCGCCGAGTCTCCCTCGACGATAAAGATTTCGGAGAGCTCCGGATCACGCTCCGAACAGTCCGCGAGCTTCCCTGGCAGCGCGGATGTTTCGAGGGCGCTCTTGCGCCGGGTGAGTTCACGAGCCTTGCGAGCCGCCTCGCGCGCTCGCGCCGCGTCGAGACATTTGGAGACGATGCCCTTGGCGACCGCGGGGTTCTCCTCGAAGTAGGTCGCCAGCCGATCGTTGATCACCGACTCGACCCAGCCCTTGACGTCTGAAGAAACCAATTTGTCCTTGGTCTGGCTCGAAAACCTCGGCTCGCGAATTCGCACCGCCACGATCGCCGTCAACCCCTCCCGCACATCCTCTCCCGAGAAGTTCTCCTTCAGGCCCTTGAGGAGGTTCTGGCTGTGTGCATAGGCGTTGATGGTGCGTGTAAGCGCGGCTCGGAAGCCGGACAGGTGGGCTCCACCGTCTCGGTTGTAAACCGTGTTGGTAAAGGCGAGGACGTTCTCGTTGTAACCGTCGTGCCACTGCAATGCGACCTCGACCTGCTCGCCGTCTTCGTTGGTTTCGGTCAGATACACTGGTTCTTCGTGTAACGGCGACTTCGACCGATTGAGGTAACGGCTAAACTCCCGCAGCCCACCTTCGAAACAGAACTCTTCTTCGCGGTCGCTGCTCTCGTCGGAGAAGGCGATGTTGACGCCGGAGTTGAGAAAGGCGAGCTCGCGAAGATGACGAACGAGGAGGTCCGGATGGTACTCGAGAACCGAAAAAATTTCGCCATCCGGCCTGAAGGTGATGATCGTCCCGGTGCGGCGGGTGGTTCCGATCGCCTTCAGGATCTCCTCGGGCACCCCGCGCCGATAGACCTGCTCCCACACCTTTCCATCACGGTGGATCTCGAGGCGCAGCCACTCTGAAAGGAAATTAACGACACTGACGCCAACCCCGTGGAGACCGCCCGAGACCTTGTAGGAATTGCTATCGAACTTTCCGCCCGCATGCAGCTCAGTCATGATGACTTCGGCCGCGGACCGTCCTGATTCCTTGTGGGTATCCACCGGAATGCCGCGGCCGTCGTCAGTCACCGTCACGGTCTGATCCGCGTGAACGGTCACGGTTATCTGCGAACAGTGACCGGCCTGCGCTTCATCGATGGCGTTATCCACCACCTCCCAGACCATGTGGTGGAGACCTGACACGTCGTCGACGTCTCCTATGTACATCCCGGGGCGTTTGCGCACCGCCTCCAGCCCCTTCAGGACCTTGATGTTTTCAGCGGTGTAACTTTCAGACATCGGTTTTGGCCTCCTGAGACACGCAGGTGCCGTTTTCAAGCCGCAAGCAGGATCCTCGTGGACCCGCCAGCTTTGCTACCTGCTCGCTCGTACTGGAGAGAAATAGCTGTCGTTCGCTGCCGAGGCGTCGCACCAGAAGTGTCAACGCGGTTGGGTCCAGTTCGGCGTCGACATCGTCCACTACGACGGGAAATCGTTCGTTTCGCTCCCTTTCTACCTGAGCGAGAGAGGCCAGCCTGAGCGCGGCTGCCACCCCCTTCGTTTGTCCCGAGCTGAGTACATACCGGACGCTCCGGCCGTCGGCCTTCAAGCTCAAATCGTGGCGGTGTGGACCATCGACGGTAAAGCCCATCTGACGGTCCCGCGTCCGCGTCTCATTATAGCGCTGTCGGTAGAGAACTTCCACCTTTTTCGGTCCGTCAGACGGCGTATTCCACGGTTCCGAGCGGTAGGCGATGCTGATCTTCTGAATGTCCTCGTATGACAGCTCCTTCCAGACCTCGGCAAACCGCTCGGCGAGTATGATTGCGCCTCTTTCGCGCGCTTCGATCACCGCTGCTGCGGCCTCGGCGAGCGGCGCTTCCCAGGCTTCGATTTCGGCATCTGAAGACCGTCCCACGAGGGCGGCATTCCGCTGGCGGAGCGCGTGGCGGTAGGTGCGCAGCTGGTCGATGTGTGTCGGCTGGAGAAGAAATACAAAGCGGTCGAGGAATGATCGCCGACCCTCGGGCCCGCCGGTTATGAGCTCGCGATCCTGCGCGGTGATAGCGAAGACCGGAAATATATGGAGATATTTCCCTGTGTCCACCGTTGAGCCGTCGATATGCAGTGTTCTGGCAAGAGGTGGTCCGGTCTCTACGACCTGTTCGAGGCGGTGGGTTCGGCCGCCGCTCGAGACCGTACCGACGAGACGAAAACTCTGCTGGTTGTGACGGACCGCCCGACTGAGACTCGGCGTGCGGAAGGAGCGAAGATTTCCGAGAACGACCATCGCCTCAAGGAGGCTGGTCTTGCCCGCCCCATTGGACCCCAGGATCGCATTCGTCGTCTCTGCAAAGGCAAAAACCTGGTCTGACAGATTGCGGAAATCGCGAATCGAAAGATCGATCAGTTCCACGGCGAGCGCACCATCCTTGTCTGCTTTTGGGTCGCTCGTTTGCCGCCGTTAATCACCACGGAACAGCATCACGGTCAACGAAATCATTTCTGTGTTGAATGCTCCGCTTACAGGCGCATCGGCATCAGCACATAAATGTACTCTTCAAGGCGCGGGTCGTCCTCCACCGGCACAACAACACACTGTGTGTTGCTGTCGCGCAGCTGGAGTTCAACGGATTCGCACTCGAGAGCCTGGAGGACGTCTATGAGATAACTGGCGTTGAGCGCAATTTCGAGGGCGTCGCCTTGATAGGAAACACTCAGCGTCTCTTCCGCGCTTCCCCTCTCGTAGCCGATCGAAACCAGAGTCAACTCGCCCCCTGAATCAAAGCGGAACCTGACACCGCGCGCCTTTTCATGCGCCATGAGGCTGACCCTGCGGAGTGAGGCCAACAGCTCCTTTCGTTCGACCCGAGCGCGATTGGGGTTGTCGCGGACAATCACTCTCTCGTACTGGGGAAAACGAAGCTCGACGATTCGTGAGACGAGCGTCCTGTCACCCATCACAAAACCGAGGTGGTTGGCGCCAGCTGAAATCCGGACCTCATCGTCACCGAACCGCGAAAACTCTGCCAGCAACTTCCTTGGAAAAAGCTGCTGCTCGAAAGGAGCGTTTCCCCCCGGCGCCTTCGCTCTCACCATCGCTAGGCGGTGGCCGTCGGTGGCCGCGATCTCGATTTCACCGGGGATCAGCTTAACCAAGGCCCCGTTTAGTTGGAACTTGGGATCATCCTTCGTGATCGCAAATGCTACGCGGTCCAACATCAATTGAAAGAGCGCCAATGGCAGCGCATATTTCCCTGCTTCGGGTACGTCGGGCACGGTCGGATACTCCGAAGGATCGGAAACAGCCATCCTCGAGTGGAAGCGACCACATTCAATTTCCACCGCGTCACCGTCCTGGCGGAGAGAAAACTCTTCTTCAGGCAATGATCGAACCAAGTTCTGAAACACTTTGCTCTCGAGCGTCGCCCGGCCGCCACTGCGGACGGCAGCCGGACACTCCGTGACAATTGTCATATCGAGATCGGTGGCCACCATCCGCAGACGATTCTCCTCAGCCTCTGCGAGGATGCTCGAGAGTATCGGTATGGTGGTCCGGTGCTCGACGACTCCTTGCAGGATAGAGAGCTCCTGAAGGACGAGGTTGCGTTGCAACTTGAGTTCCATCAACCGCCCTTTCTTATGACGACGACGTACTTTTCACGCAAAATATAACATGATTCGTCATCGTCGTCGAGCCGGTGGAATCTGTGTGATTTTTTGATAATTTATTGAAAATATTAAAGATAAAAAGTCCGTCAGGTTGTGAATAATGGCTGTGCTCGGGTGTGATGATCTGTGGAAAACGCGGGCTTTCCACAAAAGACCGCAGCGCGACCAAGCGACTTCCACAGGCGTTCCAGGCAAGGTCAGACGAAATGCTCGCGGAACGAGGTCAGCGTGGCATCGAAATCTGGATTTGATTGCCGCATCTTCTGGACGGTATCGACGGCATACATGACGGTGGAATGGTGTTTAGAGAAAATCCGACCCGTTTCTGGAAAACTCAGCTCAAGGATGTCTCTGATGAGGTACATCGCGACCTGTCTCGGGAGCGCGATCGATCGTCGATTCGATCGGCCTTTGAGATCGGCGACACGAACCCCGTAATGTTGGGCGACAAAACGTATAATATCGGATGGCGAGGTGGCGCGTTCATCCGGCAGGAGTTCAAAAAGTGCGAGGCGGACAACGTCCACCGAGATTCTCGAATTCTTGAGTTGAGCATAGGCGATAGTACGGTTGAGACAACCTTCGAGCTCTCGGACATTGTTTTGAACCCGGCGCGAAATGAACAGAACCACGTCTTCAGGGAGCTCGCGCCCGATAGCCCGAGCCTTTTCGCGTAAGATGGCACAGCGCGTTTCAAGGTCCGGCGGTTGGATGTCGGCGATCAGGCCCTGCAAAAAGCGTGACCGGAGTCGCTCCTCGAGACCGGGGATGTCAGCCGGTCGAGCATCGGATGTGAAGACGACCTGGCGGCCGGTGGATTGGAGCGTGTTAAATGTGTGAAAGAATTCTTCCTGGGTTCGTTCCTTGCCGGCGATGAACTGGATGTCATCGAGGAGCAGCATGTCAACACCCCGAAACGTCTGACGAAAGGCTTCCATCTGCTTGCGGCGGATGCAGTTGATGAGTTCGTTGACAAACTGTTCGGTCGTCATGTAGACGACGTTGATGGAGGACGCGGATTCACAAATCCGGTTCGCGATAGCGTGCAGCAGGTGGGTCTTTCCCAGCCCGGAGCCCCCGTAGAGATAGAGCGGGTTATAGGTCTTGCCGGGTTGTTCGGCGACCGCTTCGGCTGCGGCTGCAGCAAACTGGTTCGACGTGCCGACTACGAAGCGCTCAAACGTAAAGCCGGGATTGTACGGATGGGCAGTGATGACTGACGAACCGTTGGTGTCCGACCGCGAATCCCCCTTTTCCGCGCTCTCGTCCCAACTCAGCACGATACGGAACTCAGCACCGAAATGACTGCGTGCCACGGTCTCGATATCCCGGAGCAGGTGGTCTCGGACCCAGTCGCCGACGATGACATTGTCGGTTGTCAGGGTCAGGCTGACGTCGGTCCTTTCGAGGACCGATAGCGGAGCGATCCAGGTGCGGTATTCCTCGTCGCCCATCATCTGCCGGAGGTGTGGTTGCAGGTGCTCCCAGCGGTCCATCGTAGTAAGCTAGCACAACTCGAGGCGAGAGGCAGTCGGGCCCCACTCAACACCCACGATATACTGCGGGCGGATTTCCCGCCCGCTCGCGGGCCGTGGTGCTCGCTTGACACCCATGTTGCGCTACGATATCGTGACGCGCCCGATATTTGGGGAAGAGAGAGATCATGAAGAGAACGTTTCAACCCAACAACCGCAAGCGCAAGAAGACCCACGGATTCCGGGTTCGTATGCGCACCCGGGGCGGCCGCAAGGTGCTCCGCGCGCGTCGCCGCAAGGGGCGCAAGCGGGTTGCTGTCTGAGCGGCGCCTCCATTTCCCAGTAAAGGCTCGGCTCAAGCGAAGGGCCGATTTTCAAAGGGTGTACAGGAGTGGCGTCCGGGTTGCCGGGCGACACGTGGTGGTTTTTCTCATGCGAGCGGACGCACACGATGGGAGATTCGGCGTGACCGCATCTCGTCGCGTCGGCGGTGCCGTTGCGCGCTCCCGGAGCAAGCGACGATTGCGCGAGCTCTACCGCATCCATCGAAACGAGTTTGAAGGCTATCCCGTAGATGCGGTGGTGAACGCGCGCCGCAGTTGTGCGTCGGCGCCGTGGGCGGAGCTCGAACGGGATTTCCTGACCAGTATGCGGCGCGCGCTCCAGGTGGCCGCACAGACAACGCGCCCGGGATAGGGCGCGGGGAAGACGACGAGCGGATGGAGAAGAGACTACTCCTGGCATTTGTGCTTTCAGCCGCGATCCTCCTCGCGTGGTCAATCATCTTTCCCCCGCCGCAACGCCCGGCGCAGCAGCCGCCGGTGCCGGTAGCGGAGAAAACGGAACCGGCCGAATTGGCCGAGGATTCATCGAAGCCCAGACCGACCTCAGAAGAGAGCGCCGAGATCGCTGAGAGCGACGAGGGCGAGCCGGTCGGACCATCGGATCTCGTGGTCGAGGCAACCGTCGAAGAGCACGTCGATCTGGGAAACGCGCTCATCAGTGTCGTCATGTCGAATCACGGAGCGGCCATTACCTCCTATCGACTCCTTGCCTACGATGGTGACGACGGCCAACCTCTCGACCTAGTGCAAACGGTGCCGCTGGACAGCGCAGCGCGACCGCTCCAGCTGATCATGCCCGAGGGTCTGGACGAAGCGCTCTACGACGTTGAGCGAATCGAAGGTGGCGCCCTTTTCCGATGGTCCGACGGCCGCGGCAACCAGGTTGAGAAGCGGATCGCCCTGGCGGGAGACGGCTACGGTCTCGACATCGATATCCAGGCCGCCGGTGCGCCTGCCGCAGCGAGGGTGAGTATCGGCACCGGAATGCGGGACCTCGCCGAAGTCGAACAGAACAGTCGACTCGCGCTGTGGGGCGAGGGCGTGGTCATGGCCGATGGCGAGGTGACGCGCCTCAAACGGCGGAAGGTGAAAGAGCGCGAGATTCTCACGCCAGCGAGTGTCACCTTTGCCGGGTTCGAGGACGCGTATTTTATCAACCTCCTGCGGCCGTCGGGCGGACTCTCTGAGATATGGGTTGAGCCGTTCGAAATTCCGATCGCCGAGGGAAAGACGCAGCGGGTGTTGAGAATATCCGCCGCCCTGAACCGGGGGCAGCTGCGCGGCGAGCTGCTTGGCGCTCCCAAGGAGTACGATTTCCTGCAGGAGATCGACAGCGGCGTCGAGAAGACCCTCAACTTCGGTCTTTTCAGCCCGATCTCGGTCTTTTTTCTCAAAGCGCTGCGCTGGATCTACGGTCATATCGGCAATTACGGGGTCGCGATCATTCTCCTGACCCTCGGCATTCGCATCCTGCTCTTCCCGCTGATGCACACCTCGACCGTGTCGATGCGGAAGATGGCCAAGGTGCAACCCAAGGTCAAGGAGATCCAGGCGAAGTACAAAAAGAAGAAGGGTGACCCGCAGGCCCGGGCGAAAATGAACCAGGAAATGATGGCTCTCTACAAGGAAGAGGGCGTCAATCCCATGGCGGGGTGCTTGCCGATGCTGGTCCAGCTGCCGCTGCTGTGGGCCCTGTACAGGCTCTTCCTAAACGCCATCGAACTCCGCCACGCTCCGTTCATCTTGTGGATCACTGATCTTTCGGCCAAGGACCCGCTGTATGTGACGCCGGTCCTGATGACGGCCACGATGTGGCTCCAGCAGCGCCTCTCACCACAGGCCGGCGACCCCCAGCAACAGCGGTTGATGCGAATGATGCCGTTGATTTTTGGCATCATGTTTCTCCAGTTTCCGTCGGGCCTCGTGCTGTACTGGCTGGCCAATAACGTGATTACGATCATCCAACAGGAGATCACCCTCCACATTGTGGGCGAGCGCAAGAGGGGTGGCAGCGGCTCAAAGAAGAAGGCGCGGAAGGATGGGAAGGCATGAGCAGGCGCAAGAGCTTTCATGGGACCTCACTCGACGAAGCCCTGAGTGCCGCCTGCGGCGGGCTGGGCTCGCGGCTTGAGGAGCTCCATTACGATGTCATTGCCGCCGAGGGCAACGAGGTCGTCGTCGAAGCGGAGGTCGATCCTGTTGCGGTGCTCGGGCTCTTCCTGTCAGAGTCTTTTCGCGCCGGCAATCTCGAAATCACCGCCCATCTGGCCGACCGCGAGGAGGCCCTGGAGGGTGAACTCCAGGGTGGAGATCTTCGCCTTTTGACCGCCTCGGGGGGGCGAGGTCTTGACGCCCTGCAGTATCTCTGCAACCGGGTTCTGAACCGGCGCCTCTCCGATCACCGCCCGGTCCACCTCGACTGCGACGGCTTCAAGGAGCGCCGCGCACACAAGCTTCAAGAGCGGGCCGAGGCGGCAGCGGATGAGGCCCTGCGCCGGGGCGCGCCGGTGACGCTTGGCCCGTTGACCCCAGCCGCGAGACGCGAGATACACCTCGCGCTTGCCGACGACCCTGGTGTCGAGACCGACTCTGATGGTGAAGGCTTCCTCAAGCGGATTGTCATCCGACCTCGCCGGCGGCGCTGACACCATCGTCGCTCGGGCGACACCGCCGGGCCGGGGGGCGCTGGCGTTGATCCGCGTCAGCGGCCCGCGGGCCGCGGCGTGCGCAGCGCAGGTCTGCCCGGATCTCTCGTTCGATATCGGCTGGAGAGCGACTCTGACAAAACTTCGCGATGCTGGGGGCGAGCCTCTCGAGCGCGCAGTCGCAACGGCCTTCCCGGGGCCGCGTTCGTACACCGGAGAGGACATGCTGGAGGTCACAATTCACGGTTCGCCGTTTCTGGTCGAGGCAGTGATCGAATCCTTCGTCGCTGCCGGAGCGCGGCCGGCAGAAGCCGGCGAGTTCACGCGGCGAGCCGTCGCCAACGGCAAGCTCGATCTCGTGCAGGCAGAGGCCATTCGCGACCTGGTCGCCGCGGACACCGCCTGGCAGCACCGGAACGCCCGCCAGCAGCTCGCGGGGGCGCTTTCCGCACAGTTCGAGCGGCTGCGCGCCGCCCTCGTCACCCTCCTCGCCGCCATCGAGGGCTCTCTTGACTACGAGGCGCAGGGAGTCGCGGTTCCGGCTGGCGAGAGGAAAGCGCGGCTGGAAGAGTGTCGCAGTCAATTGACGGCCCTGCTAGCCACCGCAGGCGCCGGCGAGCGCCTGAGGGAGGGATTGCGGCTCGTGATTCTGGGCCCGCCGAATGCCGGTAAGTCGACCCTTTTCAATTATTTATGCGGCGCCGAAAGGGCCATCGTCTCCTCTCATCCGGGAACCACCCGCGACCTCGTCGAGGCCGAACTCAACGTCGGTGGCGTGCCGATTGTGGTTCAGGACACGGCCGGGCTGCGGACCGAGGGCAACGAGATTGAAAGAGAGGCGCACCGTCGTGCGCAGGCTGCAGCGGCGCAAGCCGATCTCGCGGTCGTGCTGTGGGCGGGCGATGCCGGGGAAGAGACGGCTGCTCCGGAGGTGCCCGAAGGCCTACCGGCGATACGGGTGCGCTCGAAAACCGACCTCGTGCCCGCGAGCATCGTTGCGGACGGATGGCTTGGCATTTCCTGTCACAGCGGAGAGGGCCTCGAGGAGTTCCGGTGTGAGCTTCTGCGCCTCGTGTTGGGAGAGGTGCCGGACCTCGGGGGCGCTGTAGCGATCGCTGCGCGACACCGCCGCGCGTTAGAGGTGGCGGCCGCGGAGCTCGAGAGTTGCAACGTCGAAAGCCCTGACACCGCCGCGGAAAATGTGCGGTGGGCACTGCGTGCGGTCGATGAACTCATCGGCGAAGTCGTAACCGATGACGTACTGGACGAAATCTACAGCTCGTTCTGCATAGGGAAATAACCGTGTCGAAAGTCGACGTCGTGGTAGTTGGCGCGGGCCATGCGGGCTGTGAGGCCGCTGCCTCGGCCGCCCGCATGGGTGCGTCCGTGGCGCTCGTGACCCTCGATCGTCGAACGGTCGCGCTGATGCCGTGCAATCCGGCCATCGGCGGCATCGGCAAGGGCCACCTGGTGGCCGAGATCGATGCCCTCGGCGGCCTTCAGGGATGGGCAGCGGACCGCGCCGGGATCCAGTTCAAGATCTTGAATCGGTCGCGCGGCCCGGCGGTATGGGGTCCACGGGCGCAGTGTGACAAGGCCGTTTATCAGCGAAGTATCCGGCGCGTGGTCGAAAGGCTGCGCGGAGTGACGCTGATCGAGGCGGAGGTCGAAGGCCTGGTGATCGAGGCCGGCCGCGCCCGCGGGGTGATTTTCGCGGGGGGGGTGCGTCTTGGGGCTGGAGCGGTCGTTCTCACGACGGGCACATTTCTCGGAGGCCTGTTGCACACAGGCGAGAATCAGCGTCCTGGCGGCCGCCTCGACGAACAACCGAGCACCGCTCTCGGCCAGGCACTTGCGGCTGCGGGGTTGGAGCTGCGGAGATTCAAGACCGGAACCCCGCCGCGGTTGGATCGGACGAGTATTGATTTCAATCGACTCGAAGAGCAGGCGGGCGATCTCGCGCCGCGACCGTTCTCGTGGCGCACGCGGGCGGTTCGCAACCAGTGTGTGTGTTGGGTGACCCGAACGCCGCCCTCCGTACAGGCGCTGATCAACGACAACCGCCACCGCTCGCCGCTGCTCTCCGGGGCGATCGAAGGCATCGGTCCTCGTTACTGCCCCTCCATCGAAGACAAAGTCGTTCGCTTTCCACATCACGAGCAGCACACGGTTTTTCTCGAACCCGAGGGCCTCGCGTCCGACAGTATTTATGTCAACGGACTCTCCACCAGCCTCCCGGCGGATGTGCAGGAAGCGGTGGTGCACATGGTCCCCGGCCTCGAGCGCGCGACCTTCTTGCGCCACGGATATGCCGTGGAGTACGACGTGGTAGCGCCTTTGCAAGTGGGGCGGAATCTCGAGTGCTCGCTGGTCCCCGGCCTCTTTCTCGCCGGCCAACTCCTGGGCACATCGGGCTATGAGGAGGCGGCGGGGCTCGGTCTCTTGGCAGGCATCAACGCCACCGGCGCCCTTCGGGGTGAGGCCCCATTCATTCCGGCTCGCGAGGACGCCTATCTGGGTGTGCTGGTGGATGACGTATGCGGTCGTGATCATCGCGAGCCATACCGGATGTTCACGTCGCGCGCGGAACATCGGCTGGTGCTTGGGGTCGACACGGCTCGAGAACGGCTGATGGACCACGGGCGGAGGCTGGGGCTGGTTCGGGAGGCTGCGTTTCACGTGGAACATGAGCGCTGGTGCCGCCGTCGCGGCGCGCGGGAGGCGCTCGAGGCGGGACGGCTGACACCGACTGTTGCGACCCGCAAAGAGGTCTTTGAGAAGGCGGGCATCGAGCTCTCCGCACCGACGACCTGGGCCACGATCCTGCGCCGCCAGGATGTCGACGCGGAAAGCGTAGCGGCCTCTATTGAGAATCTTTCCGACCTCGATGCCGAGGACCGCCGGATCGTCATCGGCAGCCTCCGCTATGACGGCTATCTGGCGCGCCAAGAGCGTGAACGTGAGCGGCTCCACCGGCTGCGCCACATCTCAATCCCCGTCGATTTCGATGCATCGACTGTCTCCGGCCTTTCGCGTGAGGTGGTGGAGGCCCTCGGCCGCGACCGCCCGCGGACCCTGGCGGATGCCGAGCGGGTGCCAGGCATGACCCCAGCGGCGATGGCGATTCTCGCCGGTCGGCTCGGCCGTCGCGGGAGGGCGGGGTGAGCGCGGAGGGGTTTGCGGAACTTCTCTCCGCCCACGCCGAGGGGTCGGCGCTGATGCGGTTGGCGCGTTATGCGGAGCTCGTTGAGCGTTGGTCCGGGCGACACAACCTGGTGCGATATTCGAGTCGCTCGGAACTCGTGCAGCGGCATATTCTCGATGCGCTGGCGGCGGCCCCGCTTCTCGAGGGAAAAGGACGCCTGCTTGACATCGGAAGCGGCGCCGGCTTGCCGGGCGTGCCCCTACTCGCAGTGCGCCCACGGTGGAGCGGGCTGTTGCTCGAGCCCCGGCAGAAACGGTGGGCCTTTCTCCGGACCGTGGTTCGCGAACTCGGGCTCGGGGCGGATGTTGCGTGTTCGCGGTACCAGGACCTTGGTGAGTGTCCTCCCTTTGATCTCGTCACCGTCCGAGCCGTCGGTGACCACCGCGCGCTTCTCGAGTGGGCGCGAGGCCGACTCGCCAGCACGGGAGAGGTCGTAATTTGGACCACAATCAACGGCGAGGCTGCGCTCCAGGCCGTTGCCGGGTGGCGTGTGTTAAGCTCGCGACTACCCGGCCTCGATTGCGGCCGGTTAGCTCGACTGCAACCATGTTTCACGTGAAACTTCGATGTCTTTCGGTCGCGGGTGATGGCGCCCAGACCGGCACAACCCCCTGCTGTGCAGCGGCGGTCAGGGGATCCCTGCCCCCTGCACCGCCGGCCGGGCCGAGGGAGGTGCAGCCGGGATGACTGCGCGTATCGTGGCGGTGGCCAACCAAAAGGGCGGGGTGGGTAAGACCACCACGACCATCAGTCTCGGGGCGACCCTGGCGGCCTACGAGCGGCAGACCCTGTTGGTCGATCTCGACCCGCAATCCAACTGCAGTTCGGGTCTAGGCTTTCGGGACGATGGCGGGCAGCCGACGTCCTACGACCTCGTCCTCGGTGGCGCGACGGTTGAGATGGCCGCCCAGCAGACCGAGTTCCCACACCTCACGGTGGTCCCTGCCACCCCTAACCTGGCCGGAGCGGAGGTCGAGCTCGTCGGCATGGTTGGCAGGGAGTTCCGCCTCCGAGATGCGCTCCGCGGTGACAGCACGAAACCGTATGACTTCGTTTTCGTCGATTGTCCACCCTCGCTCGGTCTTCTGACCCTCAATGCGCTGGCCGCCGCCGATGGGCTTCTTGTTCCCATCCAGTGTGAGTACTTCGCCATGGAGGGAGTGTCGATGCTGATGTCGACGGTCGACGAGGTGCGCCGTTTTCTCAACCCGGGGCTGTCCATCGACGGCGTCCTCCTCACGATGTACGACGAGCGCACCAACCTCGCTCAACAGGTGGCGGACGAGGTGCGCGGCGTTTTTGGCGATCTGGTCTTCGAGACATTGGTGCCGCGCAACGTGCGGCTGGCGGAGGCACCGTCCTATGGTCGGCCGATCCACGCCTATGATCTGCGGAGTCGTGGCTCCCAGGCCTACCTCGAGCTTGGCCGCGAGTACCTTCTCCGGAGGGAGGCCGTTCATGTCCGCTAAACAGGCGCTGGGCCGCGGCCTCAAGGCCCTCATCCCCAACACCCCCCGTGCGCGGGCCGGGTTTGCCGAGATACCCGTTGACCGGCTTCGCCCGAACCCGAAGCAACCGCGCTCCCACTTCGACCAGGGCGCCCTCGAAGAGCTGGCGGCCTCGATGAGGCTGCACGGAGTCCTGCAGCCACTCTTGGTCAGCGAGGACTCCCCGGACCGGTACCTCTTGATCACAGGCGAACGCCGCTGGCGCGCCGCCCGCCTGGCTGGGCTCCACACGGTGCCGGCGGTGATCCGCGAGAAGACTGACGGGGAGCAACAGCTCGAGCTGGCGCTGGTGGAGAATCTGCAACGACGAGATCTGACGCCGCTCGAGGAATCTCGCGCGTTCGAACAACTGCAAGCGGGTCTCGGTCTCTCCCAGCAGGAGATTGCAGACCGGGTCGGAATGGACCGAAGCACCATCGCGAACTCTCTGCGGTTGCTCAAGTTGCCGCACGATGTACAGGAGATGGTCGAGCGGGGTGAGCTTTCGGCGGGCCATGGCCGCGCGCTGCTCGCCTTCGCCAACGATGCGGAACGCTGCGAGTGGGCGCGCCGCGCATCGGCGACCGGGCTGTCGGTCCGCGCGCTCGAAAGGGCGGCGGCCGAGGCCTGTGGTGAAGCAAAGCCGGGGAAACGCAGAGAGTCGAGCAGGCGACCGACGCCGCGCGATCCCAATCTGCGGGCTGCAGAGGAAAAATTGGCGTTGCGCCTCGGCGCTCCGGTGGAGATCCGGCCGCGCCGCCGCGGCGGGACCATCGTCATCGCATGCAACGAACACGACGAGCTGATGCGAGTATTTGATCTCTTGATGGGGGGTAAGTGATGGCCCGAGGAGCAGAGTCACTCAACGGTTTCGTCGACTCGGGGTGCACGATCCGTGGTGAACTCGAGTTTTCCAGCTACTTTCGCGTCGATGGGCGGGTTGAGGGCACCGTGCGTTCGCGGTCCGAGCTGGTGGTTGGTGAGGGGGGCGTGGTCGAGGGAGAGATCGAGGTCGCGCGTTGTATCGTCGGCGGCGAGGTCCGCGGCACTATCCGCGCCGGTGAGCAGGTCCTGCTCCACGCCGGCGCAAAAGTCTGGGCGGACATCCATACCCCGGCCCTGGTGATGGAGGACGGCGCCTTTCTCGAAGGCTCGGTGACGATGGACTCACAGGAAGTGAAAAAAAACACAAATAAAGCACCATCGACATCTTGACCGTGGTCTGTGGATTTGTTAGCTTGAGCCGCCTCGTGCTGAGGGTGCGCTAGGCACGGGAGCGGATCGCGCCAGGAGCGGCCGATGTCCCCACCAGATGTGTCGTTGATCTTCATCATGGTTTGCTTCTGGGCGACCCTGTGGATCGTCCACCGTTTTCTGGTCCGCCCGGTGGGAACGGTGATTGGCGAACGGTGCCGCCGGATCGATGACGCCCAGCAGGAATGGTCGGCCAAGAATGAAGAGTACTTGGCGGCTATTTCCCGCGTCGAAGATGAAATTTCTGCCGCCGCCAAAGACGCGGCCAGGATTCGCGCCGACGCCCGCCAGCGTGCGATGGATGATCGACAAGCGACGCTTGACCAGGCCCGCGCGAGAGCCGATGAGCGCCTCTCAGGGGTCCTCGAAACCCTCGACAGAGATGCCGATGCCGCACGCTCCGATCTCAGAAGTCGGGCCGAGGATCTTGCCCGGCTTCTCGCCAGCCGGCTGCTCGGTCGCGAGCTCGCTTTATGAAAACAAAAACAATCGTCGGTTGGGTGCTCGTCTACAGCGTTGCGTTGGTCTTCGCGCTGACGGTTGACAAAGGCGCCAAGCACATCGGCATCCCGGACTACATCTGGCTCTCGCTCAATCTCACGGCCTTCCTCTATATCCTTCAACGATTCGTCGGCCGCCCGATGGGAGCGTTTCTCGAAACACGGCGCGAGGGCATCGCCGAAGAGCTGCAGAATGCGCGACGCCAACTCGCAGAAGCGGATCGTCTCCAGGCCGAGGTTTCCAAACGTCTCGCGGATGTCGAAAAGGAAGTTGCTGCGCTCAAGAAACGCGCGACTGTGGATGGTGATGCGGAGGCCGGAAGAATTTCAGAGCAGACGAAGATCGACGAGGAGCGATTCCTGCGGCGGGTCGATGAGGAAATCTCGCGCCGTGAAGTCGAGACCCGCGCGCGCCTGGCTCAGGACGCCGCGGAGTTGACCGCGCAGCTCGCCCGCGACCTCCTCGCTCGGGAGATGACGGACGAGGATCGTCGCCGGGTGCTCGAGAGCAGTCTCGATGCGATGAAGTCGCTCGAGGGCAAGGAGTAGAGATGGGCCGATTCCGAGCGCTCCCGTACGCGAAGGCGCTGTTGACCGTCGTTCAGAAGGAAGACCCGGGGCGCGCCGAAATTGTCGTCGACGAGCTGGATAGGGTGGCCGCCGCGCTGAAGGCGGTGCCGGACTTCCACCGCGTTCTAGTGACCCCGATGGTTGCCGTTGAGGTCAAGACGAAGATCCTCGATGCAGTTCTCGATGCACTCGAGATCGGTGAACCGACACGGCGGTTCTTCCATGTCGTCCAGCACCACTTTCGAATGCAGCATGTGGCCGACATTGCCACCGCGTTCAGGGAGCTCGTCGATGAAAGTCTCGGTCGAACCCGCGCCCGGGTCGAGACCGCCACCGAGCTTGATGAGGGCTCATGTCGGCGGCTGGTTGACGCAATCTCGGCCTTCGAGGGCGCTTCGGTGGTAGCCGACTTCGAGGCCAACCGGGATTTGCTCGGGGGCTTCAAGCTGCAGGTCGGTTCGCGGGTCTTTGACGGCTCGCTGGCAGGAGAACTGGATCGCTTGAGCAAAAAGATCGGGATCGAACAGGGGTAAAATATGCAGATCAAAGCCGCCGAGATTGCGGACATCATCCGCCGCCAAATCGAAGGATTCGAAACCTCGATCGACATGTCAGAGGTTGGAACCGTCATCTCCGTTGGAGATGGCATCGCCCGCATCTACGGCCTCGACGGCGTCATGGCGGGCGAGCTCATCGAGCTGCCGCACGACGTCTTCGGTCTGGCCATGAACCTCGAGGACGACAATGTCGGCTGCGTGCTCATGGGCGAGGTGCACCTCGTCCAAGAGGGCGACGAGGCCAAGCGCACGAAACGCATCCTCGATATCCCGGCCGGTCCGGGGCTCGTCGGCCGGGTCGTCGACCCTCTCGGCCGGCCGCTCGACGGCAAAGGACCGGTGGAGTCCGTAGAGCGCTACCCTCTCGAGAGGACGGCTCCCGGTGTCGTCGCCCGCCAACCCGTGAAGGAACCGATGCAGACGGGCATCATGGCCATCGATTCGATGATCCCGATTGGCCGCGGTCAACGAGAGCTGATCATCGGTGATCGCCAGACCGGCAAGACCGCGGTGATCCTCGATTCGATCATCAACCAAAAGGGCACGGGCAATATCTGTATTTACGTCGCGATCGGCCAGAAGGCATCGACCGTTGCGCAGGTGATCGCAACCCTCGAGAAACATGGGGCCATGGATCACACGATTGTCGTGTCGGCGACCGCCTCCGAGCCGGCGCCGCTGCAGTACCTCGCGCCGTATGCCGGGGCCGCCCTCGGCGAGTACTTCATGTACAACAGAGGCCACGCGGTGTGCTTCTACGACGACCTCACCAAACATGCTCAGGCCTACCGTGAGATTTCTCTTCTCCTGCGGCGCCCCCCGGGCCGGGAGGCCTATCCCGGGGATGTCTTCTACCTCCACTCCCGTCTCCTCGAGCGAGCGGCCAAGCTGAACGAGGCCAACGGCGGTGGCAGCTTGACGGCGCTGCCCGTGATCGAAACTCAGATGGGTGACGTCTCGGCCTACATCCCGACCAACGTCATTTCGATTACCGATGGTCAGATCTACCTCGAGTCGGACCTCTTCTTCGCCGGTCAGCGACCGGCGGTCAACGTCGGTCTTTCGGTGAGCCGGGTCGGTGGCAACGCCCAGATCAAGGCCATGAAGTCGATTGCCGGCTCACTGCGCCTCAACCTCGCCCAGTACCGCGAGCTCGCCTCCTTCGCCCAGTTCGGTTCAGACCTCGACAAGGCGACCCAGAGACAGCTCTCGCGAGGCGAACGATTGATGGAGACCCTCAGACAGGGCCAATACCAACCGATTCCGGTGGAGCTGCAAATCGTCTCCATCTTTGCCGGCACCAAGGGCCTCCTCGACACCATGAAGGTCTCGGCCATCGGCGCCTTCGAACCGGCCCTTCATCGCTATGCTCGCGACAACGGCGCCGAAACCCTCGACCGGATCATCAGCACGGGGGTCCTCGATGAGCAGACGGAGGAAGAGCTGTCGAAGCTGATCACGGCGGCCGTTGGCCTCTTCCTCAGAGAGAACCCGGAGGCCGCGCTTGCCTAACACGAGAGACCTCGTCCGGCGGATCCAATCGGTCAAGGGCACGCAGCAGATCACCAGGGCCATGAAGTTGGTCGCGGCGGCCAAGCTCCGCAAGGCCCAGGACGCCATCACCGAGGCGCGGCCGTGGGCAGACACTCTGTCGCTCGTCCTCGGTAACGTCGCCGCCAGGACCGAGTTCACCCATCCTCTCCTCGAAGCTCACGAGGGCGAGAAGACCTGGGTGGTGATCATTTCCTCCGACAAGGGCCTTTGTGGATCGTTCAACTCCAACCTCCTGCGCTCGGTCGAAAAGGACCTCCAGAGCAACCGTTGGCCCGAGGTTGAACTCGCGGTGATCGGCCGCAAGGCGTCCGACTACTTCCGCTCCCGTCGTTGGCCAATGGTCATCAACGAGCGCGAAACGATGTCCAATCTGTCGGGTCTGGATGGCGCCCGTCTTGGCCAACGGTTCATCGACGCCTTCACATCGGGCGCCGTGGATGCGGTGTGGCTGGCTTATAACAGTTTTGTCAACATGATCCGCCAGGATGTGACCGTCACCCGGCTGTTGCCGATCGAGCCGCCGACGGTTTCCGATGACGTCGACGCGCCGCAGGTGGATTATTTGTACGAACCCGATGCACGGACCCTGCTCGCCGAGCTCCTGCCGCGTCACGTCGGGACCCAGGTCCAGCGCGCGCTCTATGATTCGGCGGCCGCCGAGCAAGCGGCGCGCATGACATCGATGGACGCAGCTACCCGCAACGCGGGCGACATGATCGACGCTTTGACGCTGCTGTATAACCGCACACGACAGGCCGCCATCACCAAGGAACTGATCGAGATCGTCTCCGGCGCGCAGGCGCTCGAGGGATAGGGAGTCGTAGACACATGAGCGAGCAAGTCAAAGGACGCGTGGTCCAGATCATCGGCCCGGTGGTGGACGTTGAGTTTCCCGAGCAGCAACTTCCCGAGATACTCCATGCGGTGCGGATCCTCGATGATAGTGACAAGGGCGAGGTTCCGATCGACGTCACCGCCGAGGTCGCCCAGCACCTGGGAGAGAACCGGGCGCGATGCATTGCCATGGAACCGACCGAAGGCATGGTTCGGGGCATGGTTGTCACCGATCTCGGCGAGCCGATCTCGGTGCCGGTGGGGCGCAAGACCCTCGGTAGAGTGCTCGGTGTGCTCGGTCAGCCGGTCGACGGCAAGGGACCGGTGGAGACGGATGAACGGATGCCCATCCACCGCACAGCCCCGCCGCTGTCGGAGCAATCGACCGAGACCGAGATGTTCGAGACCGGCATCAAAGTGGTGGATCTCCTGGAACCGTACACCAAGGGCGGCAAAACCGGGCTCTTCGGCGGCGCCGGCGTCGGCAAGACCGTCATCATCATGGAGCTGATCAACAACGTCGCTCTCCAGCACGGCGGGTTCTCGGTCTTTTCGGGGGTCGGCGAGCGCACCCGCGAGGGCAACGACCTCTGGCTCGAGATGACCGAGGCCGGCGTCATCGACCCCGACAGCTGGGAGAACTCGAAAGCGTCCCTGATCTACGGCCAGATGACCGAGCCGCCGGGGGCGCGGCTTCGCGTCGGTCTCACCGGTCTGACCGTGGCCGAGCACTTCCGCGATTCCGAGGGACAGGACGTTCTGCTCTTTATCGACAACATCTTCCG
>CAYRFI010000006.1:0-77994 GCA_964423595.1 uncultured Thermoanaerobaculia bacterium | reverse complement strand
GCTCCAAGTGAGCCACGCCGATGTAGGTTTCTCCGCTCAATTCCCGCTCGGTCTTTTGTTTATAGTTCTGGCGCGATTTCCACCATCTTGTAGGCCTCTATGATGTCACCTTCCTTGATATCCTGATATCGTGCGAGGCCGATACCGCAGTCAAATCCTTCGCGGACTTCGGACGCGTCGTCCTTGAATCTCCTGAGCGAGGCCAGCTCTCCCTCGTAAATCACCACGTGATCGCGCAGCAATCGGACCTTTGCGGAGCGGGTGATGACACCGTCAGTGACGTGGCTACCGGCAATGGCGCCGATCTTCGGCACCTTGAAAACCTCGCGAACCTCGGCGTGACCGAGCTCTTCCTCGCGGTATTCTGGCTCGAGGAGCCCAACCATGGCCTTCTTGATGTCGTCCACCAGATCGTAGATGACTGTGTAGAGCCTGACGTCGACCTGTTCGGTTTCGGCGAGTTCGCGTGCGGTGCGCTCGGGGCGCACGGCAAAACCGATGATGATGGCGTTCGAAGCCGAGGCGAGCATGACGTCGTTGGTGGTGATGGCGCCCACTGAACCGTGCAAGACGTTGATCTTGACTTTTTCGGTGCCCAGGCTGATGAGGGTCTCCCTCAGGACCTCGACCGAGCCCTGGACATCGCCTTTGATGACCACGTTGAGCTCTTGCATCTCCGCCTCGGCGATCTGGTCGAAGAGATTGTCGAGAGATACCTTACGGGTCGATAGAAGCCCTTCTTCCCGATCACGCTGGCGGCGATAGCTGGCGACCTCGAAGGCCTTGGCCTCGCTTTCGGTGCCCTGGAGGAGATCGCCGGCTGCCGGAACCTCCTCGAATCCGGTGATCTCCACCGGATCTGCAGGACCGCCAAACTCGATGCGTTCGCCCGTGTCATCGGCGATTGCGCGGACGCGGCCCCATGTGGAACCGCAGAAAAAGAAGTCCCCAACCTCGAGATGTCCCTGTTGGATGAGGACGGTGGCGACGATGCCGCGTCCCTTCTCTTTGCGCGCCTCGAGGACGACGCCTCGAGCCGGGCCCTCGGCGACAGCTTTCAGCTCTTTCATCTCGGCGACCAGCAGGATCATGTCGAGGAGATCGTCAAGACCCTGTTTCTTCTTCGCCGAGACCTCTACCGATGGAACCTCTCCGCCCCACGACTCGACCAGAACATCGAACTCCGCCAGCTGCTGTTTGACGCGGTCGGGGTTTGCGTTGCCTTTGTCGATCTTGTTGATAGCCACAATCAGCGGCACGTTGGCAGCGCGGGCGTGTGTGATGGCCTCCTTGGTCTGAGGCATCACGCCGTCGTCGGCTGCAACCACGAGGATCACGATGTCGGTCACCTGGGCGCCACGAGCACGCATCTGTGTGAAGGCCTCGTGGCCCGGGGTGTCGACAAAGACCACCGTCCGCCCGTCGGCCGCCACGATCCGCGAGGCGCCGATGTGCTGCGTGATGCCGCCAGCTTCCTGCTCGGCAACGCGGCTCGACCTGATCGCGTCGAGCAGGGAGGTCTTTCCGTGATCGACGTGGCCCATGACGGTGACCACCGGCGGCCGCGGTTCTTCGGGACCAGCAGCCTCGGCACTCTCCTCTCTTTCGTACTCGATGAGCTCCTCGGCGGAGGCCACCATCGCCTCGATCTCGAGATCGGCGCAGATCTCCTCCGCCAGCTCATGCGGAAGGGACTGGTTGGTGGTAACCATCACGCCCTTCTGGATCAACAGGCCGAGGAGTTCCTTGGCGGTGACGTTGAGCTTTTCGGCGAGCTCGCGCGCGGTCACCATTTCTGACAAAATGATGGGACCTTCGGGTTTCTCTCCGTCCTTGAACTGGACGGTGCGGGTCGGCCGCGGCGGTGCGGTGCGACGCTCCTCGTCTTGTTTCCGGCGACGAGCCTTCTTGCTCGGTCGTCCAACGCCCGGGCGCGGCGCCGGCCGCGCCGAAGGTTTTGACTCTTCCTGTCCCTTGAGCTTTTGCTCATCAAACTTGTTGAGCAGATCGCGAATCTCTTTGGCATCCGCCGCCGCTTTGGCCTTGCGACCGGCTCCGCGGTCCGCCGTCTTCTGGGTTTTGGCCTTTTTCGCGGCCGCTTTCTGGTCGGCGAGGCGTTGCCGGATTTCGTCTTTGGTCAGTTCCCTGAGGCTCTGTTCGAGCGGTGTCTTGGCCCTCGCCGGTCGAACCCGCTTCGGAGCCTCCTCTTCCTCGGAGGCCCCGCGCGCGGCGGTGATCTCCTCTTCGGTAATCTCGACCTCCGGCTTGAGCTCAGCATCTTCTCCGAGGACCCCCTCGGTGAGCTCGGAGTCTTCGACAGCGGCCTCGAGCTCTGTCACTTCTTCGACCGCCTCGACAGCCACAGCCTGGTCTTCCGCTGCAATCTCGACCTCGGTCGGTTTGGGTTCGGTAACGACTTCTTTGATTTCTCTGTGAGTATCTATCACTTGTCGTTTGCGACGGCGGGCGAGCCGGTCCTTGGCCGAGACGGCGGCCGTCTCTTCCTCTGCATTCTCGTGGCGCACAATCACTTCACGCGGACGCCGTTGCAGGGTCTCACCGGTAATGATTGCTCGCACTGTTGCCAGATCGAGGGTATCTTCTTCGCCGGCGACAGTGACGCCGATCGATCGCAGCTTGAAGATCAGCTCGCGCGCTGTGATGCCCATGGTGTGGGCCAGGTCGACGACTCGAAGCTGCTCCATGCTTCTTCACTCCTCCCCGACCGCGGACTCCGCTGCCTCAGCGAGATTCTCCTCGAGGGTTTCGGCTGCCGTTTCCAGGAGTTTTTGGGCGGTTACCGGTCCGATGCCGGGGATTGTGGATAGCCCCTTCGCGTCCCGTGCGAGGAGGTCTTGGACCGTGTGGATACCGTGCCCCTGAAGACGCTCACGCAGGCGATCAGTGAGAGACGCCATCTCCTCGAGAGGAATGATCTCGTCGTACGAAACGGCATTGGCGACCGCCTCGAGCTCAGGGATCTCCTCTCCCTCGGAGATTCCCTCCATTTCGCGCAGCATCGAGGCCAGCGCCGACGCGAGCTCGTCCTTCACCGCTTCTTGGCTCTTGATCTCGATACGGCAGTCGAGAAGCTTGGACGCGAGGCGTACGTTTTGGCCTCGCTTGCCGATCGCCAGCGATAACTGCTCGGTGCCGACGATGACATCGAGCACGACTTCTTTCTTTTCTTCGGTCAACGCTTCGCCGTTCTCGTCGAGGATCGGTTGGCCTTCCTCATCCCGGAGGACAACCGTGATCGGTTCCTCACGCACCGCAACCCGGTTGATCTTGGCCGGAGACAGAGCGTTCTGCGCAAAGGTCACGAGGTCACTGTTGAAGGGGATGATGTCGATTTTTTCGCCTTTGAGCTCGCGGGTGATGGCCTGAACTCTCGAGCCTTTGAGGCCGACGCAGGCACCGACCGGATCGACGTCGCTGTCCTTCGAGAAGACAGCCACTTTGGCCCGTTCACCCGGTTCGCGGACACAGACCCTGATAATGACAGTACCGTCATAAATCTCAGGGACCTCCATCTCGAGGAGCTTCTCGAGCAGCATCGGCGAGGTTCTCGAGAGGACTACCTGCGGACGGTTCGCGTCCATGGTCACATCGACGACAACCGCTCGAACACGGTCGCCCTGGCTGTAACGCTCGTGACGCACCTGGTGGCCGCGGGGGATGATGCCCTCGGTGTCGCCGAGCTCGACGATCAACGCTCCGCGGTCCATACGTTTGACGATGCCGTTGATCATGTCTCCGACGCGACCGGAGTAGTTTCTGTAGATCACCGCCCGTTCGGCCTCGCGCACGCGCTGGAACAGCACTTGACGGGCCGACTGGGCTGCAATGCGGCCCAGCACCGACGTGTCGAGCGCTTCGAGCCTGACGACACCGCCAATTTCGGCCGAGGGGTCGATCGCAAGCGCCTCTTCGAGGGTCACTTCGATTTCGGGATCCTCGACCTCCTCCACAACGTCACGTGCGGTCCACGACTGCACCTCGCCGGTTTCGACATCGATGTCGGTGTGGACGTTGCGTTCCTTGTAATGCTTGCGCGCTGCCGACGAGATCGCTTCGGCGATGGCGTCGACCAGGGTCTCAGCCTCGATGTCACGTTCCGCGGCCATCTGCCGGACGAGCATGTTGATGTCGAGCTTCATGAACGGGCTTTCCCTTCCTTCAAGATCGAGGTCCAATTCACTTCGAGGCGGGCCTCGAAGATCTCGTCGATCGGGAGCTCGATCTCAAAGCCGGAGTCGTCGAAGATCCGAATGACGTTGTTTCGCGTTCCCATCAGCTCGCCGACGACGGTTCGGTGGTCGCGAAACGATGGTGCCATCCGAACCTTGACGCGATGGCCCACGTAGCGTTCGTAATCCTCTTTCTGGTAGAGCTTGCGATCGAGACCGGGGGAAGACACCTCGAGGGTGTAGTGATGGCGAAACGGGTCCTCGACGTCCAGCATCACCGATGCTTGCCGTGATACCACTGCACATTGTTCGAGGTTGACGCCTTCAGGGCCGTCAACCACCAGGCGCAGGATCGTCTTCGGCCCGGAGCCCACGACCTCGGTCGCGACGAGCTCGAGCCCCTCGTCCGCCACGATGGCGGCGAGTTGATCCTGCAGCGCCTGTTCCAACTTCATATCTCTCCCTGCTGCAGAAAAAAAAGTGGGCCTCGGGCCCACTTTCCGATCGAAAGCAGCAGCGGGCGTTATAGCACATAGATAGCGGCAACGCAAGGACTTCAATGAGGAGCGCTTGGCCGCTTCGGCGACTCCGGTGTCGTCGACGCAACTCTGTGCTCTTCATTGGCGGTAACGGGTTAAGATCCCTCTATGTCCTGGATCATCGACGAAATCGTGGCGCGGGGTGGCGAGGTCTTCTTCGACACCTACATGGAGCTTGCCCTGTATCACTCGCGCCACGGCTACTACTCTGGCTCGAAACCGCGTTACGGCCGCGGTGGTGATTATCTGACCGCGCCCTCAGCGTCGCTTTGGTACGGGACGGTGCTCACGAGATTGTTGAGGCGACTCGGCGCCGACACCGGGCCCGTCCGCCTGATCGACGTCGCATCCGGGGACGGAATGTTGGTGAGCTGCGTGCTCGAAGCTCTCGGTATCGGCGCCCGTGAAGTCGTTGTGGAGATATTCTCGATCGAACGATCTCAGTCAATGCGCGACCGACAGCTCGACCGCCTGCCGACGGCATCGGTCTCCGTGCAGGTGGTTGGCGCTTTGACGGAGATCGGCCCTACGTCGGCGCCGACGGTCATCCACGCCTCCGAGTTCTATGATGCTCTGCCGGTGGCGCGGGCCGTCGGCGGAACAACGGGGCTGGAAGAACTTACAGTGGCTGTGAGCTCGGGTGCGCTTGAATGGGGTCGCCGACCGCCGCGCGACGAAGTGGCGCGGTACTTCACCCACCACGGTGTTGTTCTCGAGGAAGACCAGATCGCTGAAGCCAATTTGACTGCGGAATCGACTCACCGCGACCTTTTGAACGCTGCCGGCAACGATGGGCTGTGCCTCGTGCTCGACTACGGCTACGAAACGCGGAGGCTTTACGATCCGCATGGGAGGAGGGGAGGGTCACTGGCGACCTTCCGTCGCCACCAGCTCGGCCGTGATTCCCTGCAATCACCCGGGGAGATCGACCTGACGGCCCACGTCAACTGGGACGACCTTCGGCGTGCTGCTTGCGGCGCCGGATGGCGGGAGATCGGGCTGTGGCCGCTGGCCGAGTTCCTTGTACGGGCGGGCCTCGCTGACGAGCTCGAGGATCGCGGTATGGGCATCGAGGCCGAACTCGATGCCGCTACAGTCTCCGCCCGCCAGGAGGTCAAACGCCTCCTCGACCCGGAGGGGATGGGATCGGATTTCAAGATGCTCGTGCAGGCGAAGGGGGAGATGATCGCGGTCGCGAGCCAAGCGCTTTCGCTGGATTGAGGGGCCTCTTGAGGAGCGCTTTGCCGCATCGACGACACAGGAGCCACCTCTCGCATTGTTCGGCTGAAGTGCGTGACCAGATTGTGAGGCGATGAATCCGAACAATGCAAAAGATGGCACCCTGCTGCCCCCAATGAGGAGCGCATTGGGGCTTGGGACACCCCCATGAGAAGCGCATGGCCGCGTCGACGACACCGGTGCCACATGTCGCATTGTCGTTGTCACCCTGCTGTCCTGAGCGCTCTTGTAACAATGCGACAAGTGGCACCTGACTCGTCGCAGCGAGAAACGCTCCTCATTGGGGTTGCCGAAGCGGGAGGTGCTTACTCGCTTCGGAGCTTCTCGAGAAGGGCTTGAACGGCCGGCACCATCTCCGCAATCGGTGTCGGCCGCTTGTCGCCGTCGCGGCGCAAACTGAGCTCGACCTCGCCGGCCTCGAGGCCACGCCCGCCGAGCACCACGCGCACCGGGAATCCGATGAGATCCATGTCATTGAATTTGACGCCCGGGCGCTCGGGGCGGTCATCGAAGAGGACGTCGATACCGGCCTCTTTGAGCTCGACGTAGAGCTTCTCGGCGACCTCCACCACCGCCGGCTTGTCGGCGTTGAGGACAACCAACACCACCTCGTACGGCGCCAGGGGCAATGGCCAGACGATCCCCTTCTCATCGTGGTTCTGCTCGACTGCGGCGGCCACGGTTCGGCCGACCCCGAGACCGTAGCAACCCATGATCATCGGTTGATCGTTGCCATCCGCGTCCTGAAAGCGGCAGCCCATCTTTTCGGAGTACTTGGTGCCAAGCTTGAAGATGTGACCGACCTCGATGCCGCGTTTTTCGATCAGATCCGTGCCGCACGAAGGACACGGATCGCCGGCCGTGGCGAGCCGGATCTCCACCACCGCGGACGGCTCGAAGTCGCGGCCCGGCTCCACGCCGACGAGATGTGCGTCGGCGGCGTTAGCGCCGGTGGCCGCTACCTCCAGATCCATGACGGACGGGTCGGAGATGAGCCGCACGCCCTCGAGGCCGACCGGCCCCGAGAAGCCCTGCGGACCGCCTGTGATCTCCTCGATCTTTGCCTCCGAAGCGAGTTGGAGGTGGGTGCAGCCGAGCTCGTTTTTGAGTTTGACCTCGTTGACCTCGAGGTCGCCACGGATCAGGACCGCCACGAACTCCTTTTCGGTTTCGAAGATTAGGGTTTTGATCAGGTGGGCCGGCGCAATGCCCAGGAATTCGGCCACCTCTTCGACCGTGCGCATCTCCGGGGTGTTGACGGTTTCGGGCCGGTCACTGCGATCGAGCGGCCAATCCGGTGCCGCAGCGACCGGTCCCGCCTCCGCCTTCTCGACGTTGGCACCGTAATGGCAGGCGGGGCACGAGAGGATCGCGTCTTCTCCGGTTTCGGCGAGGACCATGAACTCGTGCGACTCGGAGCCGCCGATGTTGCCGGTGTCGGCCTCGACAGGGATATAGCCGAGACCGCAACGCTCGAAAATCCGGCAGTAGGCCTGTTCCATGGCGCGATAGGCCTTGTCGAGATCCTCAGCATCGGCGTGAAAGGTGTAGGCGTCCTTCATGACGAACTCGCGCCCGCGCATGAGACCGAAGCGGGGCCTTATCTCGTCGCGAAACTTGGTTTGGATCTGGAAGAGGTTGACCGGCAGCTGGCGGTATGAAGTGACCGTCCGCCGCACCATGTCGGTGATCACTTCCTCATGCGTCGGGCCGAAGCAGAAATCTCGCTCGTGGCGATCGTTCATCCGCAGCAACTCAGGCCCGTATTCGAACCATCGCCCGGACTCCTGCCACAGCTCTGCCGGTTGGATGGCGGGCATGACCAACTCTGCGGATCCGGCCCGTTCCATCTCTTCGCGGATGATCGTCTGGAGCTTGGACAGCGATCTCCAACCGAGCGGCAGGTAGTTGTAAATACCCGCCGCGACCTTCGAGATGAGTCCGGCCCGCGTCATCAATCGGTGTGACACGACCTCGGCGTCCGAAGGATCCTGGCGCAGTGTATAAATGAACGTCTGGGTCCAGCGCATGTTCATCTCCGTTTCCCGACGCGGTTGTTCCGCGCCGGGCGATGATTCCGGTTGAAATCACCGATCAGCTCGCCGAGCCGGCGTACGTGATCGAGCAACTCCTGATCGATGCCACCCTTCGGGCCTCCGTTGGCTTCACGAAGGACCCCTTCGGCACCGGTGCCTTCTCCTGTTCCGAGACGTGCGAGGGCAAGCTGTCGCAACAGCGGTGGCTCCGAACCGCCAGCCCGTGACGCCTGTTCGAGGTACTGCATCGCCTCACGGTACCGCCCCCTTTTGAGGGCGATCGAGCCGAGCGCTGCGAGCGGATAGTGGCGCAGCTCGCGGGGGGCAGTCTCCAGCGCGTCGCGGGCGAGATCACGAGCTGCGGCGAGGTTTTCGCCGAGCTCAGACTCCACCAGGGCAAGCTCGTAGGTCGACATGCCGCGAGCCAGCTCATCGATATCCTCGTCCTCGCACAGACGGTTCGCGATCCGGCGCGCCGTACGAAGCCTTCCCGTGTGCCGTAGCGATTCCAGGAGTGCCACGACCGCGGCCGCCTGGTATGGCGAACCCTGAGGCCTTTCGCGAAGAATCGTGTGGGCATAGGTGACGGCTTCACGAATGCGGCCGAGGGCCGAGGCGAGAAGCGCTGCCGTGGCCTGAAGCTCGGGTTGGCCTGGCGCCGACTCGAGAGCCTTCCGATACAGATCGAGGGCCCTCTCTGGAGCCCCGTCCTCGAGAGCCGTCTCGGCGCGCCGGACGAGCTGTGCGCTGTCATCAGGAAGATCATGAGGCGGAGCACCACTCAGAAGGCGTACGGTTTCCTGGTACTGAAGGCGTCGCGGGTCGAGACGGAGGACACGTTGAAAAGCGTCCAGGGCCTTGTTGGTCCAACCGCGTTTGAGAAAGGCGATGCCGAGGTGATAGAGAGCGTCCTCGAAATTGGGAGCCAGCTCGGTGGCGCGTTTGAGAGCTGTGACTGCGCGCCCGACCTGACCGAGCTCGAGCCGGCTGAGACCCAAAAGGTACAAACTCTGGGGGGTCTCTTCGAGTGTCAGGCTTTGCTCCAGATGGGCGACCGCGTCGCCGTGCTCACCACACATCACCTTGAGGGCGCCGAGCGTGAAGTGGGGGAGGAAGGCGTCGGGAGCCATCTCTCGAGCCCGCGTGAGGGCGTCTTCGGCCTCGCTCCAGCGGCCGAGGTCCGACGCCACAGCTCCGAGGTGGACAAGCGCTTCGAACTGGGGACCTCGCAGCTCGACGACCCTTCGGAAAGCGATGCGGGCGGTTTCAAGCTCGCCGGATTGGAACGCCGCCTCACCGATGAAGGACCACAGCTCATCGCTGTCAGGTGCTATCGCTGCAAGCTCAGTAAGCATCTCGTGGACAACGCCGGTATCCGGTCCGACGATGGCCAACTCGAGGCCGCGGAGCTTTTCGCGAAACTCGTCAGTAGCCTGGCCGGAGTGTGAAGTCTGAGAAAGTATGCGTTCGGCATGGGCCTTGAAGCGGCGCAACAAATCGCGGGAAAGCAGCTCTCGATCGGCAGCACTTTCCCATCCGTCGACAACCTCGGCGCGTGTGACGATGCCCTCGGTTTCCAGGAGCCCCCCGAGGGACTGAATTCCGGCATGAGCGACAGTCAGGTTGCGCTCGATTTGCGCCAGGTGTTGGCCGGTTGACGCGAGCGCCTGCGACAACCGACGCACACCGTCTTCCAAAGCGCTGATGCGCTCGAGGAGATGTTCCTCGAGGTCCTCCTGGGCCTGGATGAAGAACTCGTCGCTGGCGTCCGTCGATTCAGCGACGCCCGAGACCACCAGCAACTTGTTTCCGCATCGGTGACACGCCTCTTGCTCGGAGGGGTTGACGGCGCCGCAGGACTGGCAAAACAACGGTTCAGTCCTCGGAGCGCTCAGAGTAATGGCGTCGGTTCATCTTTCAGTCCAAGGCCTGACCATCGCCAATTGTGGCCGGTCATCCGGTGAGTCAAGGCGCCACCGTGTGTTCTGACCGGCGCCGCAGGAGCGAAGGAGAGGCCTACTGGTTATAGGAGGCTGTCCAGCTTCGATGTGAGGCTCGTCTTGTCGGTGACGCCTACAATGCGATCGGCGATCTCGCCATTGTTGACGAGGAGCAGGGTCGGGATGGCTTGAATGCCGTATTTGACGGCGGTGTCTCGGTTGGCGTCCACATCAAGCTTACCCACCACTACGCGGTCGCCGTACTCTTCGGCAAGCTCTTCGACAATAGGACCGATAACACGACACGGTCCACACCACACAGCCCAGAAATCAACCAAAGCGGGTTTGCCCGCCTTGAGGATCGTATCTTCGAAGTTCGCGTCGGTGATTTCCACTGCTTGACCTGCCATAGATTTTTGCCTCCAACCTCTATCCGTGCCCATTTTCCGCGGGCGGCCCAATGGTACACCATAGGCGGTCCGGATCGCGCGACGTGAGCATTCTTCTGTTCAGATTTGTGATCTCAGTTTTCGCTTCCGCGATTGGTGATGCTGGAAAATTGAGAGCACAAATTCGAGGAGAACATCATTTTCCGATATCGCCGAGCATGGCCTTCGCGACCTTCTCCCCATAGGCGACCGCGTAGTTCTGGCCGCGGTCTTCAGGAAAGATCTGCGCCATCGTGCAGAGGTAGAGTCCAGGCACGCTCGAGCGGAACGGCGGAATCCGTTTCCGATAGCCGACAGGTACCACCGGTTGCGCGTACTCGGCCCTGAAATGGTGGCTCTTCAGGATCCACGAGGGTTCGAACGCCGGGTTGACCCGAGCCAGGGCCGGGAGGTAGGTCGCAACGACCTCTTTCTTCGGCGCATGAAACAGTGGGTGGTCCGGGAAGAGGTAGTTCGAAATATAGAGGAGGTGGCGACCGCCGTATCGTTCCTTCGGGATGTAGTTGGTGTGTTCAATGAGGCCGCCGAAGGGCATGTTGGGGTCAGCGATATTGAGCCAGTAGTAGGAGGTCAGTGAGTGCTCGAGCTCCAGGATCGTGCAGATAGCGCCGGTTGCTCGGAGATCGGAGAGGTTGCTCCGTTCATTATCAGACACGAGATGCCCTGCGATCTCGAGATAATCTGGCACCGGAACCGCGGCCAGGACCCGGCTTGCGGTCCATGAAGAACCGCGGGTATGGATCGTGAAGTTGCCTTCGCCGCTCTCGATGCGCTGTACCGCTTCGCTCAGAAACAGCTCGGTGCCGCCGTCTTTGAGCCGGCCTTCGAGCGCCTCGACGAGTTTGGCAAACGAGCCCCGCATATAGCCGAGCCGTTCGCCCATGCCGGACGCTGACCTCGACTTTCCGCGCAGACAGAGCTTTCCCCACAACCATACCATCGCGACCTTTTCAGCATCCTCGGCAAACTTCTGATGGAAGAGCGGTCCCCAAACTTTCTGCCACACCCTCTCCCCCTGGTGGCGGCGGATCCAGTCGCAAGCGGTGACGTTCTCGAACCGGGTGGGGTCTTTGCTGCGCTGGAGAAGCAGGGTCGAGATCGCGAAACGGGCCTTGTCGAGCAGCGAAAGGGGTCGGAAACGGAGCAACGACTGTGGGGTTCCGAAGTCCCACGACCTGCCTTCCGTCCAAATTCCCATCCGCGAGGGGAGCCAGTCGATGAGGCCGGCGACTCCGAGTTCCTCTGCGAGAGCGACGTACGATGTGTCGCTGGTAAAGAGGTGGTGATAGAAGGCTTCCAGGAGTTCGCCCTCGACCTCCATGACGCGGGCAAGTCCACCGGGGCGTGGATAGCGTTCGAACACCTTGACCTGGTGACCCGCCTCGGTGAGCCGGAGAGCCGCCGTCAGACCGGCGAGACCAGCGCCAACAACGGCGACATCCGTATCACTCATGCCGTTATCACAGGTGCCACGTTTCGCACTGTTGCGTTACCGTATCGATCAACACTCGGGACACGCGATGCTGGTAATGCAACAGTGCGAAACGTGGCACCCTAGAAGATCACGTACTTGATGTAGAACGTTTGGGTCGGAGTGTCACCGTCAGTTAGCTCCTTCGCGAGCTCAGGCGTGAGGCGAAAGGTACCGGCCGGTTTGCCCGAGGTCTGGACCATTTTCAGCTCGACTGCCGCCGGTGCAATTTCCGGGTGGATTTGGTTGATCAGGACGAACGCTTCAGCCACGATCTCCAGAGCGTCGAAGACCTCTTTCTCCGAGTCGGTTGTGGCCTGGACGAAAAAGTGGTCGGGCTGCGTGCCGCTGCTGGTTGTGTAGATGAGGAGTTCCTTCTCGTCGAAGATCTTCGAAAATGCCTGGTCGACCCGAGCGTCGTGGTACTTCTCAGACTGCAGCTTGATGCCCGGTGTCGGCGCAGGGGTCGGCTCGACGGTGGTCCCAAGAGATGGTGCACCACCTCCTCCGGCGTCGATTGAAGCGACCTGCCCGAGGGACGTGAACGGGGTCGGGGTCGGGATCGGCGTTCCCTGGACCGAGAGCTCCTCGATCAAGAGCGCGCTGCCGAGGCCGAGCTGGTTGTACCGTTCGGTTTCCACGAGATCCACGAGCTGGAGCGGGTAGCTGGCGAGAGTTCCGGTCGCGAGGGTGAGAATCGCGTTCGATCCTTCGATGCGCAGCGGCTCCTTGCACCGGACTTTGTGCCCACTCTTGAGAATCACCACGTACCCCTGGGCTGCGGCCAACACTGCCGCCACCAGGAACATCGCCGTAACCAAGCCTAGAACGCGTAACCGAGCCATGGTTTGGACCTCCAGATCTGATTATACCTCTTAGGTAAAAGCTCTTATCTATCAGCTATCAGCCGTCAGCATTCAAGGCGCCAGGGGTGGGTGGGGGAGCTGAAAGCTGATTGCTGATTGCTGACTGCTTCTTACGAAGCCCTGGAAATCAACCCCAGCAATTCGTTGCGCCCCTTCGTGCCGGTTTTGCGATACAGATTCTTGAGGTGATCTCGAATCGTGTGCGGGCTGATGCCGAGTTTGTCGGCCATCGCCGTCGTGGTGAGGCCCCTACCCAGAAGTCGAAGGACCTCCTGTTCGCGCCGGCTGAGACTGTGACTCGATGAAAATGCCTGAATTCGCGTATCGGACTCGGATTCGGTCGGCTGAAGGGTCACCAGCACCGCGTTGGGTCCGTCGGAGGCTGGCGCCGGAACGGCCGTGACCTCGCACGCCATCATGCGTCCTTTTTCGAGCTCGATGGCTCCGATCCATGGTGATGCGGCGCCGTCCTGCGAAGCGACCCGCTCGACGAGGGAGCTGAGCAGGGTGAACAGAGGTTGCCGCGGCCGATTTTTGCAGCTCCCCAGGAGCTCGTCCTCAGTCTGACGGGAAAGAAGGTAATCAGCGGTAGGGTTCGCGAAGAGGATATCGCCGTTGTCGTCGAAGAGAAGGACCGAGCTCGATGTGGTTTCCAGAGCCCTGCTCAGAAGATCGTTCTGGATCAACAGATTGCGGAGCTCGAGGTGTTGCCTGAGAGAGTCTGACAGCAGCGTGATGAGATCGTCCGCAGGGTGTGCCGCCTTTCCGAGGCGGAGCGAGGCGTCGAATTCGACTCCAGCCTCGAGGGCCAGGGTGATGGCTTTTTCGGGGCCCGATCCGGAACGATAGGTCTGAGAAGGCGAGGTGCCGCTCGGCCGCAGCTCGAGCTCCACCCAGGTTGCGCGAGTCAGCGCCTTCGCGAGGCGCATGAAATTCAGGATCCCTGGATCCTCCGGGGCCGGACATCGCGGCTCGAGGACAATTGGATGATTGGCGCCCATCTCCACTGGTTATTGTATCGTTCTTAGAGCGCGAGCCAAAGTCATACGAGTCAAACGCTTGCCGCTGATAGACTCTTGACCTCTGACTGGTGCTGGCTTACACTCCCGCTCCCATGTTGGAAGGGCTACAGGAACGTCTGGCTCGCGTCACCAAGACCCTCAGAGGTGAGGGTCACCTGACCGAGTACCACATCGATACCGCTTTGCGAGAGATCAGGCTCGCTCTGCTCGAAGCGGATGTCAGCGTCGAGGTGGTTTCCGGTTTCGTCGAGCGGGTGCGGGCCAGGGCGGTGGGTAAAGAGGTTCTGAGCTCCGTGACGCCGGCACAGATGGTGACTAAGATCGTCCACGAGGAATTGGTCACTCTGCTCGGTGGGGAGACGACCGAGCTCGATTTCAAGGGACGACCATCGGTCATCATGCTGGTCGGGCTCCAAGGGTCGGGTAAGACCACCACCGCCGCCAAAATGGCGCGCTGGATCAAGGATCGCAAGGGTCTTTTCCCGATTTTGGTACCTGCGGACACCTCGCGCCCCGCGGCCCGTGAGCAATTGATGGTCCTTGGCGAAAAGGCAAAGATCCCGACGGTCGACACCCGGGATATGGATGATCCCGAAGCGATCGCTCGCCAGGCCCTTCGCGAAGCTTCGATCAAGGGCTATCAGGTGTTGATCTTCGACACCGCAGGGCGGCTACACATCGATGAGGAGCTGATGGAACAGCTGCTTCGGCTCAAGAATATCTTGAAGCCCCGTCAGATTCTCTTTGTCGCTGATGCGATGACCGGACAGGACGCCGTTCGATCGGCTCGAGCGTTCCACGAGCGGCTCGAAAACACCGGCGTCATCCTCACCAAGCTTGATGGCGATGCCCGCGGCGGAGCCGCCCTGTCGGTGCGCGAGGTGGTCGGAAAGCCGATCGTCTATGCCGGTGTCGGCGAGCAGATCGAGAACCTCGAGCAATTCCACCCGGACCGGATGGCGGGGCGCATCCTCGGCATGGGTGATGTTTTGACCCTGGTGGAAAAGGCTCAGGACGCGGTCGACGAGAAAAAGGCGCGCCGGCTCGAAGCAAAGCTCAAAAAGAACAAGTTCGATCTCGAAGATCTACGCGATCAGCTCACGAGCCTCAAGAAAATGGGACCGTTACAGTCGGTGATGGAGATGGTGCCGGGCATGAAGAGTATGATGCCCGACGGCGGGATGGGTGAGGGGCAGGAGCGGCAGCTCCGTCGTATGGAGGCGTGTATCGACTCTATGACGCCCAAAGAGCGCCGTCATCCGCAGGTTCTCAACGGTTCACGAAAAAAAAGGATCGCAAAAGGCTCAGGCACCAGTGTTGAAGAAATCAATCGCCTCTTGCGTCAATACGGACAGATGCGTAAGCTCATGAAGCGTCTGGGTAAGGCCGACCCCCGCGCGCTGAAGCGTCAGTTAGGGATCGGCTGAATATTTGCCCAGGGAGGAAAGTCAATGTTGATGATCAGATTGCGACGAGGGGGTGCGAAGCGCAACCCCGTCTACCGAATTGTGGTGTCGGACTCGCGCAAGGACACTCAGGCTGAGTACCTGGACCAGGTGGGCTTCTACAACCCACATCTGGATCCGCCGGAGATTAAGCTCGATCTTGAAAAGGTCGAAAAATGGCGGGGTCAGGGTGCCGGGGTGTCTGAAACTGTGCGATCCTTGATTCGTAAGGCTCAGAAACAGCAGTGAAGCGCGCCCGGGGCTCGCGGGCTCCGGGTCCTCTTCCCCATCTTCGAAGGGAGCTCCGATGAGTGCGATGAGAGACCTGCTGGAAGAGATCGCGAAGGCACTTGTAGACAATCCGGAAGACGTCGTGGTGCAAGAAGTCGAAGGCGAGCAGACGACGGTGCTCGAGCTGCGGGTGAAGACCGAGGACCTCGGCAAGGTCATCGGCCGCCAGGGTCGAACGGCACGCGCGATCAGAACGCTGCTCGCGGCGGCGGGTATGAAGGTCCAGAAGCGATTCGTGCTCGAGATCCTCGAGTAGTGCCGACCCCTGGTGTCGTCGGCGACGGTCGCGACTGGCTGATCATAGGTCGCGCGGGAAAACCTCACGGCGTGCACGGTGATCTCCTGGTGGAAATCATTACCGACTTCCCGGAACGTCTCGCGGACGGGGTCCGCTTTGGTGTCGGCGACGACTCGTGCCCGAATGAGTTCTTCGAGGCCCACCGGGTGCGCTACCACAAGGGGAGGTGGCTGCTCTCGATTCGCGGAATCCGTGAGCGAGAGATCGTCGAGAGTTGGCGAGGCAGATGCCTCTACCTTCCGGAGCAGGCTCTCGAGGACCTCCCTGAGGGTTACTACTACGAGCATCACCTGATGGGACTCGAATGCCGTTCGCCCGCAGGTGAGGTGCTCGGCCGCGTCACCGGCGTCGATCCGGGCGAGGGTCAGACTCGCCTCGTGGTTCGCAGCGGCGAACGCGAATCGCTGGTGCCCTACGTACCGGAGATCGTGCGCGAGGTCGACCTCGACGGTGGCTTCGTGATTATCGATGCTCCGGCAGGCCTGCTCGACGACGACGCCATCGACGCGCGGTAGCGACTCGAGACGCGCGCTGGGGCTTCGACGACACTGGTGTCACCCGCCCATCAAGAGCGCTTGGCCGAGTCGGCGACACCGGTGCCACTCTTCGCATTGTCTGCCGTACAATGAGGCGCGCGTTGCTGCATCGATGACACAGGTGCCACTCTTCACATTGTTTGCCCTGAAAGCGCCTCCGGCGTGAGAGTGGTTCATCAAACAATGTGAAGGGTGGCACCGTGCACGCCGAAGCGAGGAGCGCTGGCCGGGTTGTGACCGTTCGGGTAGATAATCCTATGCATTTTGACGTTTTGACGATTTTCCCGCAGCTTTTCGAGCCGTTTCGCACCGTCGGTGTGCTCGGAAAGGCCGTGGAACGAGGCGTGGTTGGTGTCGAGGCCCACGATCTCCGCGACTGGGCCGACAACAAGTGGCGGCAGATCGACGACGAGCCCTATGGCGGCGGCGCCGGAATGGTCCTGCAGGCGCCCGCGGTGCTGGCGGCCATCCGCGACATGGTCTCGCGGCAGAGCGGCACGCGGACGATCATCCTCGGCCCACGAGGGCGGTTGCTCGATCAGTCGTTGGCCCAGGAGCTGGCTCAAGAACCGAGCCTCTTGTTGGTGTGCGGTCGGTACGAGGGTTTCGACGAACGCATATTCGAGATCAGTGGGGCCGAAGAAGTGTCCGTGGGGAACTACATACTCGGTGGTGGTGAGGTCGCTGCGATGGCGCTCATCGAGGTGGTTTCGCGGTTGGTGCCAGGGGTTGTCGGGGACCCGGAATCGGTGAGCTCTGACAGCTTCGGCGAAGGGCTCCTCGATTACCCGTGCTTTACCCGCCCACCCGAGGTCGAGGGCGTAACGGTGCCCGAGGTGTTACTCTCCGGCAACCACGAGGCGATCCGGCGCTGGCGGCTGGAACGATCGGTCGAGATCACGGTAACCAGACGGCCCGATCTCGTAAAGAGGAGCTGGGAGCGATACCCGAACGAGATTCGGGAGCTTGTTCGGCGCTTCGCACCGGATCTGGTTCGAGAGTTGACAGGCGACTGACGGTTGTCCCGAAGACGAGGGAGACGATGAAGAGATCGATCCTGATATTGATGTTGTTGACGATCTTTGCTGCCGGCCCGGCCGCCGGACAGGGCTTGGATACCGAGCCGGTGTTCAAGGTTCGGCTGCTGACTGATCGGACCCCACTGGTTGCGGGAGACGAGGTGCGGCTGGCGGTTACCCTGACCATCAAGCGCGGGTGGCACGTCAACACCGATGACCCTGGTGACGAGTTTTCGCTGCCGACGACCGTCGAGTTCATCCTGCCCGAAGGCTGGCCGGTGCCGGTGGTCAGTTTTCCGGATGGTCAGGCCCTCGAGTTCGAATTCTCCGACACGCCGATCGAGGTGTGGGAGGGCCGCGCGGTCATCCTCGCCGGCCTGGTCGTTCCCGGGACCGCGGTCGGCGATCATCGCCTGCGCGTGGCAGTCACCGCTCAGGCCTGCAACAACACCCAGTGCCTACCTCCGGAGGAGGTTCGGACCGGCATCGATGTGACGGTGGCGCCCCCCGGCACCTCGTCAAGACCCACGGACGAGGAGTTCTTCAAGGAGCTTTCCGTGCGGCCTTCCGGGTCTGGCGATTCTCCAAGGCCTTCGGACCTCGGCTCGAAATCCCTGCCGCTGCTCTTGATCGGGGTGTTTCTGGCCGGGCTTGCGCTGAATCTGACACCGTGCGTCTTCCCGCTCATCCCGATCACGGTTGGCTTCTTCACTCAGCAGACGAAGGATCGCGAAGGCAGCGCCTTCCCCCTTGCCCTCGCCTATGTCATGGGAATCGCCTTCACATATTCGGTGCTCGGCGTTCTCGCCGCACTCAGCGGCGCGATCTTCGGTAGCGCCCTGCAGAGCCCCTGGGTTGTCGGCCTGATCGTGGTCGTCCTGCTGTCGCTCTCGACCTCGATGTTCGGGCTGTGGGAGCTGCGGGTACCGGCCTGGGCACAACGCGCGTCAGGTGGAAGGAGTGGCGTTTTCGGCGCCCTCATCATGGGCCTGGTGATGGGCTTTGTCGCGGCACCGTGCATCGGTCCATTCGTGGTCGGCCTCCTCACCTATGTCGGCCAGCGAGGGGATGCGTTCCTGGGTTTTGTTCTTTTTTTCACCCTCGCTCTGGGTCTCGGTCTGCCGTACCTGATCCTGGGCACCTTTACTGGAACGGTCAACAAGCTGCCGGCCTCCGGCATGTGGATGATCGGGGTGAGACGGGTTTTCGGCGTCATCCTGGTCGCGATGGCTGCATACTTCGCGGCGCCGCTGATGCCCGGCGACTCGGGGCGCTGGTTGATGTCGGCGGTCCTGGTTTTCGGTGCGCTCTACCTCCTGGTCATTGACCGCACAGGTCACGAGCAGCCGACGATCGATCGTGTGATGCGGGTCCTGAGCGCCGCCACACTGGTGGCCGGAGTGGTCATGGCGCCGGTGGTTTTCCTTCGCGGAACAACGGTGGGCGAGTCGGGCGAACACCTGGCCTGGCAGCCATATGATGCTGGCGCGGTCAAAGCCGCTGTCACCGGGGGAGAGCGGGTCATTCTCGATTTCTACGCAGATTGGTGCGCACCGTGCCGCGAGCTCGACGAGAAGACCTTTCCGGCGCCCGAAGTGAGCGCCCTGCTCGAGAACTACTCACGCTTCAAGGTCGATTTGACGCGGAGCAGCGGGGAGAACCAGAAGCTGGCCACCACCTACCGGGTGCTGGGCGTGCCGACCGTGATCGTCTTTTCGGGCGGTGAGGAGGTCTTCCGGATCACCGGTTTCGAGCCACCGGCGAAGTTCCTCGGACGCTTACAGGCGGTGCCCTAGCCGCCCCACGACCCGCCCGATACTCGATGCTCGATACTCGATCCGCCCACCCGCGGGTTCTCACAGCGCTTCCGGAGAAAAGCGCTTCATCGAGTAGCGCCAGGTGCCATCTTTTGCATTGTTGGAATCCCGTCGCCGAAGTCATTCCATCGCTGAGGCCAACAATGCTAAAGGTGGCTCCTCATAGAATCAGGACTGGACAGCCCTGAACGCCTTGGGTTGAGAGCATTGGATCTTGGATTTTGCATCTTGTATCTCTTTGTCAAAGCTATGTAGATTCAATATCTTCGTGCCGTATGGCCCGTTGGGGGGGTTAAAATAATTGGAGGGGGGTCTGGCGCGCGGAGTCGAAAAGAAGCAACGAAGGGCGGACCGTTTGGGCTTTCCGATGCCACGAGAATCGATCACCGAGCGGATCGACAACATCACGGAGATCAAGGAAGAGTATCTCTCAGAGACGCCGCCATGCCCAAAATCCGTCAAGATCGAGCTCACCGCCCTGTGCAACTTTTCTTGTCAATTCTGCGCGAGATCCAAGCATCTGCGAGAGGTCGGGCAGATCGACCGCGTCTTCTTCGACGCGCTTGTGGCCGATTTGCTCCGGGAGGGAGTCGAGGAGCTCGGCCTCTTCTATCTCGGCGAGAGCTTTTTGGTTCCGTGGCTTCCGGCTGCGATCAGGTACGCCAAGGATCTCGGTTTTCCCTACGTCTTCTTGACCACCAACGGCTCGCTTTCGACTCCGGCAAAGGTCGAGGCCTGCATGGAGGCCGGCCTCGACAGCCTCAAGTTCTCGCTCAACTACTCTGACCCGGAGCATTTCGCCGCCATCACGAGGAAGCCCGAGGCAAAATACTTCGAGATCGTCTCCAACATCAAGGACGCGTGGCGGGTGCGGGAGGCGGGAGGGTACCCTTGCGGGCTGTACGCTTCATACATCATGTTCGAGGGTGAGCGACAGCGTCAGAAGATGGCCCGAGTCGTCGAGGAGATCGGAGATTTTTCCGATGAGGTCTATGCGCTCCCACTCTACTCCCAGGCGGCCCATATCGAGCAGCGAGACGGTACTCGATGGGTGTTCACCGGTGGTAACCGCGGCAGATACGACAAGATGCGGGCACCGGTCCCTTGCTGGGCGCTGTTCACAGAAGGCCACGTGACCTGGGACGGGAGGCTGAGCGCGTGCTGCTTCGACCACGACGGGAGATTCGACATGGGGGATCTGAAGAAGATGACCTTCATGGACGCCTGGCACTCGCCGAAGTTTTGCGAACTGCGAGCCGACCATCTCCGCAGGGAGGTGGCCCGGACGGTCTGTGGGCAGTGTGTTTCTTACGAACTCGAGCGCGGAGCCGATCAAAACCGTCCAGAGGGATAGAGCAAAACGCCGCTCGGGCAGGCGCCTCCGTCGGCGACCCAATTCGGGACGACACTGTGCGCAATGTACAATGGCCAGCAACATGAGACCCAGAAATCTCTGGTACGTAATGCTTCTGGCAGCGGTCGTCGCGATTTCAGTCTTTCTCATGTCGCGACGGGTAGTGGAACATCCGGATGCTGAGTACGAGATTCCGGAAGCCAGCCATGATTATCTGAAAGGAGAAAACGACCGCACCTCAACCTCCGTCAGAGGGCCCTTGCAACAGAGACTTGCAACGACCTTCCCAAACTCTTTCAAGAACGGAGTCGACATCTTCTGGGGTCCGCATGACGGCTGGATCTCGCAAGAGGTGTATGAATGGTGGGCTGCCCACTTAGAAGAGGGCGACATCGATGGCGTGACACCGGAGGCCGCTGAGCGGATGTTTTCGTGCATTTCGGATGACTCGTCGGTCTTCTCGACACCCGACAAGAGACAGATCTGCGCGGTCGTCGGCGCGTCCCGCAACCTGCTCGGATCGCATTACGGAGAACTGATCGATGCTCACGACGTCGTGTTTCGCATCAATCGTGCGCCGACCGATGATTATGATTCCGATGTCGGAGAAAAGACGACCCACCACGTGATGTGGCCGCGGGATCTCGAGGAGTGGCAGTACGACAGGGAGGCTTACCTCCTGATGACTCCGATCACCGCCAACACCAAGGATGTCTTCGACCGGATCCTCTACCTCGTGGACGAGGAAATTCACTGGGATCCCCTGCGCGTGCGCATCATCCATCCGGAGTTCGTGATGTACCTGCACGAGAACTGGACGAAAGGGTGGATGACCTATCCCTCAACCGGCTTCATTACTCTGATGATCGCACTGAATGTCTGCGAAGAGGTCGACGTATTTGGATTCGGCGCGGACGCCTCCGGCAGGTGGGACCGCTACTACGAAGACGTTCCAGAGGACGTATCGCAGTTCCATCCGGCCCGCATCGAGGCCCGGCTCCTCGAGGAGATGGAAGCAAACGGGATCCTCAAGGTCTATCGGGGGATTCGCCCGGACCCTCATTCCGGCGCCGAAGCGTCTTCACGGGACTGACACGCGTGGTCGAGGGAATGACATGACCCCGGTGATGAGATCCCACGGTCCCCGTCGCAGTGGGCTGGTGTCGGCGGCTGTCTTGATATGTATCGTCCTTGGGCAGCAGCGAGCAGACGTCCAGGAGTTGAACGAGCCGAATCCGACGGAATTCCGCGATCTGAAAACCTCCATAAGGGGTCCCTTGCAGCAGAGGCTCGAAACGGTATTCCCAGAATCGTTCAGGGAAGGCGTGGATATCTTCTGGGAGCCCGGTGAAGGCTGGGTTTCGCCGGAAGTGTTCGATTGGTGGGCTTCCCGCGTGGAGCGTAAAGGCTTGACTCGGGCGGCCGCTCAGCGGATGTTCTCACGGATCTCGGGACGCTCCCCGGTCTTTTTGCGTCCCCGCACGAGGCGGATCTGTGCGGTTGTTGGCGCGTCCCGCAACCTGCTCGGGTCGGGTTACGGAAATCTGATCGATGCACACAACGTTGTCTTTCGGGTGAATCGAGCGCCCACGGCTGACTTTCAGTCCGATGTCGGGGACAAGACGACCCACCACGTAACATGGCCCACGGACTTTGGAGGGGGCATGGCTGATCGGCGGGCCTTCCTCCTGATAAATCCCATGACGCTGCACACCGAGGATCTTTTCGATTGGATACTCTCTCTCGTGGAAGACGATCTTCGCTGGGAACCCAGGCGAGTGCGCATCATCCATCCGGAGTTCGTGAAATATCTTTACGAGGACTGGATGGAGGAGCAGGGACAGTTTCCCTCCACCGGTTTCATTGCCCTGATGGTCGCGGTGCACGTCTGTGACGAGGTCGATGTTTTCGGCTTTGGGGCGGATGCAGACGGCAGGTGGGACCGGTATTACGAAGATGAAGTGTTCGAGCCGACAGATTTACATCCAGTAGATTTTGAGGGCGAGTTCCGGCGAGAAATGGTCAAAAAGGGGATCCTGAAGGTTTTTCTGGGGAATCGTTCCGAGAACGGGGTCGAGTTCCCAGGCTTCGAGACGGACGAGTCAGTGCATGACTGACCCGTGATCGGTGGAAAGGTTTGCCCCCAATCCGGGCCTTCTCGAAGGTCCACCGAGTCACGGGATGGCGATCCCGATGACGACGGAGCCGAAGAAAATCACGACACCCCACCACATTCTGCGGCGAAAATTGGTTTTTTGTCCTGCGATCCAATATGCCAGGATCCCTTGAAGCACGATGCTGATGCGGGCCATGGCGCTGATTCCAGCCGCCAGTCCGAGAGTCAGAGCCGCACAGAACAGGAGTGTGTTCAGGGCCAGCAGACCCGAGATGACGAAAAGGGTTCGCAGCCTGCGAGGGGGGAATTGAGTTCGGAAGTCGCGGCCGCGGCTGCGGGCGACGTAGATCAACATCGCACCCGTTCCAGTCAAAAAGAGCATGATCAACGCATATGTCAACGGATTCGAAAGCAGGATGGCTTTTTTCTGGATGGCAATTTTGAAGGCCGGCGGAACTGTCGAGAGGAACGCGAACCACAGGCCGAGGTTGGTGCTGTTCTTTTCAGCAGGGGCGCTCGACGCGGATCGCGCCTGGAACACCTTTTTGACCTCGGTGAGCCCCAACAGGGAGACGACGACGATCAGTATGCCAACGAGCTCGACGGCGTTTGGACGCTCCGCGAGAATGACCCACCCCGTCACGATCGTCAGCACCGGAGTGAGTGCGGCGAATGGGCTGACGAGGCTCACGTCGGTCAAGCTGAGGGCTTTGAAATGGAAGAGCCTCGCGGCAAGATGGAGGACGGCCGTCAGCAGGATGAGAACGAGGACGAACGGGGAGGCCATCGTCCGGACCTCTGACAGCGAGCTGATACCTGCCGCCGGAAGGAACGGCAGCAGGAAGAGAGCAGCGCTGAGATGGGTGACGGCGACCATGCCTGTCGCGTTCGGGGGGTGTTTCTCGGCAGCTTGTCGGAGGATCCGGGCCGACAGCACAAAAAACAAAGACGATGCCAGAGAGCTACCGAAGACCAGGGAAATCAGCGCTACCGAATCCGACAAAACAAGCTCCTGACCGGCGGTGGATGAACTCCGTTGAACGTGATCGTTCAATAAGAATCATATCGGAGCGGGGGAGAGCAGATGCAAGATACAAGATGCAAGGCCGCCCTCCCACCCAAGGATCAGAGTTGTCGCGTTCTGGCGAGAAGTTGTCGGTTCTCGCAGGGGAGCTATCGCCTCTGCGTCGGTTATCGAGGGCGGAGATGATCAGCGGCAGTGACAGGCAGCAGCGGCACGAGGCAGCGCCGGTGAGCGGGCCGCCTGGTTTGGAGCGAGCCGTGATCACCTCCGGGTCGTTCATGAATATGCGGGCAATAGCTGGCGAGCCGGCCGGTATCAAGGGCCCGCCGGCCTGTGGCCGGTCGCTTCGCGACCCTTGACACCGGCCGCCTCACCAGCTTGGGGAGAGTATGAACGACCCGGAGGTGATCACGGCTCGATGCGCTCCCCGACAGCACCCTCATCGCCCGCCGCAAAGCCCTCCAGGCAGCGACCATGGCGATCACCCTCGTGACGCGGGTTCCGGCTCCTTTCAAGTGCCTGGCCGACCAAGTGATTCGTTCGGCGAGCTCGGTCCCGGCGAACCTCTCGGAGGGCCATGGTCGATCGGGACGAAATCGGATACACCACTGGCGTATCGGGTACGGCTCGGCGAACGAGGTCGACTGCCACCTGCGTCTCCTCGCCCATGCAGGTGTGGTCGATGTTGCTCGTGCAAGCAAAACGTTGCGGCTGTTCGATGAGGTCCGCGTCATGACATGGCGGTTGCTCCATCCGAGATCGTGAGCGACCCGTCGTGCGTCGAGCGTCCGGCGCCGGCATCCGACGTGGCCACGAACCTGGAATCCCGAGAGCCGGTGCACTGTCGACCGGAACGGGTAGATGAACTCGTGTGCCAATCTATTTCAGAACGGGACACCATCTTGGATCTTGTATCTGGACGGGATTGTCCCGGCGTAGCCGACTTGTCACGGCGAAGTCAGCAGGACGGAGCCGGTAGGCGAAGCCGGATGGGCGGGCGCTAGCTTTCGATGACGTCGCCGCCGGTGACGACGCGTTCTTTGCCGTTTTCCCGAATCTTCAAGAAACCTTCTTCGGTGAATTCGAGGAGGGTTCCGGACACTAACCTCCCTGATGCGAGAACGACGCTGATGACGTCACCCGGTCGCTGGATCAGGAGGTTTCGCCATCGATCGATTGCCGGCACCGGGTCCTCCATCAGGTGATCGAGCTGATCAATAAACGTGCAGACGAGATCGTGCCTCCAGGCCCTCACGTCGCCCACGCCGATAAGGTCGCCGATCGAGGTCGCCGGTAGGCCTTTGGATGCTTCGATGACCGGAGTGGTCTCGAGATTGACGCCGAGCCCAACGGTCACCCAGGTCGTATCACCGTGTCGCGCGAACACGAGGATTCCGGCGAGCTTGCGTCCACCCACCAGAATATCGTTGGGCCATTTGATGCGAACATCCGAAACCCCGATCCGGGTGATCGCGTCGTGGGCCGCGGTGGCTGCCAGCATCGGGAGCTGGGCGATGGTTTCCGCTTTGATCCCCGACCTCAGCCAGCTCATGTAGAGGCCGCCAGCCGGCGACTCCCAGCTGCGGTCGCCCCGCCCCTCGCCTTTCTCCTGGCGGTCGGCGAGGATCAGGGTGGCTCCGAGCTTCTGGCTCTCCTCGTCCATTTCTGCGATGATCCGCCTCGCAAGAGCGTGCGTCGAGTCCGTGACCTCGAAGAGCACCAGGTTCTCGACGTGGTTCGCCAGCTCCCTCACGAGATGATCGAGACGCTCTCTCAAAATCGTTCCTTCCAGGCACCTTCGGTCACGACGACTGATCGACCTCGGGTTGATTTCGACTCACTATACAGGGGCGCAGATAGATATGCTCTTCAAGCCTACGATGGCTCGGTTTCCGCGTTGGCCTCGAGCTCTCGCATCCGTTCGCGTACGACGACCTCAGCCATATCCGGGATGACGTCCCAGGCAATGTGCTCGATACGGTCGGAGGCCAGCTCCAGCAGGCGCCTCGCGATCCGATCCACATCGTCATCGCTGAGCCCGATTCTGTTGGCCTCCCCAGGTGCCGCCTGCGCCGGGGGTTTTTCGCCGAAGTCCTGCGTGTCGGCGTCATCTTTCGCGTTGGTGGGCGATCCATCGTCCTCGTCGTTCATCGCGGGTTCAAGCTCGGGCTGGTAGTCGGCCATCACCGCGGCGACGTCGATGGGCGTCGTCAGCGATCTATCGGCGTCCGCCTTTTCGGGTGGCGGCACCTCGATATCTCTCTTGTCGGTCGGGAACGGCTCGTCCTCCCCGCCGACATCGATGAAGGCCTCTTCAACCAGCACGGGTTCCCCGCTGCCTTCGATGGTTCCGACCTCTTCGGTTTCCCCGATCGCGGCGAAATCCTCGGCGGCCAGGGTACTGGCGGGATCGGTAGTGGACTCGGCAATCTCACCGATTTCGAGCGGGGCCTCAACATCGGGGAGATCCATCGTGTCCAGTTCCAGACCCCCGATGTCGTCGTCGAGGTCGAACTCGTCTTGTGGCGGTTCCACATCCTGCCCGGCAGGTGCTTCGTCGACCGCGATTTCGTCAAACGAACCAGCGCCAGCCATATCCTCGGTGATTGCTTTCCCGGGCCCGAACTCCTGACTGACCTCGGTGTCGTCAAGCTGGCTATCGGTATCCGGCGTGGAGAGGTACTCGGGACCGATTGATTGCGTGTCGGCGGCTGATGGAGGAGGTGCGGCTGGTGTCGCCGCGAGGCGTTCCACAGCGTCGACCAGCTTCTTCGCCTCGAAAGGCTTGGTAATGATCTCGGAACAGCCGACTGCGATCGCCCGGTCACGATCAAATGGCTCGAACGTCCCGGTCAAAAGAATGACCGGAAGGTGGAGGAACTCCGAACTCGATTTGATCTCCTGGCACACGTCATAGCCGTCCCGGCCGGGCATGATGACGTCACAGATCACGAGATCTGGTTGGACATCTGGGAGCCGCTGGAGGAGATCGTCGCCGTTCGACACCGCCACGACTTCGTACTCCGTGTCGGCAAACGTGAGCTCAACGACCTTTTGGATGGTGAGGCTGTCGTCGGCTAGCAGAATCGTGCGGCTCATGGCTCTCCCAACTTCCTCTCGCGGCCGCGTCACCCGACCGAGATACGACCGTCAAATGGCGCCAGAATGTTTCGAATTGGATTGTGGCAAGTCCTCCACTGTCATAACTTATGTACCACGAAGGCGTGGAATCTGTCAATGAAACCTGGTCCCCGGAGCGCCCGCCACAGGCGCCATCTCGCCGGATCCAGAGAGGCCATTCGTCGGGCCGTTTCGATTGCGTCCGCGATGGGGTCTTCGGACGAGGACAAGATTGCCCCGTGGTTCGAGAGAGTGAGCGGATCGAGTTCGCGGGTCTCCAGCAACGCAGCGCGAGCGATGGCGCTTCCAAGTGCTGAGGGCAGGCGGGTAGTCCCGGACCAACCCGTGACCAGGCCACGTCGGATGCCGGGATGGCTGAAGCGTGCGCCGGGACCTGCGATCAGCGCGTCGCAGGCGAGGACGAGGTCAAAACCGCCGCCGGAGCAGGAACCATTGATCGCTGCGACGGTCGGTGCGGTGTGCTTTTCCAGATTGCGGATGGCGCGCCTTCCGCGCTGCGCGTAGGGTCCGCTCGATGAGGCGTCGAGGTTGGCGATCTCGGCGAGGTGGGCGCCGGCTAGAAAGACGCTCGGATGCGCTGAGCAAAGGACCAGGGGATCATGCAGGTTATCCGCCGCCAGTGCTTCCAGGGCTGCCGAGAACCCGTCAAGGACGTCGAGAGAGAGGATTGGCGACGTGAATTCGAGCACCGTGACGCCGGGCCGCCTTTCGATTCCGATCACGCCGGTTCCGTCAGCGAATCGATCCACCGATTGCTCCGCCGGACGGGGATGTCTGCCGATAGAAACTCAACGCACGGAGAGGCCTTTCCGCCTCTCCTCGAACCAGGGAGTCGAGCCACCTCGAGACGGCTGGTGTCACCGTTGTCGGTACCTCGTTCACCGCCTTGTTCCGGAACACGGCGAGAAGACCGGCGTCATCCCTGTCAAGCTCCTCCGCGATGGTCGTTCCCGGGGGCAGCACCCCGCCGAGAGCGAGGATCCAGAATTCTGCATAGGCAACTACGGTGTCGGCCGGGGTTTCCTCAAGAAGCGCCTCGAGGCACGAAACGCCGAGCCGAAAAGCGCGCTCCGAGGGCTCGGCCGGCGGACAGTAGGTGATCAGAAGCTCGGAAACAACCGCGGCCGCGGCAGACCTGGCGAGCTCGCGGGTCAGCGGAAACGAACTCGTCACCAGATCGAAGTGGCGGAAGGTGGCGAGTTCGGCCTCGGGTTTCTGGGAAAGGCCAACGTGCACTAACGACATGATCTGAGCCGCTACCGCAGTCGGCGCCTTACCGCCACGGGCTCGCCTCAATACGCCACGCTGCACACCGTACCGGTGGGTGAGCACCGCCAGCACCAGATGGCGGTCGCCGAACGGGTGGTGGTCAAGGACCAGGGCTTCGTCGTCAATCGTTGGCACGTGGGTATGGTATCGAAGCCTTGTCCGATCCCGATCCCGTTCCCGAAAACGTGGCGGCGCACACGACAAAAATACGGAATCGGGATCGGGTTCGGATTCTACCGTGCTACCCTCCCTTCGGTGCCACACTGGTTGAAGATCGCTCTGGTCCTGCTCGCAGCTCTCGGCGTCCTCGCCGTGTTGCCGGGTGGGGAGTCGGCTGTCAACTCGTGGTGGAGTTTGTTGCCCCCGCTGGTCGCGATCGTGTTCGCCCTGGCATTTCGTGATGTCCTGATCGCCCTCATCGTCGGGGTGTGGATTGGCACCACGATGGTCGCAGGCGGCAACCCGGCCGCTGGGTTCCTGCGGTTCATCGATACCAATATCCGCGACGCGCTCGTCGATCCGGACCACATGAGCATCATCGTTTTTTCTATGTTGCTCGGTGGCATGGTCGGCGTGATGAGCCGGAGCGGAGGCACCGTCGGGGTTGTCCGTGCTCTCGAGCCATTGGCGACCACGCCGCGCCGTGCTCAGGTGGTGACCTGGGTCATGGGTGTTTTGATTTTTTTTGATGATTACTCCAATACCCTGATCGTCGGAAACACCATGCGCCCGGTGACGGATCGCCACAAAGTCAGCCGGGAGAAGCTGGCATTTCTGGTGGACGCCACGGCAGCACCGGTTGCGTGCGTTGCCCTGGTCTCCACCTGGATCGGGTACGAGGTCTCGCTGGTCGGTGACGCACTTTCCAAGGCCGGATCCGACCTGAACCCGTTTTCCGTTTTCCTGTCGTCGCTCCCCTTTGCCTTCTACCCGGTCTTCGCCCTCGCCACTACTCTTGCCATCGCAGTATCGGGCCGCGACTGGGGACCGATGCTACGAGCCGAGAGGAGAGCCCGAACCGGAGAGGTTCTGGCGGACGGCTCTCAGCCACTGGCCAACTACGAGGAAAGTGACCTGGCGCCCGAAGATGGCGCGCCGTGCCGCTGGTGGAATGCGGCCGTGCCAGTTGTGGCTGTCGTCTTCTCGACCCTGGTCGGTCTGTACCATACCGGGTCCGCGAGCCTCCGCGCGTCGGGCGCCGTGACCCATTCCCTGAGCCGGATCATCGGTGCCTCGGATCCATTCACCACCCTTTTGTGGGCGAGCCTGATCGGCCTCACCAGCGCCATCCTACTCGCCGTGCTGCAGGACATTCTCAGCGTGCGACAGGCGGTTTCTGCCGCCGTGACCGGTTTCAAAAGCATGTTCCTGGCATTCATCGTCTTGACACTCGCCTGGTCGCTGGGCCAGGTGTGCAGCGACCTCGGAACGGCCATTTTCATCAAAGGTGCGGTCGGGCCGAACCTGCCAACGGCCGCGTTGCCTGTGGCGATCTTTCTCGCTGCGGCGGCGGTGTCGTTTGCCACCGGCACCTCGTGGGGGACGATGGCTATCCTCACCCCTCTGGCCGTGCCTCTGGTGCTCGAGGCCTCGGCCGCGAGTCACCACGTGCTGGCCGCGACGGTGGCGTCGATCCTGGGCGGATCGGTGTTCGGCGATCACTGTTCGCCGATCTCAGATACGACCATTCTGTCGTCGATGGCTTCCGGTTGTGACCATGTGGACCACGTTCGCACACAGCTCCCCTACGCGCTCTTCGCTGCCACTGCAGCGGTCCTTGCCGGGTACCTGCCGGAGGCTCTGACGGATGCCACGGCGTCAGTACTGTTGGTCTTCGGGCTCGTGGTGGTTGTGGTCTGGGTACGGGTTGTGGGTCGGCCGGTGGCGAGTGATTGATCGTTGACAGACCGGGGGTTTTGCATGCTCGGGTGGTATACTCCGCTTTGTGTTGTCGGCCGTCGCGGACGGCCAACGTCAACCGATCGAAAACACTGACCAAAGGAGGACGATTATCAGAAAGTTCGCGTTTCGTGACGACCCCGATGCACCGCAGGTGCGTATCAATGAACGAATCAGACTCTCTCCGGTACGCCTGGTTGACGACGAAGGAAATCAGGTTGGAGTTGTGCCGGTCGAAGAGGCCCTCGCGCTCGCCAAAGAGAAGGGCCTCGATCTCGTCGAGGTCGCAGCCACTTCGCGACCCATCGTGTGCAAGATCATGGACTACGGGCGTTTCCGTTACGAGCAGGAAAAGAAAGCCCGCGAAGCCAAAAAACAGCAACACCAGGTCGACGTCAAAGAGGTCAAATACAGACCCAACATCAACATTCACGACTTCGAAACGAAGACCCGTCGCGCTCGCAAGTTCCTCGAACAGGGGAAGCACGTCAAGGTCACAATCATGTTCCGGATGCGCGAGATGCGGCGGCCGGAGAACGGGTTCGAATTGCTCAAACGTGTGGGGGAGTATCTCGAGGACGTGGCGATCATCGAACGTATGCCGACCAAGCTCGAGGGTCGTGATTTGACCATGGTCATGCGACCGAGCAAGAAGACCTGACAAGCTATTGGCAATTAGCTGTTAGCTATGAGCCCATCGCGGTGATTGAGATTTTCTCGAATCACCTCGAGATTGCGGCGAAACTGTGCGAAAGCGATGCGATTGAGAGCGCTTCCCTTTCGCCACTCGCCATATCCTTCCTCATCGAGACGCTCGAGGTCTGCAAGTTGCGGCCGGAGGCGCCGGGCATCCGGGGCGAACTCCGGGTGGAGATCGGCCGGGGCGCGCCGATTCCACGGACACACCTCCTGGCAGATGTCGCAGCCGGCTACCATCGTACCGACACTGTGCCGCAGATCGTCCGCAATGGAGGATCTGTGCTCCACCGTCAGGTAGCCGACGCATCGCCGGGCGTCCAGCATCTTTGGTTCGACAAAGGCTGCGGTGGGGCAGGCATCGAGGCACGCCGTACAGCTGCCGCAGTATTCGGGACTGGGTCCATCCGGAATCAGTCGTTGATCGGTGAGGAGAATGCCCAGAAAAAGCTCGGAGCCGAAATCACGATTGAGGAGCAGTGTGTTTTTCCCGATCCAACCCAGCCCAGCCCGTGCCGCCCACTCACGTTCGAGGATCGGTGCGGTGTCAACACAGGCCCGCCAACGGGCGCCGGGCCGTTGTTCCGCGAGCCAACGTCCGAGTCTGACCAGTTTCTTTTTGAGGATGCGATGGTAGTCGCGCCCCCACGCGTAACGGGAAACCCACACACGGCCGTCGCCGGCCGCGAACGTGGTCGAATCGGGTTGGGAGCAGCGGTAGCTCATGGCCACTGCGACCACCGAGGTGCATCCAGGCAGCAGCAGCCGTGGATCAGAGCGGACGCGACGGGCGCGCACCATGTAACTCATTTCGCCGTGCATTCCGGCGTCGAGCCAACGCTCTAGCTTACCGGCACTTTGCGCCCTGCCGGCTCCAGCGATGCCGACAAGGTCAAATCCCTCCTCGATCGCCCGGAGCTTGAGATCGGTGGTCAGGGTTTCCACGGGTCGAGGGTATCTCATCGGCGAGTCACAGCGGGTGACGCCTACAAGCTGTGAGCCTTTCGCTTTTAGCCGTTAGCGCCCCCACCCACCCCGCGAAGCTCTCGGCAATCAGCTGTCAGCTCTCCCTGCCGATGAACAAGTGCCGAGGGCTGATACCGGAAAGCTGACGGCTGAAAGCCAAAAGCCAATAGCCAATGGCTATTCAGCTATGCTTGGGGTCGGAATGTTGCGAGTGACTCCGGGAGAATCCCTCAGCAGATACGCCAGGTCGTTCGCACGACCGTTGGAGATCGTGCGTGGCTATCGCCTGCGCCGCATCCGTCCAGACCTGGTGGCCGGTGTGACGGTCGCCGTGCTGGCCATCCCCCAAAGCATCGCGTACGCGGCGATCGCAGGCCTGCCGCCATCTTATGGTCTCTACTCGGCGGTCATGGCGTCGATCGCCGGGGCGTTGTGGGGTTCATCCCGGTATCTTGCGAGCGGACCGACCAACGCGGTCTCGATCCTCGTCCTCTCGATTTTGACGCCACTCGCTGCGATCGGTACCCCGGAGTACCTGGTGGCAGCGAGCGCCCTGGCTTTGATGGTCGGCATCTTTCGCATCAGTTTCGGTCTTGCCGGGCTCGGCATGCTCGTGAACTTCGCGTCACGAGCGGTACTACTCGGGTTCATGGCCGGCGCTGGCGTCCTGATTGCCGTCGGCCAGCTCAAGAACCTCTTCCGAATCAACATTCCCCTGAGCCCACAGCTCTGGCGAACCCTGTCGGACGTGATCCGAAACCTCGATCAGATCCACGTCACCAGCCTCGTCCTCGGAGTTGTGACGATCCTCGCGATTCTCGTAATCGACGGATTCACCCGGCGCCTGCCCGGGGCGCTGCTCGCGCTCGTCGGGACCGGTGCCGTTGTGGCGGCGCTGGGTGTCGAACGACTCGGCGTAGCGGTGGTGGGTCAGATACCGAGATCTCTGCCCCACCTGACCGATCTCTCACTCGGGTTGAGAGTCGAAGGAGTGGCAACTGGTCCTTTGCTGACCGGCGCCCTGGCGATCGCGGCCTTCGGCCTGGTCGAAGCTGTCTCCATCGCGCGGGATCTCGCGCGCCAGAGCGGCGAAGAGCTCGACCTGAATCAGGAGCTGATCGGCCAGGGGATGGCAAACCTCGCCGCGGGGTTTTTCAACGGGTACGCGGTCTCTGGTTCCTTCACACGTTCGGCGGTCAACTATCAGTCCGGGGCCCGCAGCCAGATGTCGAGCGTGTTCTGCGGTCTTTTCATTCTCGTCGGCGTGCTCGCCTTCGGACCCCTCGCCGCCTACCTACCGCGGGCCAGTCTGGCGGGGCTGGTCATCCTGATCGCCTACCGGATGATCGATTGGCGGAGCGTACGCAGGATCGTTCGCACCTCGCGCGCCGATACCGGAATCATGCTGTCCACCTTTGTCGCAACCCTTGTCTTTCCACTCGAGTTCGCCGTCCTCGCGGGGGTCATCCTGTCGCTCGCGATCTACATTTACCAGTCGAGCATGCCGACGGTCGAGTCCGTAGTTCCGGATGACAGCTTCCACCAGTTTGTTGTTAACCCCGATGCTCCCGTCTGCCCGCAGCTCGCAGTTGTCAAAATCGAGGGTTCTCTGTTCTTCGGTGCGGCGACCCACGTCGAGGACGCCCTGCTGTCAAACCTCGAGGCGAACCCGGGGCAAAACGTGCTGCTGTTGCGGATGCACGGCGTCGATCGCTGCGACCTGTCGGGCATCGACGTTCTCGAAGGTGTCCTGCGCACCTACCGCAGCTCTGGAGGCGATCTCTACCTGACCCACGTACGGCCGGCCGTGCGCGATTTCATGCGTCTGACCGGTTTCGAGCATATGGCGGGGAGCGATCGGTTTCTCGAGCCGGACCACGCCATCAATTTTCTGTTCAACGAAATCATCGACTCCGCTATTTGTTGTTACGAGTGCGAACACCGTGTTTTTGCCGAGTGTCAACCATTGCTCAAACATCCCTACGACCTCAGTCTGCCGACGTCCACGGGTCGGCTCCGCTTCCCGATGAAACACCTCACGGTTACTGAGTTCGAAGATGCCGTAGTCGAGGCTGGCGAGCGCGCATTGCTGATCGACGTCCGCGAGCCGGAGGAATACGCTCGAGGGCACCTCGCGGACTCTCGACTGTGGCCGCTTCGCGATCTGGTGGCCAAGGTCGAGGACGTGCCGCGCGATCGACTCATCTTTTTGGTCAGTCGCTCCGGTCGACGTTCGACCCGCGCCATGCGCCTGCTGGTCGACATGGGTTTCGAAGAGGTGTTCAACCTCAAAGGAGGGGTGCTGAGCTGGATGGCGCGTGGTCGCCCCCTCGAGGTCGACTAACTTTGTTGGAGAGTGAAATCATGGTGAAGTTTACGTTACCGCTTGCTGTACTGGTCTTCGTTCTGGTCCTCTGTTCCTCAGTCACCGCGGCGAAGAACAACCCCCCGGTTGGGATCGTGGCTGCGTCGGCCGGCAACGAGGTAGTCATGGTCGATCCGACGACCGGGAATTCGCGATCGATCCCCACGGGGCCGGTAGCGTGGCTTTTCCCCGCCCCCGGCGGCATCCTCTTCGCCCCCGATCTCGTCAATAGCCGGACGACCGTCGTCGACCTTCGGAATCTGAGTGTCAGAGATCCCATTCCGGGTGTCACGATGCCTCATTTCGGTTCCTTTCCCGACAGGTACCTGGTGGTAGCGAAGCAGCTGCTGGTGATGAGCTATCCGGACCGCGCCGTCATGAATAGGTTTGAAATCTCTTTCGACCATCCGTGGCAGGTGGCCGTTCTGGCGGATAACACCGTGCTGTTGGTGCTTGAAAGGTCGCCCGATGCGGGCAGTGGGGCGAGCATGACTGCAGTCAATCTCGGCGACGGACGGCTGGTGTATCGGCAACCGCTCGGGGGAGATATTCGCCACTTCGCGGTCTCTATGACCCTTGGCGTGATGGCTCTAGCGCAGGCCGAGGGGAATGAGGTGATCGTTGTCGATCCTGCAACGCTCACCCCGGCGGCGGAATTCCCGACAAAAGGAATGCCGGTCGACCTCGTCTTTGCCGGGGATGGATCGACGCTGGCGACCGCGGTTGAGCGAGCCGACGGCGGTGGTGAGATCGAGATCTGGAAGATCAAGCGCGAGAAGAAGGAGGGGTTGCAGCTGAAGAAGGAGTGGAGCGTGGCGCTTGCCACCGCTCCATTGCGACTGGCCGCCTCGCCCGACGGTCGCCATGTGGCCGCAGGATTGGTGAGTGGTGATCTGCAGATCGTCGAGCTGGAAAGCCGGGTCCTGGTGGCCACTGTCAACTTGCGCGCTGCGCCCAGAGATGTCGTGTGGTGCGATCCCTCGATCGAAGGCCCGCTGCTTCCGGACTGGTCCGACGACGACCCACCTACGCTCAATCTTGGAGGGCGTTGAGACTGGCAGGCGGTATCCCTTTTAGCTCTCAGCAATCAGCTCTCAGCTATCAGACCCACCCTCCCTTCCCGTGTTTCCGCAAAACGATCCCGAGGGGGTGGGCGGTGGGAAACTGACGGCTGACAGCTGACAGCTTTCAGCCTTTCGATTCTCCCTGATCGGCACCCCCTCCGCCCCCTTTTCGTCGCGGCCGCCGCCGTCGTCTCCTGCGGGGCTTTGAATCGCCGTCACCGCCGGGAGATTGACTGGGTCCGGATTGCGAGGGCCGTGGGCTTCGAGAGTCAGCGCGAGCGGGCCGGCGATCGCGCGGCCGCACTTTGGCGAAAAGCCCGTCGTCGGCAAACTCGGTGGGCAGATCGTACCCGACGTATTGCTGAATGGCGTCGAGGGAGTAGATGTAGTCCTCGCAGGCGAGCGTGATGGCCTTTCCTTCGGCGCCGACTCGGGCTGTGCGGCCGATGCGGTGAACGTAGTCCTCGGAGTCCTGGGGGAGATCGTAATTGATGACGTGAGTGACGCCCTCGATGTGGAGCCCGCGGCTTGCCACGTCCGTTGCGACCAGAATCGGGAGCTTACCGTCCCGGAACTCGTCGAGCACCCGCAGTCTTTTGGTCTGCACGACGCTGCCCGTCAGACCGCGAGCCGAATAACCGTGGCGGCGCAGATCGTCCACCAATCGTTGCGCCCGAAACCTCGTGTTGACGAAGATCATGATTCGCGAGCTCCCCTCGCGCTCGAGGAGACCGAGGAGCAGAGAGAGTTTCTCACGGGTGGCGACGTGGTAGAGCACCTGGTGAATGGAATCCGGTGTCAACTGTTCGGGGTTGATCACGACCTCTGAAGGTTCGTTCATCTGTCGCCAGCCTAGCGTCATGACTCGCTGCGACAAGGTGGCGGTGAACATCATCGATTGCCGTTCGGTAGGGTGCGGCATGCGCCGCAGAATCCAGCGCAGGTCTTCGGCGAAGCCCATGTCAAAAAGGCGGTCACATTCGTCGATCACCACCATTTCGGTTTTCCGCAACGAGTACGAACCCTTCTTATGGTAATCAATGAGGCGACCAGGGGTTCCGATCAGGAGGTCGGTGCCACGCTCAAGAATCTCGCGCTGTTTGCGGTAATCCAGCCCACCGAAGACGACATGTGTGCGGATGCCGGCGTAGTGGCCGAGACCCTCGGCGTCGTTCGCGATCTGCACCGCGAGTTCGCGGGTTGGCGCGACGATCAGGGCACGCGGTGTTTCGGGCGGAGTCTCCCGGGGAACACGCAAGAAATGGGTAAACACCGTCAACAGGTACGCAGCGGTCTTCCCGGAACCGGTCTGTGCCTGAGCGACGACGTCGCGACCGGCGAGTGAAATCGGAAAAACCTCGGCCTGAACCTGAGTAAGCTTCGAAAAACCGAGGTCGTCGACAGCACGCCGAAGCGGTTCTGGAAGATCCACGTCGTCGAAGGTCTGGTCAGTAAACAGCGACCCGGAGTGTTCTGGTTCCGTCATCGGCGGGGATTCTAACAGACAACACGAAAGTCGGCGGGAACAATACAGGGTACACTCGTGATTGAATGCATCGTAGACGCGATGCACCGACGGCCGCAGGATCGATTGGGCGGCTTCGCCGAGGGACAAGGATGCTGAAAACGACTCTCGTACTGATAGCGACCGTGATGGTCGCCATGTTGGCAGTCGGGGAAGGTCTGCCGAAGGACCAGACCGGCGATCTACCCGATGGGCTCGAGAGCTATCTCGAGGCTCGCATTCTGGAGTCCAACGGTCGCTATCGGGAAGCCATTGAGGCGTACGCCACCGCAGTGCAAGAAGCGCCCGACGTCAATGAGATCCGCCTCGCGTTTGCCAGTTTTCTCGTCGATGTCGGCATGGCCGACCGGGCGGTTGAGGTCCTCGACGGAGCACCGGACCCTGGTCCGGAGGGGCTTCGCGTTCGTGCTTTGGCGTTAACCCAGCTGTCGACACGAAATCCGGAGTTGTTGCCCGAAACAGAGGCCGCCTTGAGGTTGGCGATTGAGAGCAGCGATAGCGACCCGAACCTCCTCTTCTCACTCGCTCAGGTCCTCCAGCGGCAGGAAAAATACGCGGAGGCCGAGGCGGTCGTTGCCGGTTTGAGGCAGGGCCGGCCGGGGAATCCGCGGCTCGAGACTCTCCATGCCGACCTGTTGCACGCGACCGGTCGTTCCGAGGAAGCCGTCGAGTTGTATACTTCGTGCGCGGTGGGCGGACCCTTTGCGCAGACCTGTCGAGAGAAGCTGGTCGAGGTGTTGGTCGAGCTCGGACGCCCGGGCGAGGCCGGTGAGCGGATGCTTGGCTGGCTGGATGACATCGATCTCGATTCACTGATGCGTGCCGCTGTCCTCCTGTGGGAGGGCAATCGGTTGGAGCTGAGCCTTGAGACGGTCCAGCGTGTCTTGGCCCGGGCACCCGATTCGACCCGCGCACAGACTTTGGAGGCTCACCTCCTTTCGTCGCTCGGGCGCTACGAAGAAGCGGCCACACGCCTGCAGCGATTGCTCCGCAAGAATCCGAGAGATTTCGATCTGATAATGACAATGGCCTGGTCTTCGAGCCGCACTGGCGATCATGAAAAGGGCCGCGAGTGGTTGGACCGCGCGTGGGAGCTCGTCAAGGACCGCCCCGATTCTCCCGAAGCGGTCCGCTGTGCAACGACCGCAGCCCGGCTTGAGTTGATTTCCGACAACCCGCTGGTGGCCAGGGAATGGCTCGGTCGCGTGACTGATGCCGGGGTTGTCGGGGTGGACTATGTGCGTCTGCTTGCGGAGACGTTTCGACGCGACGAGCAGTGGCAGGACGGAATCGCTGCTCTTGTGCGCCTCCAACCGTCCCTCGCAGGGAGGGCACAGACCGAAGCGGAAGCGATGGAGGCAGAATTCCGTCTCAGATTGGGAGATCCGAGAGCTTGGCGCCGGTTGCGGCCGCTGCTCGATGACGATGGGCTGGAGAATGTGTTGACAGGTTTGGAGGTGCTGCAGGCGTTGGAGCGTTGGCAGGAGGTGGACCAGGAGACGGCAATTGCAATCAATCGCTTCGGCGACGAACGAGACCTCGTTTTCACGCGTGCGGCCGCTCTGGAGCGGCTCGACCAGGTTGAAGAGTCGGAAGCGCTGTTCCTACAGTTGGTGGACACCGAGCCGGACGATGCCAATGCCGCGAACTATCTCGGCTACATGTGGGCGGACCGTCAGATGCACCTCGAACAGGCGCTGGAGTTGATATCCCGTGCGGTGTCGCTCGACCCCGAGAACTCGGCCTACCTCGACAGCCTGGGCTGGGTCCACTTCCGGCTCGGAGATCTCGCAGAGGCCGAACGCTGGCTTCGCCGAGCGGTCGATCTCGGAGGAAACCTGGGGGACGGAACCATTTACTGCCACCTCGGCGAAGTGCTCCTCGTTGGAGGCGAGCGAGTGGAGGCGCGTCGCTATCTGCTGCTCGGACTCGATATGGGCTGTGAAAACCCAGACCATGTGCGCTCTCTGCTCGAACGATCCGAAGATGATTAGCCGGGAGATTTTTCCCTCCAACGGGACCCGCGCGGTATTGTGGATCGTGATGCCGGCGGTACTTGCGCTCGGTGTTGCGGGATGCCAGTCCACGGCATCCGAAACCGTACCCGTCGATCCCGTAGCAGCAATCGAAAACCTGAACCGGCCGCTGACCGCGGATCCGGCGGCGCTCTATCGACTGCGCATATCATCGTCGGGCGGTCTGAGAATGTCGCTGCTGACCAGCGGGGAGGATGGGCGGCTCACGGTGTCCGAACCGTTTGGCGCGGCGGTGTCCCTGACCTGCTGGTCCGGCGCGCACCAACCGACGTTTTTCGATCTGCGGGAGGGCTGTCAGATCCAAGCCAGGGATTTTGAGCAGGCGCTCGGTGTGGCGGCAATGCCGTTGCCGCAGGCGGTTCGACTGTTTGCCGGCAGACTGCCGGCCACCGAAGACGATTGGGTTACCCCACACGAGAATGGCCAGATTCTGATCGAGGGCTTGCGCTGGGCGGCCCTGGTCACGGTCGCTGCCGATCCCTGGCGGGTGGTGTCGGTCGAGCAGGTTGACGCCGACGACAAAGGCTGGCGCTTCAAGCTCAGCGATCACAGCCTCTCGGTTCCCGGTTTCCTTCGGATCGAAAATGCCGACGGTCGATGGGCGGAGCTCGAGCTGGTGCGGCTGGAATGGAATGACGGCGCCGAACTGCCGTCGCCACCTGAACTGCCGCTCTGTACTGCTCAACCCAAATGATGAGCGTCAGCCCGCATATCTCAGCAGCTTTTGTCGCGAGGCCGGGAAGGTGTTGTGAGATGTGGTGTTTGCGACCCAGAGGCCCGGCCGCGTCCCCCAGTGCCGTCCGCCGATGGGTCTCGTGAGTTGAGATCAAGGCGCGAGGAGGAAGTCGATGCCCGTGCATCGTCGACGACCAGCAACGCAGAGATTGGCCGCGGCCCCCGTCGGCCCGAAGGGTTACGGCGCCGCTCCGCGGCTTGTGGCCCGACCCCGGACGCGAGCGGCCGTACGCCGGCAACTGCCGGCAACGGCCACCTCTCGCTTCCAACGCCGGGTTGTCGGCGGCATGACCCCGTCTTCTTCGTTGCCGCTCCTCGGCGATGGAGGGACATCGCCGTCGTCGCGGCGCCTTGAATCCGGACCCATGACGCACGCAAAGGACGACGCTGGGGGCCCCGGCCGGGCCTCGAGGGGGCGCGGACGCGTACTTGACGGTACGTGGAGGACCCCGACGGGAGCAAACGCCGCAGATTGCTGCAAATTTCCGGCCGCAGCAGGAAGTTGGTGAAATATGCGGGCTAGGATCATCGCTCCGGCCAAGATCAACCTTGATTTGCGGGTTCTCGGTCGACGAAGCGATGGGTATCACGAAGTCCAATCATTGCTCCAGACAATCGATCTGACCGACGAGATACGGGCCGCGGTCGCTCCACCGGGCGTCCTCGAGCTGCAGGTGGAGCCTGACGGAGTCGTGCCGTCCGGCGGTGAAAATCTGATCATCCGTGCGGCCGAAACCCTCCGGCGACACACCGGAATCAAAGCAGGCGCTCGGCTCGAGCTTGCCAAGAGCATACCGATTGGCGCGGGTCTCGGCGGTGGATCGTCGGATGCCGCTGCAACGCTTGTTCTCCTCGACGAATTGTGGGGGTCACACCTCGAGGCGTCTGTGCTCGGAGAACTCGCGGCTGAGATCGGTTCGGACGTGCCCTTCTTCCTCACCGGTGGCTTGGCGTTTGCGACCGGACGGGGCGAGATCATTCGACCGCTTCCGGATCTCATCGACTGTGGTGTGGTCGTGTGTACCCCGCCGATCGAGGTCGCGACAGCCGACGTCTACGGCCGCTTCGCAGCCGGGTCCAGGTTGACCTCGCGGGGGTCGAAGGCTAATGTAGAGGCCTTCGCGGCCGGTTTGGACGAGACCGAAACGGTCGTTCCGCCATGGCAGGAACTGGGGAATGATCTCGAGGCGGTGGTGGTCGAACATTGGCCGGAGGTCGGACGTGCCGTGACCGCGTTGAAGGCGATGGGGCCGCTGTGCGCGGCAGTCACGGGTTCAGGCGCTGCCGCGTTCGCCATCTTCCCCGACTCCGGGACCGCGGGAGTCGGGCTGGATGGCTTGGATGAAAGCTGGGATGTACATGTAGGTTGCACCCTTGGGCGTTCACGAGGGCGTCCAGTGGTGAAATAATCGGGCTTCATGGAGGAAAGTATGAAGGTGACCGAGGTGCGCATCAGTCCGGCAAAGGGCGGTAAGGTACGAGCCTTTGCCAGCGTTGTCTTCGACGACTGTTTCATCGTCAACGATCTGCGGGTCGTCGAAGGGCGCGAGGGGCAGGTCTTCGTGACTATGCCGGCTCGAAAGACGCGGAACGGCCAGATGCGTGACATCGCCCACCCTCTCAACGGCGAGACTCGCGAACAAATTGAGCAGCGAGTTCTCGAGGAGTACGAGTCCGCCCGGCAAAACCGCATCGTCGCGGAACGTGGCAATCGACGATCCGAGGACAATGAGCAGAGCACATCAGTGCTCGACCGGTTGTCGGCCAGGCTTTTCAACGAGGAGTTCTGGACGAGCGACGCGCCGTCCATCGACGCCGACAAGGAGTAAGGCGTCAGTCCGGAAATCTTGTATACTCTCCGGCGCTTGGGGCGTCGGCAAGCGGTAAGCCACCGGTCTTTGGATCCGGCATTCGCAGGTTCGAATCCTGCCGCCCCAGCCAAGAGATAGGCAGCACATGCTGAGAGAATCGCCTCTGTTGGTATTTTCAGGTCGTGCCAACCCGGCACTGACCGAATCGATCTGCGGTTATCTGCAGATCGAGATGGGGAGGATGCGTCTCGGCAACTTCTCAGACGGAGAGCTGTATTGCCAAATAGAGGAGAACGCACGCGGCGCCGACGTGTTCATCGTCCAGCCGACCGGGCCACCGCCCAATGAAAACTTGATGGAGCTCCTCATCATGCTCGACGCCCTTCGCAGGGCTTCGCCAACAAGGGTCTGCGTGGTGATGCCCTACATGGGTTATGCCCGACAGGATCGGAAGGACGCGCCGCGGGTACCGATTACGGCCAAGTTGGTTGCGAATCTGATCACAACTGCGGGAGCGGGCCGAGTCCTGACAATCGATCTCCACGCGGCCCAGATTCAGGGCTTTTTCGATATTCCGGTGGACCACCTCTATGCGGCTCCGGTTCTGATCGAAGCGATTCGTCGCAAAGCGCTCGCAAATCCGATGCTGGTTTCTCCCGACGCGGGCGGCGTTGAACGAGCTCGGGCTTTCGCCAAACGTCTGAAGCTCGATCTCGCCATCATGGACAAGCGACGGCCGGAAGCAAATCGGGCAGAGATCATGAACGTCATCGGAAATGTCAAAGGCTGTGACTGCGTCATCGTCGACGACATTATCGATACCGCAGGAACCCTGGTCCACTCTGCGGAGGCTCTGATCGAACGTGGAGCCCGCTCGGTCTACGCGACGGGCGTCCATCCGGTGTTTTCAGGCCCCGCAATCGACCGCCTCGATGCATCACCGATCAAAAAGGTCATGGTGACCGACACCATCGCCCTCAGTGAAAAGGCCAGGACGAGCCCGAAAGTTGAGCAGCTGTCCCTGGCCGTGCTACTCGGAGAGGCGATCCGCCGAATTCATGAGGGTGCGTCGGTCTCGAGCCTTTTCGTTTAGCTACGAAGTAATCATCAAGGGAGTTACGTTCATGGCAACACAGACCCCAGAAATCACAATCACGGTCGAGGCCCGCAAAGGCCGCGGCACCGGTGACGCCGGCAGAATGCGCAATCAGGGTAGGGTGCCGGCGGTGCTCTACGGTGGTGACAAGCCACCGGTAGCCATCTCGGTGGACGAACGCGCAGTTCGCGAGATCCTCAAGGGTGCGGCGGGAGAGAACACTATCTTCCTCCTCAAACTCAAAGACACGGATGAAGAGCGCCTTGCGATGATCAAAGAGCTCCAGCTCGACCGAATCAGCGGCAAGTTCATCCACATCGATTTCATCCGCATTACACGAGGCCACAAGTTGACGGTCAAAATGCCGGTGGAGCTGGTTGGCGATTGCATCGGTGTCCGTCATGGCGGCCGCATCGACTTCGTCTCGCGCGAGATCGAAATCGAGATCCTGCCGCGGGACATGTTCGACAAATTCGTCCTCGATATCAGCAATCTCGAGGTTGGTGAGCACCTGAAGGTCGCTGACCTTGCGTCGCAGCTGCCCGAGAACGCGAAGATCGTTGACGACGACGATCGAGTCGTGGTCGTCGTCGAGCTCCCGCGTGTCGTCGAAGAAGAGGTCGTGGAAGAGGCCCTCGAGGAAGAAGCGGTCATCGCGGAAGCTGCCGAGCCAGAGGTTATCGGCAAGGGCAAGGGCGAGGAGGCCGAAGAGGGCGAAGGATCCGAATAGGGTTCGACGCACCACGGGCCTCTTTTCTCGCCATGACCATCGATCTGGTTCTTGGATTGGGCAATCCAGGGGACGACTACGCCTCAACCCGCCACAACATCGGTTTCCGGGTGGTCGAGGAGATGGCGAGGCGACGCGGTGTGACCGACTGGGCCCAACGCCCGTCGTGCGAGCTCGCGGTGATCACTGTCGGTCGGCTCGTGCTGTTGTCGCGTCCCTTGACCTTCATGAACCGGTCGGGTGAGGCGGCGGGTTGGCTCCTTCGAGAATTCGGACTGACGCCCGAATCCATGCTGGCGGTGGTCGACGACGTCGACCTGCCGCTGGCGAATCTTCGACTGCGTCGCTCGGGCAGTCCCGGCACCCACAACGGACTCCGAAGCCTGTGCGAGGCGGTCGGCACAGGTTTCCCGCGCCTTCGTGTTGGAGTGCGGGGCGACGACATGACTGGTGATCTCGCAGAATACGTGCTGTCCCCGTTCAGCGATGACGAGGCCGTGGCCGCTGACACTTCGGTGGTCAGGGCCGCGGACGCTATCGAATTGGCCCTGCAAAAGGGCCTCGAAAACGCAATGAACGTCTTCAATCGTGCGCAGCAATTCTCCACTGACTCAACTTCAAGCTGAGTCAGTGGAGAATTGCGGAGTTTACGCGCCCGGGATAGCGAGCAACGGTACTCTGCAGCGGCGGAGCACCGACTCCGCCACCGATCCGAGGAGGGCGTGCTCGATTGCCGAAAGTCCTCGTGTTGCCATGATGACGAGGTCGAAACGTTCCGGATCGGCAAAATCGACGATGGTGCTTGCGGCCCGGCCCACCTCGACCTCGGTGTATGCCTTGGCACTTCCAAGAAGGTCCTCTACCGCGGCACCGAGCGCTCTTTCGGAACGTTCGACGAGCCGTTCCATGAGGTCATCCGAAAGCACGTCGACCGAGTAGAAATCAGGGTAGACAACCGGTTCGACCACATGCAGGAGCGTGATCTCCGCCCCTAGCGCATCGGCCCACGCGGCCGCGCTGCGCACGGCCGCGGCTGACGCCTCGGAAAAGTCGTGCGGGACGAGGATCCGCGGCGCGCCCTCCAGTTCGATATCGGCATCGCCGCGCACGGTCAACACCGGTACCGCCGATGTGCGCACGACGCGTTCCGCAACGGAGCCCAGGAGGAGGTGCGGCAGGCCCCTGCGGCCGTGCGTGCCCATCACGATGAGCCCGCACCCCAGTTTGGAGGCCGTTTCGACAATCACCTCGGCGGGGGCGAGACCACGCACCATGTGAGGGGTGACGTCGAGCCCGGGCTGGTCCTCGGAACCGGTTTCGAGGTCCCTGCGGCGTGCATCGTCGCCGGAAGCCACGAGCTCCTCGAGCCGGTGAAGATGATCCTCTTCCAGATGGGGGTCTTCGAGAATCACAATCACGTGCAGCATGTGGAGCTGTGCCCTGAATCGACGCGAGAGCTCGCGCGCAAATTCTCCTGCTCGTTCCGCGGGTTTTGAGAAGTCAGTGGCCGCGAGGATGTTCTGGGGGATGTTAGTCATCATTGTCTCCTTCAGCTCGGTCGAACCTTTTCCGAAAACTCCCGCGCCCGCGCCTCGATACGCTCCCGGTCAAGTGTCTGTAGCTCGCGGTTGCGCACCACCACCGCGCCATGCACCACGACGTGGCGCACGTCGGCTGCGCGGGCGGCGAAGACCATGTGGGAGAAAGGGTCGTACATCGGAGCGGTGTGCGGTCCGTCGATAGCAACGCAAATGATGTCCGCGTCGTGCCCTTCAGTAAGGGTCCCGATCCGATCGGCCAGGCCAAGGACCTGAGCGCCGCCGATGGTCGCCAGCTCGATCATGGTGCGGGCGGGCAGGACCGTCGGGTCTCCCGTGACGCCCTTGTGGAGAAGGGCAGCCAGCTGCATGTCGCGCAACAGGTCGAGGGTGTTATTGGAGGCGGTGCCGTCGGTCCCGAGGCCGAGCTTGACTCCGCCTTCCAACAGTGCCGGAACCGGTGAAATCCCAGACGCCAGCTTGAGATTGCTGACCGGGTTGTGAGAGACACCTACCTCGAACTCAGCCAGGAGCTCGATATCCTCTGGCGATACGTGTACGCAATGGGCGGCTACCGTGCGCTCTGAGAGAACACCCAGGTTGGCGAGGTAGGCGACCGGAGAAAGCCCCTTTTCTTCGAGCAGCTTCTCGACCTCCCATGCCGTCTCGGCGAGGTGAATCTGCATCGGCACCTCGTACTCCTCGGCCAGCTCCGTTTCGGCCACCAAATCGGCCGCCTGCACGGAGTACGGGGCGTGGGCCGCTACGGATGGCGTGATGAGAGGGTGGCCTTTATAGGCCTCGAGAAGGTCACGTTGTTTGGCCAACATCTCATCCGTGGTCGCGCAGCGCGGCGTTGGGAAGCCGATCAGCGATTCGGCGACGACGGCGCGCATGCCGGCTTCGGCCAGTACTTCGCTGACCTCGTCCGCGAAGAAGTACATGTCGGTGGTGGTTGTGACTCCGGCCAAGAACTGCTCGGCGATCGCAAGCTCGGTACCGAGGCGCACTGTTTCTTGGTTCATGTGTTCTTTTTCGGCGGGCCAAATATGGCCTTCGAGCCAATCCATCAAAGGCAGGTCATCGGCGACGCCGCGAAGAAGGGTCATGGCGAGGTGGGAATGAGTGTTGACGAGACCGGGAAGTACCAGACAGTTGCCGGCGTTGAGGACATCGCCCGATGGCGCCATCTCGAACAGCTCTTCAGCCGGACCGACGGCGGCGATACGGCCGTCGGCGATCGCGACGGCGCCGTTCTTGATGGGCTTGGTGTCCGGTTCCATCGTCAACACCGTGCCACCAACGACCAGCTTGTCCCAGTTGGCCTCTTTGCTCATTCATACCTCCAGCGGTCGTACCTGGCCACACCCCATGATTGGGTCCGGCTATTCTAACCTCAGAAAGCCACGTTGGGCTTCGCCCACCGCGCCTTTCTGAGGAAGGAGAGCGGAAATAGTCTCGGGCAAGAGTTTCTTCCTATTCATCAAGGGCCATGTTTGAAGTGCCTTAGAGCCGTAACGCCGCATAGCCTTACTGCCTATTGGTCCGGTGGCAAATTCGAAATCCGAAATTCGAAATCCGAAATTTCCCGGGGTGGGCGGTTGGGAATTCAGAATTCCGAATTCCTCATTCCGATTTCGCACTCACTCCCACTCTTCCTTCAGCCGGCGGAGATCGCGGCGTTCTCTTTTCTTCGGCGCGCCGCTGCCGCGGGCGCGCCTGGGAGGTGCGGACAACCGCTGCATTTTGCGAAGCTCGATCTCCTCGGGTGTCGGGGGTGGTGTGTGGTCGCTATACAGCTCGCGTGCACGAGCCTTCGATACGTTCGTCGACTCGAGCTCGAGAACCTCGATAATTCGGCGGCGGCCACCGGGGAGCTGGATTCGGATGATGTCTCCCGGTCGCACGGCACGGTGCGGTTTACCTCGGTCTCCGTTGACCTCGACCCGGCCGCGCGCGCACGCGGTCTGGGCCTGCGAGCGTGTTTTGAAGATACACGCCACATCAAGCCAGATATCGAGCCGCACTGAGTCGTCGGCAGTCATGGCATCCAGTTTCGCGGTCGCCGCCCGATCGGTCAAGCTGGTCAGAAGAGGTAATTAGTAACAAGTAACCAGTAACCAGACCCGCCCCAACCCCGTTCTCGGGAGGAAGTCGAAGTCTCAGAATTGGTTACTGGTCACTGTTTACTGATTACTTTCGCGGACACCCCAAACGAGCTACTCGCCCGGAAGGTCTTTCGCAGCACGGCCGAAGCTGGAGTACCGGAATCCCTGGTCTTTCATCCGCTTCGGGTCGTATAGGTTGCGGAGGTCGACCACCACCGGCTGTCTCAGCGAGGAACGAACGCGCTCCATGTCAAGGGAACGGAACTGGTTCCATTCAGTGACGATGATCATTGCATCGGCTCCGTCGGCAGCGTCGTAGGCGTCCTCGCAGTACTGCACACTCTGGGGCAGAATTGCGCGTGCGTTGTCCATCGCCACGGGGTCAAATGCCTTGACCTTTGCGCCGCCCTGAACTAGTGCCGTGACCAACGGGATCGAGGACGATTCGCGCATGTCGTCTGTTTCTGGCTTGAAGCTGAGACCGAGTACTGCCACAGTCTTGCCTTCGAGGTTCTCGCCAATCGCCTCCTCGACACGTTCGACGGCCCGTTCCTTGATCCGGTCGTTGACCGCAATGACCGTGTCAACGATCTCGAACGGGCGGCCGGCCTCGCGCGCGATCTCAGACATCGCGTGAGTGTCCTTTGGGAAGCACGAGCCTCCGTATCCCGGCCCCGGATGGAGAAATTTCGGTCCGATGCGTTTGTCGAGCCCCATTCCCTTGGCGACGTGATGGACATCCGCGCCGAGTCGGTCGCAGAGCTCGGCGACTTCATTGATGAAAGTGATCTTGGTCGCGAGGAACGCGTTCGAGGCGTACTTGATGAGCTCGGAAGATTCGACGTTTGTGATCACGAATGGGGTTTCGATCAGGTAGAGCGGTGAGTAAATGTCCTTCATGATGGCCACGGCCTGAGCGTCGCGAGCACCGATGACGACCCTGTCGGGCCGCATGAAGTCGGCGATCGCGGACCCTTCACGAAGGAATTCGGGGTTGGAGACGACCGAAAACGGATGGGCACTGCTGCCTCGTTCGGTCATGATCTTCTCGATCAATTGCCCCGTCCCGATTGGCACCGTGGATTTGGTGACCACGACCTTGTAGCCGTTGAGATTGTCGGCAATAGCCTCTGCGACCTGAACGACGTACGAGAGGTCAGCAGAGCCGTCTTCCTTCGGCGGGGTGCCGACCGCGATGAAGATAGCGAGGGCGTGCTGTATAGCCGGGGCGAGATCGGTCGAGAAGTGGAGACGTCCCGCTTTCGCGTTCTTATCCACCAACGAGTCGAGCCCGGGCTCGTAGATTGGGATTTCGCCGTCGAGGAGCTTGGCAATCTTCTCCTCGTCCTTGTCGACGCAGGTGACGTTGATGCCGAAATCGGCCAGACAGGCTCCGGTGACGAGCCCGACGTAGCCGGTACCAACAACACAGATGTGCATGACTGCTCCCTTGTCGCGACGACGAGTCGCCGAATCATGTTAGCAAATAGAAGAATGAGGAGTTAGGAATGAGAAATGAGGAATGCCGCCCGCCCACCCCTGTTTGCGACGATGTTGTTGGGAAGTGTGTCGGGAAATTCCTAATTCCCAATTCCTAATTCCTCATTCACGAGGTACTCTATGTCCCGTTCACGACATTGGAGGTGCCTGGAATGCCCGTGCCGCTGCTCGATCTGACGCGACAGTACGAACCCCTGCGTGAGGAGATGCGCCAGGCCATCGATCGCGTCTGTGATTCACAACGATTCATCCTCGGCGCCGAGGTCGACGCTTTCGAGCGCGAATCGGCTGTGGCGCTGGAAACATTACACGCCGTTGGCGTCACCTCGGGCACCGACGCACTGCTCGTTGCTCTGATGGCGCTTGGCGTTGGCCGCGGCGATGAGGTGATCCTGCCGACTTTTACGTTCTTCGCGACGGCCGGGGTGGTGTCGCGCCTGGGCGCGACCCCGGTCTTTGTCGATGTCGATCCCGTCGATTTCTGCATGGATCCGGAGCACCTTCATGTCAGTATCAACGACCGGACACGCGCAATCATCCCGGTCCATCTCTTTGGTCAGGCGGCAGCGATGGACCGGATCATGAAGGTTGCGGGCGATGTGCCGGTGGTGGAGGACTGCGCGCAGGCCTGGGGAGCGGACTTCAATGGCGCCCAGGTCGGTTCGATCGGGGCCATGGGCGCGTTTTCGTTCTTTCCGTCGAAAAACCTGGGCTGTTTTGGCGACGGTGGGTTGGTGACAACAGACAACGCCGAGCTTGACCGTAGCCTTCGCGAGCTGCGAATGCACGGTCAGTCGGGCCCCTACCAGCACCCGGTTGTGGGTGGGAACTTCCGTATCGATGCGCTGCAGGCGGCGATCCTCAGGGTCAAGCTCCCGCATGTTGGCGCGTGGATCGAGGGGCGGCGCGCCAACGCCGATCGCTACCGTCGTCTCTTCGCCAACGCGGGTCTCGAGCAAACGGTGCAGCTGCCGGAGGCCGTTTCCGGCCGCGGCCACACCTTCAACCAATACGTCGTGCGAGTTCAGCGCCGGGACGAGTTGCGAGCATTTCTGGCGGATCGGGGCATCGGCGCGGCGGTTTACTATCCGTTGCCTCTGCATCTTCAGCCGTGCTTCGAGGGACTCGGCCACGAGCAGGGAGAATTCCCGGTCGCCGAGGAGGCGAGTCGAGAGGTGCTGGCGTTGCCAGTGTTTCCGGAGTTGACCGAGAGCGAGCAGGAAGAGGTTGTGCACGCAATCGAGGAGTTCTACGCGAACTGAGACGGGTCTGGGCGCGGGAGTGCGCTTTGGGGCTTCGACGACACAGGTGCCACCCCTCACATTGTCTGACTGGGAGGCGTTTCTGATGAGAGGTGTGGTTCATCAGACAATGTGAGGGGTGGCACCTTGCACGCCGAATCGGGAAGCGCCTAGAAGAGCTCGAGGATTCCGACGTCGCCCTTGCCCTCGCGGAGCAGCACTGGCTCAGAGCCTGAGAGATCGACCACGGTCGAAGGCACCGGCAGCAGTATGCCGCCGTCGATCACCATGTCGACATCGTCGCCGAGGGAGGCGTCAAGTTCCTCGGGGTCGTTGACGAAATCCTGCTCGGGGCCGCGAATCGAGGAGCTGAGGAGGGGCTCGCCCATCTCCGCCAGCAGCGCGAGGGCGATCGGGTTGTCGGGCATGCGAATGCCGACGGTACGGCGCTTGCGGAGCATGATCTTCGGCACCTCGGGGCTGGCCTCGAAAATGAAGGTGTAGGGTCCCGGGAGGACCCGCTTGAGGAGCCTGAAGGCCGGTGTCGAGACTCCGCGGGCATAGTGACCGACCATCGACATGTCGCCGACTAGAATCGACAACGGCTTCTTGGGGTCCATGTCCTTGAGCTTGTAAATCCGGCGGATCGCTTCGTGGTGAGTGATACCGCAGGTCATTCCGTAAACCGTATCGGTGGGCATGACCACGACGCCGCCACCGCGTAGCATCTGCGCGGCGCGCGCCAACAGCCACGGTTGCGGCTCGACGGGATCGATTTCCAAAATCATCTCGAGCCCAACGTGTATACCGTTGGCACGCCGTTCAGTCAACCAGCCGCTCTCGCAGGGATACCGGCTGCCGGATGTCAGATACCGGATGCGGAGAGCGGATGAGGTCCCAGTGGGAGGCGGGGTAGATCTGGTATCCGGTATCTGGAATATCGCATCGACGACCGTGACTCGTCGCTTGGCCCGCATGTCTTTTTCGGAAGGCGTAGAATGCCAGGGACCGACTGGAGGAGGATTCGATGAGCGAAAGCGGACTGAAGAAGATAGGCGTCATCGGGATCGGCACGATGGGAAACGGCATCTCGCAGGTAGCCGCGCAGAGCGGCTTCGATACTGTCGTCATGGACGTTGACGCGAGCGTCCTCGAGCGTGGTTTGGATGCGATCTCGCGCAGCCTCGACCGGCTCGTGAAGGCGTTCGAGAAGTCGGACGGCGAGAAAGGGATCACCGTTGAGGCCAGGGACGAGGCCCTGGGGCGCCTGAAGACGACCTCCTCGGTGGACGATCTGCTGGACTGCGATCTCATCATCGAGGCCGTCCCGGAGCGGCCCGAGCTCAAGGAAAAGATCAACCGCGAGCTGGCTGACAAGGGTTATGACAAGATCCTTGTTTCCAACACCTCCGGCATCAGCATCACGCGCCTCGGGGCCGCCTACGGCAGGCCGGATCTGTTCATGGGTATGCACTTCATGAATCCGGTGCCGATGCAGCAGGGGGTTGAAATCATCCGCGGGCTGGCGACGTCGGACGCGACCTACGAAACCGTGGTGGCCCTCTGCCACGACATGGGCAAGATCGAGATCCCGGCCGAGGACAAGGCCGGCTTCGCCATCAACCGCATGTTCGTCCCCTTCGTCAACGAGGCCATTCGGGTCGTCGAGGAAGGAATCGCCGCGGTTGACGACGTCGACAAGTGCACCTATTGTCTCGGTCACAAGATGGGACCGCTGATGACCGCTGACTACGTGGGTCTCGACACCATGCTCTTCATCTGCGAGGTCATCGAGGAAGAGTTCGGGAGCTTTTACAAGCCGAGTCCCCTCCTCAAGCGGCTGGTCGAGTCGGGGCAGCTCGGCGCCAAGACCGGCTCAGGCTTCTACAACTGGGAGAAATACAAGGCCGCAGGTGTCAACCCCGACGTGGCGAGGTACCGCATCAAGTAACCGATCTCGCAACGTCTCGGTGTCTCCCGATATCGACAAGCCTCCATCTGGGCGCCATCTACGGTCAGCTGGATCGTGAGATCCGGGTTCACGAGTGCCCTGTGATAACATTGAAAATAGGGCCGAAGTCTTTGACCTGCCATGGTATATGGAAGAAATCATCTCTTTGGGCGGAGAGCCGGACAGGCGTATGCGCCCGGTTTGGCGGGGCGCCGTGTGCACAAAACGGACGCAGTCTCCGGGTTCACCCTGATCGAGATTGTGATCGTCGCCGGTCTGATAGCGACCCTTTCCATGATCATCGTTCCACGTCTCCTCGGCTACACCCAACGCAACCGGGACCTGCAGGCGATCGCGGATATCAGCAAAATGGACGCCGATATCGCCCAGTACATCATGGATTACACCGTTCCGCCGGACAGCCTGGCCGATGTCGGATACGACAATCTGCGTGACCCCTGGGGAAACCCTTACCAATACCTCAAGATCATCGACAACGCAGATCCCGGGGTCAATGGCAAACGTCGCAAAGACCACTCCCTGGTCCCGGTCAACTCGGACTATGACCTCTATAGCATGGGCCCCGACGGCGATAGCAAGGCGCCGTTCACAGCCCACGCGAGCCGCGACGATATCGTGCGGGCGAGCAACGGGGCCTTCGTCGGCCCGGTGTCCGAGTTCTGACGCGGAGTCTGACGGTGAAAATCGACACCCGTCTCTTCCGCAGCATCCTGGCGCGGCGGTTCTTTGTCCTTTTCGTGCTCAGCGCGTTGGTCCCGACCACCATTCTCGCGGTCGTCGCGTACCCGTACGTCAGCGACCAGCTCTTCGCGCAGAGCTCCGAGCGGCTGTGGCGGACGGCAAAGTCGGAGAGCCTGTCGGTCCACGAGAGGCTGCTCTTTCTCGAGTCGCAACTGGGTTCGGTGGTATCGGTATTGGCCGACGCCGAGCGCGAGCGGTGGATGGAGGGATCTGCCTCCGCTCGGATGAGCACCATGTTTGAAGGAATGACCGTGGCCGCAGCTGATGGATCGCTCGATGTGATCTACGGCGATCCGCCTCCGAACCCGAAGCCGAGCGCGGACCTGCTCACACATCTCGAGCAAGGAAAGACCGTGCTCGTGACCGGTGCAGGAGACGGCTCCGAAGTGGCTGGCCTAAGAATGTGGCGGTTGATGGAGCCCGAGAATCCGAGTGCGGGAATCGTCGTGGGAACGATCTCCGAGGACTACCTCTGGGGTCTCGAATCGGGCAACTTGATACCGGCCGATACCGAAATCTGTGTTTATGACGATGCCCGACGGCTCCTCTATGGCACGTTTGCCGGCTGCGCCGGCCTCGAGTCCGATGTGACGTCTCTGGTGAGCTCGGGCGTGCGGGGCGAATTTCGCTTCGTCTCGGATGGGGAAGACTACCGTGCGAGCTATCGGAATCTCTTTCTGCTTCCCATCTTCGCGGTCAAGGATTGGGCGTTTGTGCTGGTCGAGTCCGAAGATCGGATTCTCCAGCCGATGCACGAGTTCCGAAACGTGTTTCCGCCCGTGGTTCTGACCTCGCTGTGGATTGTGCTGCTGGCCAGTATTTATTCGATTCGCCGCAGCCTCGTTCCGTTGGACCGACTGACCGAAGGGACCCGACGGATCGCGAAGAAGGACTTCTCGAGCAGGGTGGAGGTGGACAGCGGCGACGAGTTCGAAGACCTCGCCGATGCCTTCAACAGCATGTCCGACCGCCTGCGACGGCAGTTCAGGGCCCTTGCGACCAACGCCGGGATCCACCGCGCGGTCTTGTCGTCTCTCGACACCTCGACGATCGTCGAAACCGCAGTGGTCGGCGGCCTCGAAGCGGTGGACGCCGATTTGGTCGGCATCGCGCTGCGCACCGGCGAGAGTGCGGATGAAATGATGGTGTTTTTTGCGGCCAGCGGATCTCCTGACGAGGTTCATACGGCGAATGTTGAATTGTCGGCGTGGGACCTCGACACGCTCGCTGGAAATCCGGAATCGGTGAACCTCGGCGCCGAGGATGGCGCCTCTGGCCTGCTGGCCGCCCTGCCGGCCGCCGAGGGCCTCGTCGTGACGGCTCTGCCAGTGTTGTTGGAGAAGAGAATGGAGGCGATCCTGTGCGTGGGCCGCGCCGATGGCCGGGAGTTCACGGAAGACGAACGATCGCACGCGCGCCAACTCGCTGACCAGGTGGCTGTCGCCCTCTCCAACTCGAGGTTGATCGACGAGCTGAAGGCCCTGACCTGGGGAACGCTCGAGGCTTTTGCGCGTGCGATCGACGCCAAATCTCCGTGGACGGCCGGCCACTCGGAGAGGGTCACGGCAATGTCGATGCGGATCGCCAGACAACTGGGTCACAGCGACAGCGAGCTCGAGGTGCTCCATCGAGGCGCCCTGTTGCACGACATCGGCAAGCTGGGTATCTCGGTCAAGCTCCTCGATAAACCCGGGCGGCTCGACGACGACGAGATGGAACAGGTGATGAACCACCCGTCGATTGGTGGGCGAATCCTCCAGCCGATCACCGCCTTCGCCGACATTCTGCCGATCGTCGAGCAACACCACGAGAAGTTCGACGGAACCGGTTACCCGGAAAAGCTCGCGGGTGATGAAATCGATATCAACGCGCGGATCCTCGCAGTCGCCGACACCTATGACGCCATGACCTCGGACCGGCCGTACCGTAAGGGTTTCGATCACGAAAAGGCGGTTCGACTGATCCTCGAGGAGACCGGAACGCAGTTCGATCCAAGGGTGCTGAAGGCGTTCATGCTGGCGATCGGCGAGGATCCGGAGCGGGTTCCGAAGTGGACCGGTGAGGACGAATTACCAGACGTCGCTGGGGGGCACGCATGAGCACCGATGGAGAGAACAATGTGATTGTCGAGGTTCCGGCACACGAGCCCGAACCGAAGCGTGCGATGACATTACGCCGTGCCTTGATCTGGGTAGCTGTGATTTCCGTCTTCGCGATTCTCGCTAACGGACTGCTCGACCGTCCACACTTCGATTCGAAAACCGTGCCTGAGTCTCTTGTTGGCGAGTGGACCAGTGACCACCCTGAGTACTCCGATCGCTACCTGAAGATAACAACCAAAAGCATCACCTTTGGAATAGGTGGCACCTCGTTTGTCAAGTACACCGTTGTTGGAGTCGAAGAAGAGCAGGTTGAAGGCGTCGACATGATCATTCTCCACTTTCGCGACGTGGCGGGCACGAAGTTCAAGCGAACCATCGTTGTCGAATCTTCCGGCGCTCGGATGTACTTCAAGAGTCAACCCGCGGTCATCTGGCAACGACGCGGTTGACCTGGCGTTATCTCCCCTTGGGCCAGCCCGAGGTGGTTTTTTCCCCGTCCGGAGCGTAGAGTAATTCTGGTCGGAGGCATTCTATGGCCCGGAGCGCATACGACGATGACGACTGGGACGAATTTGAGGAGCTCGAGGAAGAGAAAAAACCCGGCATACTGACAACCACCAGAATTCTGGTAGGGCTCCTGGTCGTGGTTGTTGTGGCGGTCGTGACGGCGCGGCTGGTTCTCTTCGAGAAACCGGAGTTCGCGGAGCTGACGCCGCGCCTGCTGGGCCTCTGGACAACAACGCACCCGGTGTTCAACGACCAATATGTGGAGTTTGAACAGAACAGGATCATTTTCGGTACCGGCGGTACCGGTGTGGTCAAATTCAAGGTTTCAGGCATGGATGCCGAAAAAATCGGCGATATGGACCACTACACGGTTTATTACCGCAATCTGGCGGGCACCAAGCTCTTCGTCGATGTCATCCTCGACGAACCTGGTGAGGTACTGCGGTTCACCGACAGTGCAGATGTTCGCTGGACTCGGCTCGAAGTGAAAAAATAGAACTCAGAAAACCCAGGCGTAGCCGATCTTGGCAAAGATGGTGCGGTCGCCGAGGGTGAGGCCGTAATCCTGGTTGGCGAACGAGTTGTCCGAGTATCCGAGGAAGAAGACCGTGCGCGGGTTGAGCTTGTAGGAAAACAGGAGCTGGGTGAAAAGGCTCTGCTCCTCGGGGTCGCGGCCGTCAGTGTAGAGCGCGGTGTTGAACTGGTCGTCCACGTGCTGGAGGATCGCGCGCACGAAGCAGCGGGGGTTGAACTGCCACGAGGCCGAGAGCTGGCCGATGGTCGAGGTGTAGAGCCAGCCGTCGGCGACCTCCATGCGTTCCCGGGTGTAGGTGGGCTCGAGGTAGAGGTGCCTGCCGAAGCGATACCAGAATCCCCCATCGAAATTGACGAAGTCGCCCGGCCGGGTGTTGTCATAGTCGATCTGGCCGCCGAGGTGGAGGTTGAGCCAGACGTAGCTGTGCCGGTCCGGTTTGGCGCAGAAGTGGAGCTTGAGGCGGTTGAAGTCGAACTCCTCGCCGTTATAGCCCTCGCGCACCTGACTCGGGCGCACGACCGAGTGTGACTGAAGGGGTCCTTCGATCGTGAACTGCACGACGTCTTCATGGAACAGGAGGAAGCCCGTCTGGTCAACGGTGTCGGCCACCTTGGCCTTGATGTCCATCCGCGAGTACCAGCTCGTTTCGGTCGCGTTCCACTGGTAGCCGATTCCGGCTTCCCGGTGTTGGAAGTTCACCTGGGGCATGAAACCGAGATCGGCACGGAAGTCGGTGCCGATATCTGAAAGATCTGCCCACCACATCCAGGTGCGGGTGCTGTGGCTGTAGTAGATCTCTGCGGCCCAATCGTCGAATTTGCCCTCGGGTTGGTCGTAGTCCTCGGCGACCTCCTCCGGATAACTGGTCTTCGATCTCAGAACCTGGACGAAGACGAAGTCCTTGGCCGACAGGCGAAGGTCACCGTCGATCCCGGCCACCCGATTCAGGTAGTCGCGGCCGCCGCGGTTGGTGAAGATGGCGCCGAGGGTGAAGCGGTTGCCGACGTCGTACTTGTAACGCAGCACGGTCGCCGTGTTCGGCTGCTCGAGGACCGTGAAATCCGAGCTCTCGCTGCCGGGGATGACGAGGTTGGTGATCTGGTCGTCCACGACGTAGGCGCCGATCGTGTGAGCGCCCTCCTTGCCGGTGAGCTTGAGGCCCCACTCGGGTTCACGCATCACGCGGGTGTAGACGACGTCCATCAGCGTCTCGAAGAAGTCGGCGCCCTCCATGAAGAAGGGGCGCAGCTCGGGGAAAAGGATCGCAAAGGGACGGTTGACGGTGAGCTGGAGTGCGTCGGCCTCGACCTGCGAGAAGTCGGGGTTGATGGTTCCACTGAGCGTGAGATTCGGGGTGATCCCCCAGCGCGCGGTGAGACCTAGCTCGAAATTGGGGTCGCCGTTGACCATCTCTCCGTTTGGAAGATCTTCCCGTTCGTCGGTACGTGTCGCTGTCAGGGTCGGGACGATCTCGATGTTGCGTCCGGGCGAGACACCGGCGAAGCCCTCGATCTTGAGCGCCTGGCAGAGGTAGCAATTGTTGCTACGGTCGCGGGGGAAGGCGCCTATCCGATGATCGACGTTTCTGGGATAGCTGCGTAGGGCGTCAAAACGCCAGATCTGCGGCCCGGCGCTCCTCTGGAAACGAAGGGTGGAGAAAGGGATCTCGAGCTCGGCCGACCACCCCCAGTCAGTGATCGTGGCCGCCGACCGCCAGATGCCGTCCCACGGTGTTTCGCCACTCGATTGGACCTCGATTTCGTCTATCTGCACGCCGAGGGGGTTGACCAGGAAGACGTAGTCTCGCCGCTCGTCGTTGAAGGTATCGAGGACCACGCCGACCCAGTCGTCGTTCCCGGCTTGATCACGATCGGAAAGGTGGGCGCGAATCTCACGAGGGTCCGGGTCGTGCGCCAGAAACCCCACGTAAAGGCGGCTCGCGTCGTACATGACGAAGACGTCGGTGCGGATAGGCGCTGGGGTATTCTCCCCCGGCCGGATCTCGTAGTCGAGGGTCATGGTCCAGGCGCTCTTCCAGACCGGCTCATCGAGGACCCCGTCGACTTCGATCCGCGATTCGACGCGAGGGATCTGGTGGGGTGCGTCCGGAGGTTCCTGATCGATGTCGGGCGCCTGGGCGGTGGCGATGATCGGGAGGGCCGTGGACAGAACTGAGGCAATCCGGAAGAGACGATTCATGCGGGGTGTACGAGAAATAACCTTTTGTGGTTTCGTTCTTCTCGGTTTCTCTCGCGTTCTTGGAAGCCGGGTTGGTGTCGGCATTCAGCGGTCGTGATCGGTGGCTGTGACGGAAACCAGATCGCGTAGCAGGGAGACCTGACGGTCGACCTCCGATGAGGCAGTTCCCCCGTATGAAGTCCGCCGCTCGACGGCCGCTCGCGGATCCAACCAGGGTCCCAGATCCGACGGGAAACCGGGGTGGAACTGTTGTGCGGTGCCGCCATCGAGGAGGCTGAGATTGCCCCCTTGCTCCTCACACCACCTGACCGCCTGGGCCACGATCCGGTGTGCCTCCCTGAACGGCACGCCGCGCTCGACCAGGAGATCGGCGAGCTCCGTAGCCAAGCTGAGATCGCCGAACAGTTCGCTTTCGAACCGCGCCTTCCGTACCTCGAGCTCAGCCCACATCGCAGCCAGGAGTTGGACCGAAGCCGTCGTACGCAGCACCGATTCGATGAGGGGTTTCCGCTCCGTTTGCAGATCACGGTTATAGGCGAGTGGCATGGCCTTGGTAAGTGTCAGAAGCGCCTGCAGATTGCCAAAGACCACGCCGGCTTCGCCTCTGATCAGCTCGGCGCCGTCCGGGTTGCGTTTTTGGGGCATGATGCTCGAGCTCGTGGTGTGCCGCTCATCAAGTTGGATAAATGCGAACTCTGCCGATGACCACAGGACGAGCTCCTCGGCCATCCGCGACAGCGTCGACATGCAAATAGCGCAGGTCGAGACTGTCTCCTGAAGATGATCTTTCGACCCAACTGCATCCATCGCGTTCTCGATCGGTCCGGAGAAACCGAGGAGCTCCGCTGTCTGCTGACGGTTGATGGGGTGGGGAGTGCCGGCGAGGGCGCAAGCTCCCAATGGACTCCGATTCACCCGTGCAGTCACCTCGTGAATCCGTTGGAGGTCTCGACTGAGTGCCCAGGCGTGGGCGAGGAGGTGGTGGCCGAGCAGGATGGGTTGACCGCGCTGGAGATGGGTATAGCCCGGCAGCACAACCTGCCCATCGGTTTCAATCCGGTCGAGCAGGGCGGTAATGAGATCGCCGACGGCCGCCGCGAGGGCGTCAAGCCGGCGCTTCAACCACAGACGGACATCAGTTGCGACCTGGTCGTTGCGCGAGCGGGCGGTGTGGAGCTTGCCGCCGACCTCACCGGCGACCTCGGTGAGGCGGGCCTCGACCGCCATATGGATGTCCTCCTGAGACGGGTCGGGGGTCCAGGTGCCGCCCCGGAGCTCCTCCAGGATTTGCGAGAGAGCGTCGACCAACGTCGCGGTCTCATCTGAAGAGAGTATTCCGACCTCACCCAGCATCGTCACATGGGCGATCGATCCCTCGATGTCCTCTTCAGCGATCCATGAGTCCATCTCCAGCGAAGACGCGAAGGCTCGGAAGAGGTCGTCCTCGTCGCCGTCGAAGAGCCCGCGCAGGAGGCTCATTCGCCCTCCGAGATCCTCTTACCCCCAAGGGTCCGGAGTCGCAAGGCGTTGAGGCGGATGAAGCCGGCGGCGTCCGCCTGGTCGTAGACCTCATCGGCCTCGAAGGTCGCGACCGCCTCGTCGTAGAGGGTGTGGGTCTCGGACCTCCGACCCTCGACCATGACACTTCCCTTGTAGAGCTTGAGCCGCGCCTCGCCGTTGACTCGCTCCTGGACCGTATCCATGAAGCTCTGGAGGGCCTCGCGTTCGGGGCTGAACCAGAGCCCGTTGTAGACCATCTCAGCGTACCTGGGCACGAGCTCGTCGCGCAGGTGCTGGACCTCGCGATCGAGGGTGATGGACTCGACGGCGCGATGGGCGTGATGAAGGATCGTGCCCCCCGGCGTCTCGTAGACGCCGCGGCTCTTCATGCCGAGAAACCTGTTCTCGACGATGTCCACCCGTCCCACGCCGTGACGCCCTCCGGTCGTGTTGAGAGTCTCGAGCAGGGTCACGGGATCGATACCGATACCGTTGATCTCAGTAGGTTCGCCTTTTTCGAACCGCACGGTGAGAACCTCGGGTTCATCCGGCGCGAGCTCGGGATCCGTGGTCATGCGGAACATGCCCTCGGGGGGGCTCGACCACGGATCCTCGAGCATCCCTCCTTCGTAGGAGACGTGCATCAAATTGGCATCCATCGAATAGGAGGGCTTCGGCGCAGCCGGAATCGGAACGCCGTGCGCGGAAGCGTAGGCCATCAAATCAGAGCGGCCCTTCATGTCCCACTCGCGCCACGGCGCGATCACCCGGATTTCTGGTTGGAGCGCGTAGGCCGAGAGCTCGAAACGGACCTGGTCGTTGCCCTTGCCGGTGGCGCCGTGGGCGATGGCGTCGGCGCCGAACCGCTCGGCGGTCTGCACCAACCCGCGGGCGATAACCGGGCGGGCGAGGGCGGTGCCGAGGAGGTAGTACCACTCGTAGACCGCATTCGCCTTGAGGGCCGGAAAGACGCACTCGGTCACCAGCGCTTCACGAAGATCTTCGACCACGGCCTCTGAGGCGCCCGTAGCGATGGCCGCCTCGCGCACCTCGTCCATGTCCTCGTCGATCTGGCCGACGTTGCCGGTGTAGGTGATGACCTCGGCGCTGTAGGTCTTCTTGATCCAGTGCAGGATGATCGATGTGTCCAGACCGCCGGAGTAGGCGAGTACAACCTTCACTTCATTCCTCCAGAATTCCCATGATCGTGTTCGCGACGGGTCCTCCACCCACGGTGTCGTCGGCAATCACGACGACCGTGTCATCGCCGGCCAGGGTGCCAACCACTCCGTTTGGCGGGGTGGCGTCGAGAGCCGCCGCCACTGTCCCGGCCGTCGCCGACCTGACCTTCAAAACCACCAGGTTGCCTGAGGGAACAGCCCCTTCGAGGTAGGCCTCGAGAACACGACGCAGCTCGTCGAAGCTCTCATCGGCCGATAGCTGTTGATCGGCGAGAACGTACCTTTCGTGGTCGGTGCCCTCGTCCGCCTTGGTGGCGCCGAGCTCGGTGAGGTCCCGTGAGACCGTCGATTGGGTAACCGGATGACCCGCCTCGCCCAACAGCTTGGCGAGCCCGCTCTGGCTGGAGATCTCACGCTCCGCCAGCAATTGGCGGATCAGGATTCGACGGACGGTGGAACGATCGCGTGGCACGGGTCCTCCTATGCGCATATGCGTATAGCACGACGATGGCGGCGGGTCAACATCCATCGATCCCAGACGACACCGTTTCGGAAGCACGAGGCCGCGTCGACGACACAGGTGCCACTCCTCCAATGAGGCGCGCGATGAGGCATCGGCGGGGATGGTGCCACACTTCGCATTGTTTGATCTCCGCGCATTTCGGCCAGTTCAAGCCTCTCGGGCAAACAATGCGAAATGTGGCACCTGTGTCGTCGAAGCCTCAACGCGCACCTCAGTGAAACAATGCGACGGGTGGCACCTTTCTCGCCGAAGCGAGAAGCGCTTGCGGGGCTACGACCGCCTGTCGAGGATCGCGTACACCGCCGGGACCACCAGTAGAGTCAGCAACGTGGAGGTCATCATCCCACCGATCACCGTCAATGCCATCGGCGTGCGCAGCTCGGCGCCCTCACCGAGGCCGAGAGCCATTGGCAGGAGCCCGAAAATCGTCGTCAAGCTCGTCATCAGGATCGGGCGCATCCGGACGCGGCCGGCCTGTGCCAGCGCCTCGAGCTTGCCGAGGCCCTGGCGCCGCAGCTGGTTGGCGTAGTCGACGAGGACGATCGCGCCGTTGACCGCTATGCCCGCGAGCAGGATGAAGCCGATCAACGATACGACGCTGACGGTCACCCCGAACAGCCACATCGTGGTGAGGACGCCGATGACCGCGAACGGGACCGAGAACATGATGACGAAGGGATGGAGCAGGCTCTCGAACTGCGACGCCATCACCAGGTAGACCATAAACACGGCGAGCCCGAAGGCGAGCCGCATGGACGCGAATGACGTGGCCATCTCCTCCTCCTGGCCGCCGAGACGCCAGTCGTACCCCGACGGCCAGCTCATACCCTCGAGCGCGCGACGGATGTCGGCGGTCACCGATCCGAGGTCGCGGTCGGCGAGGTTGGCGGTGATGCTGGCGACGCGGGTGCCGTCTGCGCGGCGGATCTCGGCCGGGCCCTCGAGTTCGAGCACCTCGGCAACCGCCGACAGCGGGATGGAGGTGCCGCCGACCTGGGTCACGGTCAAGTTTGCAAGAGCCTCGGCGGACGAGCGAAAGCGCTCGGCGGCGCGCACCCGGATGTCGATGGTGCGGTCGGTCCGAGTGATGTCGGTCGCCACGTCCCCCTGCACCATGCCGCGCAGCACCGCCGCCACGTCATCGATCCCGAGCCCGTAGGCGGCGAGGCGGTCTCGGTCGAGCCGCACCTGGAGCTCGGGGTGGCCGCCCTCGGTGGAGGCGCTGATATCGGTCAGGCCCTCGATGGCTTGCATCCTTGCCACGACCTCCGCCGCCAGCCGCTCCAGGAGCTCGAGGTTGAACCCGCGTACCTCGACCTCGATGGCGGTTTTGAAGCTGAAGTACGAGGGCCTGCCAAAGCGTGCCACCAGCGCGGGCCGCCGGCCCGCCTCGAGCTCGTTGCCGTGTTGCAACGCCAGGTTTTCGGCATCGACGGCCTGGCGCAGTTGCAACATGGCCGCGTCCTCGGCCTCCCGCGACACCGGCGGTTCGAGGGTGATCGTGATCTGGCCGAGGTACTCGCGGAGCTCACCAGCGGTGCCTCCCTGCTCGTTGGAAGTGCCGGCGATGGTGTAGACAGTCTTCAGGCCGGCGATGGTGTCGGCGGTCTCGGTGAGGTCGAGGAGCTTGCGGTCGGTGACCTCGAGTCGGGTCCCCGGCGGCAGCTCGAGGTCGGCGTAGAATTCGCCCTGCACGAGCTCGGGGATGAGCTCCGAACCGAGGGAGCGGTAGAGGCCGAGACTGCCCACGAGCAGGATCACCGTCACGCCGACCACCGCCAGCGGGCGTCCGAGGACGCGCGAGATCGCCCGCGAGTAACCGGCGGCGGTGGCCGCCAGCGCGCGGTCGAAGAGGTCGAGGATCGGTTTCAGGATGGCGCCGCTCGTGCGGCCGATCACTCGGACGACAACCAGCGCCGCCCCGAGGATCCGTGTGGTGACTGTGAAGACCGCCACGCCGAGCCACCGGAGAGGCGCGGGCTGCGGTGTGTCCCCGCTTCCCGTCGAAACCGCATGTGCGGGGTCGAGACGGCGTGAGGCGAGCATCGGAATGACGGTCAGTGCCACGACCAACGACACCATCAGCGAAAAGGCGACGGTGAGGGCCTGGTCGCGGAAGAGCTGCGCGGCGACTCCTTCGACGAAGACGATGGGCACGAAGACGCAGATCGTTGTCAGGGTCGAGGCGGTGATGGCGCGCCCGACCTCCGAGGTGCCGATCCGCGCCGCCTCGACGACGTCAAGGCCGTCGTCCCGCTTGCGCTGCACCGCCTCCAATACGACGATCGCGTTGTCGACAAGCAGCCCGACACCGAGGGTGAGACCGCCCAATGACATGATGTTGAGCGAAATCCCGGCCACATACATGAGGAAGAACGTGGCGACCACCGACACCGGGATCGAAATCGAGATAATGAGCGTGTTCTTGACCGAGCGCAGGAAGAGGTAGAGCACCAGGACCGCCAACAGGCCACCGAAGAGAGCGGTCTCGAGAACCTCGCGGACCGCCTGCCGGATGTATCGCGCCTGGTCGGTGATGATGTCGATCCGCAAAGCAGGGTCGACCCTGGCGATCTCCGCACGAAGCTCGTCCAGGCGCCGGGTGACGGCATCAGAGACGGTCACGGTGTTGGTGCCACCCTCCTTGTAGATCGCCAGCTCCACCGACTCGTCGCCGTTGATGCGGGTGATGATCTCGCGTTCCTTGTGGCCGGTATAGACCCGCGCCACGTCCGACAGACGAATGATCGCTTGGCCGCTGCGCTGCACGACGATGGATCGCATGTCTTCCGGCCGTACGAACTCATTGAGGGTCCGGACCAGGTACTCGGTGCGGCCGTCACGCAGCGTTCCGCCGGTGATGTTGACGTTTTCCGCCGCCAGCCGGCTCGCCACCTGACCTACCGACAGTCCGAGCGCCGTCAGCTTGCGCTCGTCGAGCTCGACCTGGATCTCCTCCTCGAGCCCCCCAGAAACCACCGCTGCGGCGACTCCGTCGATGCGCTCGAAGGCGCGCTTGAGGTCCTCCTCGGCCATGAAACGAAGCTGCGCGAGATCGTCGGAACCGTGAAGGCCGACACGCATGATGGGATCGAGCGACGGGTCGAAGCGCAACAGGATCGGCGGCTCGGCCTCGAGAGGCAGCCGCACCCGGTCGAGGCGGTCGCGCACGTCGAGGGAGGCGAAGTCCATGTCGGTGTCCCATGCAAACTCGAGGGTCACCTCGGACACGTCCGCGCGCGACGAGGACGTGACGCGGACCACGTTGTTGACGACACCGACCGCATTTTCAATTGGCCGTGTCAGCAGTGACTCGATCTCGACCGGTGCCGTGCCCTCGTAGGTGGTGCGGATAGTCAGCGACGGGTAGGTGATGTCGGGCAGCAGATTGACCGCGAGGTTGCGGAAGGCAACGATCCCGAAGACCACCGCCGCCACCGCGAATATGAAGACCGTCACCGGGCGTCGGATCGAAAGATCGACAATCTTCATTCTGGCTGCCCCGATTCGGCGACCGCTTTTGAACCACGAAGGCACAAAGGCACAAAGGTCTTCACAAAGAAGAATTCTGACCTGGCGTCGAAATCCCCAGACGTTTCGATGTCAGTCATCGCCAGGTTAAGAAAAACTTGGTGCGTACTTCGTGTCTTCGTGTCTTTGTGGTTCAATTCGCGTCCCCGCCGTTTTCGCGGATCTGCTTGATGATCTCCTCGATGCGTTCGTCGGAAAGGCCGAACTGCTTCATCCGTTCCTTGATGCCTTCGAGCTCCTCGGGCGACGCCTCTTTGATCCGTTGCGCCAAGAAGGGCGGTATCTCACTCACGCCCACTTGTCGCATGCCGCCCCCCCGGCCGCCACCATCACGCATCTCTTGCAGGCGTTGCTCGATCTCCTCGTCCGACATCCCGCGCTCCTTCATCCGCTGCCGCATCGCCTCGATGGCCTCCGGCGGCGGTCCCGCGGCCTCCACGGTGGACGCGGCGGGCGGCGCATCGCCAAGGACCTCCACCGGCGTGCCGTCGGCGAGGCCTTCCTGGCCAAGCACGATCAGCTGCTCACCGCCCGCGAGCCCATCGACGACCTCCACCGAGTCTTCGTCGCGCAGGCCGAGGCGTACCTCCCGCCGCTCGGCGACGCCGTCGACCATGACGTAGACCGTGTCGCCCAGTGAATCGAGTACGAGCGCGTCGCGCGGAATCGCGAGCACGTTTTCACGGGTCTCGGTCTCCAGGTACACCGAAGCGAACATGCCGGGTCGCAGCTTGCCCTGCGCAGCCACCTCGAGGGTGACGGTGAAGGTGCCCGAGGCGGGGTCGACGGTCGGCCGCAGCCGCGAGACGGAGGCCGGGAACTGCTGACCAGGGTAGGCCTCGACCTCGAGGTGGGCGGTCTGTCCGATCCGCACTCGTGGCAGGTCCTTCTCGGGCACCTCGACCCGGCACAGGAGGGGCGTGAAGTCTGAGATCCGAAACAATCGCGCGCCGGAAGTCACGTACTGTGCGAGCTTGATGTCCCGCGTCACCACCTGGGCGTCGAACGGAGCGCGGATCTCGGTGTAGGCGAGCTGGATCTCGGCGCTCTCTAGCTGCGCCTGCGCCGCGGCCAACTTCGATATCGCGCTGTCGTAAGCCTCGCGACTCACCAGCCCTTCGTTCCACGAGGCCTGGGTGCGGTCGAAGGCGAGCTGCGCCTCGTCGCGGGCGACCCGCGCGATCGCGGCCTGGTTCTTCGGCTCCCGGTCATCGATGCGCGCCATCAGCTGACCTGCGCGAACCATCTGACCTTCCTCAGTCAGGATCTCGGTCACCGGGCCGGAGGTGCGGGCGACAATATCGACCTCGTTTTCGGCCTCGAGCGTGCCGTTGGTCTGCAGGTACTGCGAGATGGATCGGCGAAGAACGCGCTGCACCCGCACCGGCACCGCCGCGGCGGGCGCGCCGACCTCCATCGGGTCGCCCATCGCGTTCGGGCGACCACCGTCGGTGCGGCCCCCGGCGTCGCCGGAGGATCCGTCGCATGCGGAGAGGGTGAGAACCATGAGAAAGGACGCAGAGATAGTGGTGATCTGTTTGATTTTCACTGGGAATATTTTCCTTGAGTGGATTCGGGGCTGCTGGCGGGCACGGAGACGGCATCCGGCTTCGCCCATTGGGCTCCGCCGGGATATGCGGGCACAGGGACAGTTCGCGACGAGCCGCGCAGGACCTCCACCGCGATGCGCCGGACGAAGACGCTGAGGTCGTCGATCAGGGAGTAGACGGTCGGGATCACCATGACCGTGAGGAATGTGGACATGGTCAGCCCGCCGAGGATGACCAGACCGATCGGTGCCCAAAATGCGGCGCGGCCGTCGGGTGCGCCGAAGAAGCTCGGCAGGAAGTAGCCGGCCACCATGGGTGACAGCCCGAGCACCGTTGTCATGGCGGTCATCAAGATGGGGCGCAGACGGTGGCGGCCGCCGAGGATGATCGCCTCATCGCGGGGCAGGCCCTGCTGGCGGAGCTGGTTGATGTGGTCCACAAGCACGATCGCGTTGTTGACGACGATGCCGGCGAGGAGGATGAGACCCATGTCCGAGCTCGACGAACGCGCCTGGCCGGTCAGGGTCATGATGAGGCCGACGCCGATGAAGGCGAAGGGCACCGAGAACATAATCGTGAAGGGCTGGGCGAAGCTCTCGAAGAGCGACGCCATCACCATGTAGATCAGCACCAGCGCGAAGGCCAGCAGGAACAATGCGCTGGCGGCGTCCTGCTCGCCGCTCATCCAGTCCTCTCCCTCCACTACTTCGTAGCCGGCCGGCAGGTTGAGCCCGTCGACGGCCTGTTGGGCCATCCGCTGGGCGACGAACGAAGGCGTGCCCGAAGCGGTGTCGGCGGTGATGGTGACGGTCGAGCTGCGGTCCACCCGTTCGATCGAGCGCGCCCCGCGCGCGGTGTCGAAGTCGGCCACGGTGCCGATAGCGTGCTTGCTCGAGCCGAAGGTGAGCGGCAGCTTTTTCAGCTGGTCGAGGGTCTGCCGGTCCTGTTCGCGGTGCTGCACGACCACGTCGAGCTCGCGGTCCTCGACCTCGAAGTAGGTCACCGCTCGTGACGACAGGGCCGACGACACGCTCTGGGCCACCGATTGCGACGACAGACCTGCTGCCAGGGTGCGTTCTCGGTCGGGGCGCACCAGTACCTCGACGTCTCCGCTTTCGAGCGACGAGTCGGCGTCGCGGACGCCGGCCAGGGCCCGCAGCGCCGCCACCGCCCGATCGGCGAGGATCTCGAGGATCTCGGAGCGGTCGCCGCGGATCTGCACCTCGATGCTCGATCCCGAACCTGAGTGGCCGCGCATCGACCGTGACAGTGTGAAGGTCACGCCGGCGCGGGTGGGCAGCAGGGCCTCGATCCGGTCGCGAATGGTAGAGGTGTCGAGCCGCCCTTGCTCCTCGTCGACGAGGTAGATATCGAAGCGGTTGTCCCTGGACCATCCGCGGGAACGGCCGCTCCCTCGCCGAAACGTGTGGGTGATGTTGGCGATCTCGAGCTCCTCACGGTGCTGGTCGAGCAGCGCGAAGACCTCGTCATAGAGGACCCGCTTCTGCTCGATCGAGTAGCTCTTCGGGGTGTCGACCACGATGCTGATCTGGCGTTCGTAGGACGGGGCGGAAAGGGTCCGCTCGATTCGCTGGTAGAGGTACCACGAGCCGACCAGAGCCAGCACGACCGCGATCGCGAAGGCGAGCCGGTGTCGCAGCATGAAGGCGAGGGATCGAGCGTACGTGGCTGAGATGCGGCTCCACAGACCGCCCTCGTGGGGGCGCTCACCGCCGAGGATCCTCGCCGCCACCATCGGCACCACGGTGACGGCGACCACCAGCGAGGCGGCCATGACCACCACCACGGTCAAGCCAATGTTGGTCATGAAGATCGCGAAACGACCGCCCGACGGCAGGAAGATCATCGGCAGGAAGACGCACATCGTGGTCAGGGTCGAGGCGGCGATCGGCAAGGCCACTTCGGAGGCGCCGCAGAGGGTCGCGGTGCGTGCGTCCTCGCCGAGCTCCTCGTGGTGGCGGAAGATCGACTCGATGACCACGATGGAGTTGTCCACCAGCATGCCGATGGAGAGCATCAACCCCATAAGCGACATGATGTTGAGCGTCAAGTCGGTCCACCCGGCCTGCCGCGACAGGTACATGAAGACGAAGGTCACAACCACCGACACCGGGATTGCGATCGCCACCAGCAGAGTGCTGCGAACGCGGCGCAGGAAGAGGTACATGAAAAGTACCGCCAGCGCGCCGCCGAGCAGACCGGTGTTGCGCAGCTCTCCGATGCCGTTGCGCACGTCCGCGGAGTCGTCGCGATAGATGTTGACGTGCAGGCCGGCCGCGGCGGGTAGCTCGAGAATCGCCTCGATTTCGGCCTTCGCGCCGTCGATCATCGCCAGGAGGTTGGCGGTGGAGGCCTTGTAGAGGCGCACGTTGAGCGCTTCCTGGCCGTTGAGAAAGTCCCACTCCTCCTGCTCGGGATAGGCCATGTCCACATCGGCGACGTCGCCGAGCCGGAGGCCGCCGCCGAGGGGCAGGGCACGGATCTCGTCGAGGTTTTTGAGCTTGCCGTCGACGCGCACGAACCAGACGCGCGAGCCGTCGCGCACCGTGCCGACAGAAGCCGTCTCGTGGTTCGCGCGGATGACCGCCGCGACCTTGCGGACGTCGATCCCGAGGGCCGCAAGGCGGTCGGGGATGAGGTTGATCTGCACCTCCTGAACCTCGACGCCGCGGACCTCGACATCGGCGACCCCTTCCAGCCGCTGTAGCCGGCGGACGATCACGTCCTCGGTAAAGCGGTAGAGACGCTCGCGCGGCCAGTCGGCGCTGATCTGGAAGCGCATGACCGGCCGGTCGGAGCTCTGGAAGCGACGGATGTCGACGCGCTCGAGGTCGGCGGGGAGCCGGTGGCGGACCCGGTCGACCCGGTCACGGACGTCGACCGCTGCGAGGTCCATGTCGGTGCCGTCGACAAAACGGAGGCTGACGCTGCCCGAGCTCGAGGTGGAGTTCGCGGTCAGAGTCTCGACGCCGTTGATGGTACCCAGACTGTCTTCGAGCGGCCGCACGATACGCCGCTCGGTCTCGGCGGGCGACGACGAGGGGTAGGGGGCGTTGACCGAGATATAGGATGACGAGAACGTCGGCAGGAACTCCAACGGCAGCCGGGTCAGCGACAGCCAGCCGAGCACCAGCACGCCGAGCACCGCCATGGCCATCGTGACCCGGCGCTCGACCGCAAAGCGGATGATCGGGTTGACCTTCATTGCCGTTTCTGCCTTCCTCTTTGGAGCCGCGTCATTGAATCATGGATGTTCCGACCTGCAAAGGATCTTCCCGGGAACAAGAGGTGCGCACCCGGGTTCCTGCAACGGGTGGGGGTGTTTCTTCAGGACCCGGGTGCGTCAAACTCTGTGTATCCAGTCTCCGCTGCGACCCCATCTAGCCCCTGAACGCCGCGAGCACGACGAGGCCGAAGACGGCGAGAAGCAGCATGGCCGTCTGAGCTACGATGCGTGATTCGAAATCGTTTCGTTTGGAGTTCTTGACATTCATGGCGTTGGTTTCCTTAGGCGCCCGCTGGCAGGGTGACGGACAGCCACTCGATTTCAGGGTCCATTCGATGACGCATGTCTCCGCCATCACCGCCCATTCCGCCTCCACCGCGACCGCCTCCCATTCCGCCTATACCACCGCCCATGCTTCCGAGGCCGCCACCGCCCATCCCGCTCGGTGGGCCGCCGCTCATACCGCCGCTCGGCGGATGGCCGCCCATGCCGCCCATCTTCTCCTTCATCGCCGCCTGCATGGTTTCCATTTCAGCCTCGGTCATGCCACCGATCTGGACGCCGATCGCCACCAGGCGTTTCTCCGCAGGGCTCGCGTCGGCGATCTTGCCGCCGATATCGGCGATCGGGATCTTCAGTTCGTAGCAGAAGACACCCTCGTTGAAGGAGGAAGCAGCGGTCGGACCAGCGGCGCCATTCTCGTCTCCCGTCTCTTTCATTCCCTTCCGGATTACAGTCAGCTGGCCCGGCACCTGGCGCATGCTGGCGAGCAAGGGAGGCGGGCCGTCACCGCCGAACGTGTCTGATCCATCGGTTTCGGCTCGATACCGTTCCTCCCGGGGGTCCTCGTCCTCGAACTGCTCGGCGATCTGCTCGGACCCAGGATATCGCACGGCGAACTCCTCGTTCTTCTTCTTGGTCTTGCCATCGCCGTTGATCCACAAGGTGACGCCACGCATCAAGAGCCGCCGGGCCAGCCTCTGGTCGGCAAAGCGATACATCAGATAGATATTGGAATCGTCGTGGGCGATTGCCATGACGTGAAGGGTGTCCTCGAGGTAGGCGATGGGAAACCCCTCCCAGTCGGAGGGGTCGCCGTCGAGCACGATGCTGTCACCGGCGGGTGTGCTCTTGATCTTTTCCGCTGCTTCCGAATCTGGGCCAAAGCCGACGACGGTGAGCGAAACGAACAAAGCTACACACAGAACGGAAGTCTTCATCGAAATCTCCTATCTCTAAAGGCGCGCGGCGACCTTTCGGCCGCCGCGCAGGAGGGGGAGGAGCATATATCAGGATGGACGGCGCCCGCCACCCCGGCGGAACATCTTCTTGCCAAAGCTGCCGCGCATTTCCTCGAGCTGGTCGCGCTGCTCCGGCGTGAGGACTTGGAAGACCTTGGCCTTGGTCTGTCCAACCAACACCATGAGATCGACCTGTATTTCGTGCTGGGCATCCGCATGCGTTTTGAAAGCTGCTTCATCAAAGACCGTTGGGTCATCGTTTGCCGCGAGGTAGGCCTCTCGATTGGCCCGCAGCTGCTCAACATACCCTTCGATCTCCGGCCGTGCCGCGTCGACGATGGTGTGGATCTCGTTGAGCTGTTCGTCGCTCAAGCCGAGCTCCTCTGCCAGGCGTGGCAACATGTGCTCGAGGAAACGCAGCCCGTCGCTGCCCTCAGGGTTGCCAAACCAACCCGGTCCTCCGCCATGCGGCCCGGGCCCGCCGCCCCAGCCGGGGCCGCTGCCATCGCCGGGCCCAGGACCCTGCTGCGCGAGAACCGCAGCCGGTGCGGCGAGAACCGCGATGGCCGCCATTGTCAGGATGATGTGTCGTGCTTTCATGTCTACCTCCGTTGGTTGCCGCTTGCGCGGCGTGTTCAGTCGTGATGTGGAACGACCGCGACGCCTTTATTGTTGACCTTCTTGCGCAAGGAAACGCATGGCGAGTCTAAAGAAACGTCAAGGTATTCTGCAGACTGATAGGATCGCTGTGTGGCGAAGATACTGATCGTTGACGACGACGTTGAACTCTGCGAGCTGGTCACCGAGTACCTCGAGGACGAGGGATTCCATGCGGTATCCGTCCACGATGGTGTCACCGGCGTCGAGCGCTGCCGGGCCGACGATCCCGACCTCATGATTCTCGACGTCATGTTGCCGGAGCTTGGCGGCTTCGCTGTCCTGAGCAAGATCCGCACGACCTCGAAGGTGCCTGTCATCATGCTCACAGCCCGCGGCGAGGAGGTGGATCGGATCGTCGGTCTCGAGATGGGAGCCGACGATTATCTTCCGAAGCCGTTCAATCCTCGTGAGCTGGTCGCCCGCATCCGCGCAATTCTCCGCCGTACGGCGGGACCGGCCGAGGCGGGCGATGAGTCGCCGGTGGTGATGGTCGACGATCTGGAGATGGATATCGGGTCACGGCAGGTCCGTTGCTCCGCTGGAGAGGTCGATCTCACCGGCGCCGAGTTCGCGGTCCTCGAAACACTGGTGCGTGCCGCCGGAACTGTGGTCAGCCGCGACGAGCTTTCGCGTCGGGCCCTGGGTCGCCGCGCATCGGCCTTTGACCGCAGCCTCGACGTCCACCTTTCGAATCTTCGCCGCAAGCTCGGCCCGTTGCCAGGTGGAGGAGAACGGATCAAGACGGTTCGTGGCGTTGGGTATTTGTACGTCAAACCCAGCACGGCTTCGCCGTGAGTTATGAGTTTTGAGTTGTGAGTTACCGCCCACCCACCCGAAGCCGATTTTCAGTATCCAGAATCCGATTGGGTGGGAGGACGGCCTTGCATCTTGTATCTGGGTGCGTGGGCGGCATTTCCGAAATCCGAAATCCGAAATTCGAAATCGAGTGACGCTGTGAAGAGTTTGTTCCTGCGCATCTTCCTCTGGTTCTGGCTGGCGATGGTGGTGCTCGGGGTCCTGCTTGTGGTCACCTCGCCCTTCTTCACACAGTCGCGACCACGCATCGACCGCTGGCAACAAGGGGCCGAGAGCTGGGCCAGCGAGCGGGTACAGCGGGCCGCGCAACGGATCGCCGACGGCACCCCCGATGAATCTCCGCCGCACGCCCCGGGGGGGCACGGACCGCGAGGGTTCGACCTCTTCGTCTTTGACCTCGAGGGTCGGGAGATCGCCCAGAGGGAGGCCCCCGATCAGGTCGTCGAGCTCGCGCTGCGGGTGGCGGCGAGCGGGGCCGAGGAGTCGGTGCGCCGCGGTGGACTTCACCTGGTGGCGCAGCCGGCCACCGATCCGGAGGGTCGACCGCTGGTCGTCGTCGGCGCACTCCACCGCCCCCCCCGCCCGATCGATCTGCTGGAGCCGGAGGCCCTGTGGTGGCGCCTAGCGCTGCTGGCGGTGGTGGTCGGGGCCCTCAGCCTGTGGCTCGCGCGGTACCTGTCAGGCCCGGTCGGAGGGCTGCGGCGCGCAACCCAGCGCCTCAGCGCGGGCGACCTGACGGCGCGGGTCGGGCCTCCGGTCGACCGCCGACACGACGAGATCGGGGCGCTGGCGCGCGACTTCGACGCCATGGCCGGCCGTCTCGAAAACCTGGTCGGCTCCCAGCGACGCCTGCTGCGAGACGTTTCGCACGAGCTGCGATCGCCGCTCGCGAGGCTGACGGTGGCCCTTCAGCTCGCCCGCAATCGCGAAGGCGCCCAGGCGGCGGCGGCCCTCGATCGTATCGAGCGCGAGACCGGTCGGCTCGACGACCTGATCGGCCAGCTTCTCCTTCTGGAACGCCTCGAGGCTCGAGCGCCGGACGCCGAAGCGGTGGATTTCGACCTTGGCGAGCTTCTCAACGAGGTGGTCGACGATGCCTCCTTCGAGGCCTCCTCCACCAATCGGTCGGTCGAGCTGTACACAGAACCCCGTTGTCCGATGCGAGGCCATCGCTCACTCATCAGAAGTGCGTTCGACAATGTGCTCCGCAACGCCGTTCGCCACACCGCCGAGGGCACTGCAGTCGAAGTGTCGATCGATTGTGGCGGGGCGGAAGCCGTGATCACGATCCGCGACCACGGTCCCGGCGTTCCCGATGACCATCTCGAGACTCTCTTCGAGCCCTTCTCGCGCGTAGCAGATGCACGCGAGCGCGCGACCGGGGGCGCCGGACTCGGCCTCGCCATCGCCCGCCGCGCGGTCGAGGTCCATCGCGGAACCGTCACCGCCCGCAACCATCCCGACTGCGGCCTCGAGGTTGGTATCACTCTACCGTTGCGATAATCGGCGCGCGAGGTGCAAGGGATAACGGGGAAAAGGGTCCAGGGATGGATGAGTCCTGAGAGTTGAGTTATGAGTCTTGAGTCGACCGCCACCAGCCCGTGAATTTTTGGGGCCCCCAACAACTCAAAACTCAACACTGAGGACTCAAAACTGAGCCCTATACAACGATATTGACAAGCCTGCCGGGGACGACGATGATCTTCTTCGGCTGCTTGCCGGCGATGAACCTCTGCGCATTCTCCGAGGCCAGGGCGAGGCGCTCGAGCTCGTCTTTCTCGGTGTCCCGCGAAACCTGCAGCTCGTCGCGCTTCTTGCCGTTGACCTGAACGACGATCGTGATCGTCTCGTCCCGGGCCAGCTCGGGGTCCCAGCTCGGCCACTCGGCATGGGCGATGAGCTCGTCCTCGCCGAGGCGCTGCCAGAGCTCTTCACAGATGTGGGGTGCGTAGGGCGAAAGCAGGCGCAAGAATGCTCCGACGATCTCACGCGGCAGGGTTGCGCCGCTGGTGGCGTCGTTGGTGAAGATCATCATCTGTGCGATGGCGGTGTTCATCTGCAGGGCCTCGGTGTCCGAGGTGATCTTCCGGATTGTCTTGTGAAGGGAACGTTGGAGGTCCGGCTCCAACGAGGCCGGTGTGTTGGACAGCTTGGTGTTGAGACCGCCGGTTTTTTCGTCGACCACGAGTCGCCAGACCCGCTGTAGAAAACGGTTGACGCCCTCGACGTCCTTCATTTGCCATGGTTTCTGCACCTCGAGCGGGCCCATGAAGAGCTCGTATAGGCGCATGGCGTCGGCGCCGTAGGCCGTGATCACCTCGTCCGGGTTGACGACGTTGAGCTTCGATTTGGACATCTTCTCGACCTGGGCCTCGAGCTCGACCTCACTGCCCTTGAGGAAATAATGTCCGTTCCCTTCCTCCGCCTCCGACGGGTGGTAGTACTTGCCGTTCGCGTCGCGGAAGGAGTAGGCGAGGATCATCCCCTGGTTGAAGAGCTTGGTGAACGGTTCCTTTGTGTGAACATAGCCGCAGTCATACAGCACCTTGTGCCAGAAGCGGGCGTAGAGCAGGTGGAGCACCGCGTGCTCGACGCCGCCGACGTAGAGGTCGATCGGCATCCAGTAGTTCTCGGCTTCGGCAGACCACGCCTTCCGGTCGTTGTGGGGATCGAGATAGCGGAGGTAGTACCAACACGAGCCCGCCCATTGTGGCATCGTGTTGGTCTCACGGGTCGCTGCGCGGCCGTCGGGCAGCTCGATCCGCAGCCAGTCATCCCCGGCGCGCGCCAACGGCGGGCGGCCATCGTCAGTCGGCTTGTACTCGTCGATCACGGGCAGCTCGACCGGCAGCACATCATCGGGCAAAGGCACGACCTCACCGTCGTCGGTGTGGACGACCGGAAAGGGTTCGCCCCAGTAGCGCTGGCGGGAAAAGAGCCAGTCGCGGAGCCGGTACTGGACCCGCCCCTCGCCGAGGCCGCGCTCGGACAGCCAGGCCGTGATCTTGGCGATGGCGTCCGGCACCTTGAGGCCGTCGATCGAAAAGCCGTCCTTGCCGGTCGAGTTCACCAGCACGCCGTCGATGTTGTCGATAAAGGCCGCCTCTTCGATAGGGACATCCGAGCCCGACACAACCTCGACGATCGGCAGGTCATACTCACGCGCGAACTCGTGGTCGCGTTCGTCGTGGCCCGGAACCGCCATGATGGCGCCGGTGCCGTAACCCATCAGCACATAGTCCGCGACCCAGATCGGGATCTTCTCGTCGTTGACCGGATTGATGGCGAACGCTCCGGTAAAGACGCCGGTCTTGCCCTTGGCGAGATCTGTGCGGTCGAGGTCGGTCTTCTGCGCCGCATCAGCCACATAGGCCTCGACCGCGTCCCGCAGTTCTTCGGTCGTCATCTCGGCGACCATCGGGTGCTCGGGGGCAAAGACGCAGTAGGTGGCGCCGAAGAGAGTGTCGGGGCGGGTCGTAAAAACGGTGAAGTCCTTGTCGCTGCCGTCAATCCGGAAGACAACGTCGGCGCCCTGGCTCTTGCCGATCCAATTACGTTGCATCTCCTTGACGCTCTCCGGCCAGTCGACCAGCTCGAGATCGTCGAGGAGACGTTCGGCGTACTCGGTGATCTTGAGCATCCACTGCCGCATCAGGCGCCGCTCGACCGGATCGCCGGTCTCGACGTAGGCGCCGTCCTTGACCTCCTCGTTGGCGAGCACGGTACCGAGCGCCGGACACCAGTTGACCGGAACGTCCGCCATGTAGGCGAGGCCCTTTTTGTAGAGCTGGAGGAAGATCCACTGCGTCCACCGGTAGTAGTCGGGCGAGGAGGTGTTGACCTCGCGGTCCCAGTCATAGCTGAATCCGAGGCGTTGGATCTGCTTGCGGAAGATGTCGACGTTGCGTTCGGTGATGACTGCCGGGTGCAGACCCTCACGCATCGCGGCTCGTTCGGCGGGCAGCCCGAAGGCGTCCCAACCCATCGGATGGAGGACGTTGAAACCCTGAGCGCGCTTCATGCGCGCCATCACGTCGGTCGCGGTGTAACCCTCGGGGTGGCCAACGTGGAGGCCCGCACCCGAGGGGTAGGGGAACATGTCGAGCACGTAGTACTTGGGCTTCGAACGCAGCTCCTCGGGGTCGGACGGTGTCCGGAAGGTGTGGCGCTCGGCCCAGATGTCCTGCCACTTGGGCTCGATGACTGACGGTTGGTACGTGTGCTCGGCCATGATCTCCTCTCGAAGCCCGCTTCTCAACAGACCCGGCGTATTCTACGCATCTCTTTGCTCCGGCACCAGGGTGCCGGAGCAAAGAGATCATGGCATAATCACCATCGGCGGCGAGACGAGCTGCCCCGACACCCACCGCCGAAGGAGACGGCACCCATGAAAGGCACTGAACACGTGAAAGGCTTGAAGGCCAAAGCCAGGGCTCTTGAGGACAGCTTCTTCGCAAAAGAGAACGAGCGTATCCTGCAAGAGCTGCGTGCCGCGAGCGCGCGCGAGGAGAAGAAGAAAGAGTTCCGGGAGTATCTCAATATCGAAAATGACGAGATCATCAGTGCGCTTGTCGATCTCGAAGTCGAGCCCGAGACCCTGGTCGCCTTCTCCCTGGTTCCCCTGGTCGAGGTGGCGTGGGCCGACGGCGAAATCCAGCCGAAGGAACGCGACGCTATCATCAGGGCCGCCGTTGAAAGTGGAGTCGAAGAAGGTAGCCCGACCTGCAATCTCCTCAGGAACTGGCTGCAGACGAAACCTGACTCCAAGCTACTCGAGGTCTGGAAGGGGTACATCGAAGAGCTCAAGGGTTCTCTCGGCGAACGATCCAGAGCACACCTCAAGAGCGGCACCATGGGCCGCGCCCGCGCCATCGCCGAGGCCGCTGGCGGATTCCTCGGCGTCGCTTCGATTTCCGCGGCCGAGAAGAAAATGCTCGACGAGCTCGAGTGGTCCTTCGATTGAGGCTGAATCGGGTCCGACGGGCGTTCCTCGCCCTCATTCTGCTCTCGGCCGTCACGGTGTCGGCCACCGAGGCCGAGCTGACGGTCGAGTTGCTGGCCGAGACGAGCCTTCCAGGTGACCTCGAGGTTGACCGGACCCTGGTCGGTGGCCTGTCGGGTCTGACCTACGATCCGGGCTGCGACCTCTTCTATGCGATCTCGGATGATCGTGGGAGTCTCGCGCCGCCCCGTTTCTACTCCCTCAAGATCCGATTCGACGGTGAGAATGTCTCGGCTACGATTCTCGGCGCAACCCTTCTGCGTGATGACGACGGCGCACCCTTTCCGCGAGGCGACCTCGATCCCGAGGCCCTCGCCCTGACCGCGGACGGCACTCTGTTTGTTGCCTCCGAGGGCGTGCCCCACCGTGGCATCAACCCTCTGATCGGGCGATTCGGGCTCGACGGTTCGCTCGACGGCGCGCAGGACGTGCCGGAGCATTTCCTGCCGGACGCCGGCGGCACCCGTGGCGTGCGCGACAACTTGGCCTTCGAGGGGCTCGCCGTCAGCCCGGACGGCAGCCTGCTCTTCGTCGCCGCCGAGAACGCCCTCATCCAGGACGGCCCGGCAGCCGACCTCGCCGTCGGAAGCCCGGCCCGGTTGCTGGTGATCGAGCTGTCCAGCGGCCGGCCGATCGCCGAGTTCCTCTACGAGGTCGAACCGGTGCCGGACGTGCCGCATCCAGCCTCCGCCCTCCGCACCAACGGGATCTCCGAGATTCTCGCACTCGATGATCAGCGGCTACTGGTCGTCGAACGCGCATTCTCGGTCGGAGTCGGCAACCGGGTGCGGCTCTACCTGGTCGACCTCGAGGGTGCGACCAACATCAAAGATGTCGATAACGTCCGCAATATGGATGGCCCGAAAGCCGTTCCGGTCGTCAAGACCCTGGTTGCCGATATCGGAGAGCTCGGCGTGGTGCCTGACAACGTCGAGGGGATGGCCCTGGGTCCCGATCTGGCCGATGGTCGCCGGCTGTTGGTCCTGATCTCGGACAACAACTTCCAGCCCTCGGTGCAAAAAAACCAGATCCTTCTGATCGCGGTATCCGGCGTGGAGTCGCCGGTGGTGGTGCGTCGCGAGGCCGGCATTCACGAGATCCAGGGCGCGGGTCACGTCTCGCCCCTGGTGGGCCGGTGCGTTTCGCGAGTTGAGGGGATGGTCACTGCCATTCTCGGCAGCCGGTCCGGGCAAGCGTTCTGGATCCAGAGCCCGAAGCCCGGGGATGATGATCCGCGGACCTCGGAGGGGATGCTGGTGACCGCTGTCGAGGGCCTGCCGAAGGTCGATGTGGGCGACCTGCTGCGGCTCGAAGG
>CAYRFI010000005.1:78216-80185 GCA_964423595.1 uncultured Thermoanaerobaculia bacterium | reverse complement strand
AGCCGCTCTTCCTTTACCTCCATTCCCTAAATCCGCACAACCCGTACACCCCTCCGGCGCCGGTCCCGAGCCGATTCGTCGGCGACAATCCGTCGCCCGTGGATGGGCGCACCGAGACTCTGACAGCGATTCGCTCTCTCGAGTTGAAGGTCACGCCTCGGGACGAGGAGAGGATTCACCAGTGGTACACGGCTGGCCTCGCCTACAACGACACAGAGCTGTGTGGGTTTGTGGACGAACTGCGTCGGAGGTACCCCGGGGATGTCATGCTCGTGGTGACGTCGGACCACGGTGAGGAGCTTTTCGACCACGACGGCGTGCTCCACGGCCTTACCCTCTACGACGAGTTGCTGCACGTGCCGCTGGTCGTCTGGTGGCCGGGACATGTTTCACGAAAGGTTATCGATGAACCGACCAACACCCTCGATCTCCATGCCAGCCTGCGGAGCCTCGTCGCTCCGCTGCCGAAGGGCGCCGAGAATGGTCAAAGCCTGTGGGGTTTGATGTTGCGGTCTTCCCGGGCTACCGGGGAGCCGCACCTTCATTTCGCGACGGCCCCCGGCCTGCAATGGGCCGCGATGGCTCGCTCCGACCGTTGGAAGTTGATCCTGGTGCCCCGGCCGCGCCTCAGGTGGGGGATGGGTCGGGGGAGGGGCCGAACCCATGAGGCCGAGTACCTCTTTCACCTCGAGTCCGATCCCGGCGAACGCATCAACCTCGCCGGATTGTCGTCACTCGAGGCCGACTGGTTGTGGTCCCGTCTGCAGGCGTGGCAGGCGACCTGGCGGGCGCGGCAGCCGCAGGAGATTGACGATGCCGAGCTCGACGACGCCACCAAACGCGAGCTCGAGGCATTGGGCTATGTCGAGTGAAGTGAAAACTGCTGGCTGACAGCTCGCCAGTCTCTGTCTTTGACGACCACCGAACACAAGAGTTTCGGGTGCAGGTCCGGAACGAGCAAGGACCAGTGGTCGGCCCTACCGAGGAGGCGGGCAAGTCGCGGCGCGCCATTTGTCTGGAGTTCTACCTCGACATTGCGGGCCCCGCCCGACAGGCCGATCCCGACCGCCTTGAGAGCCGCCTCCTTGCAGGTCCACAGCCGAAGCAGCAGGTTATCTCGTTCCGCCTCAGGGGCTTGCGCGATAACGTCGAGCTCACGGTCCGTACAGACTCGCCGCGCAAGGCGGTCGTGGCGGCGGAGGGTCCGTACGAGCTCGATATCAACGCCGACCTCCGACGGAGCGAGGGCGACGACAACGTAATCCCCCGAATCGCTGGCGTTGAAGCACAGCGCGTCGTCGACGAGGCGAGGTTTTCCGTTTTCACCGAAGCGAAACTCCAACTCCGCCGGCTTGGCGCCGGTGACCCTGCCGAGGATCATTCGCAACGCGGCTCGCGCCCCGATAAACCGGCGGGCGGCCGCGGCCACCCGGAACCGGTCGGCCCGGCGCAGTTCGTCGGACGCCAGCACGTTCTGGAGCCGGTCGGTCTCGGTCTCGCTCACTTCGAGCGACGCCCACCAGAGCTGGACTTCGCCGGCGTCGAGGTCAATCTCTGTCATCGTTACGATCCTACTCTCTCGTGCCCGTGCCCGTCTCCGTATCCGTGCCCGACGTCATTGGGATCATCATTCGGAGACGGAGACGGAATAGTACTGCTAATCTGACCGGCATGGACGGCTATCCCTTCTCCTGCCCGATTCAAGTGCGTTGGCGTGACCTTGACGTCTTCGGTCACGTCAACAATGCGATCTTTGCGAGCTATCTCGAGATGGCGAGGACCGAGGCCTGGACCGCGCTCTTTGGTGGCAGAGACGCCTTGGAGATCCCGTTCTTCGTCAAGCGGCTCGAAATCGACTACAGGCGGCCGATCGGTCTCGCCGACGAGGTGCGGGTGTGGCTGCGGATGGGCGAGATGAAGGGCGCATCGTTCACATTCGAGTACCTGATCGAAGCCGCGGGAAAGGTGG
>CAYRFI010000005.1:42346-78206 GCA_964423595.1 uncultured Thermoanaerobaculia bacterium | reverse complement strand
TTTACCTTTTCTATGCGGGGGGAATGGTGGCCGCGTTGGGGGCCACACGGCTCGCGTGCGTCGACATGCAATCCGGCAGACCGGTGCCCATCGAAGCAGAGATGCGCGCAACACTGGAGACGCTGCGCACGAATGAGGAATGAGGAATGAGGAATGAGAAATTCCCAACCCTCCCCCCAAGTGCTCGGTAAGGCTCTGAGAGTGGGTGGGCGGCATTTCTAATTCCTCATTCCTAACTCCTCATTTCATTTCCAGCCAATTGAACCAGATGGGGTGATTGGTCTTGTACCAGTCCAGGACCTCGCGGATCAGCTCCCTCTTGTCCCGAGGGAGGACGGAGTCGTCGATCAGATCGAATTGCACCAGCATGCGGTCGTCTGGCAGGTATTCAATGGCCTCCGAACACAACGTCTGAAGCTCGTTGCGAATCCGGCCCGAGTCGGAGATCTTGACCGCGCGGTCGCGATAATCCTGGCCAGAGTAGAATCGGTCGAGGAGGGGCGAGAAGACCATCCGCATCTCCTCGAAGGGCTCCATCAGCTGCAGCTCGAGGGTTGCGTCGATGACCCCGAGCCGGGTCGTGGCACGGGTCGTGACACGGTAGCGATCTTCGGCCACCTGCTCGACTCCATCGGCGCCGCTGTAGGGATCTGGAAGCATGTAGCCGTCGAGGGCCAACACCCGCCACTCCTTGAGCGGGAAGAAATCGTCGGCGGTGATGGTGTGCCGGTCAACCGGCATCAGGGCTTCGCGTGCCGACTGCAGGCTGGCGCGATACGCCTTGGCGAGATCCGGAGTGAGCTCGGTGTCGAGAGTGGCGGCGAGCTGTGATTCGAATTCATCGCTTTCCGAGTCGAGGCGGATGATGTGCTGCTCGCGTTCGACAGACGCCTTGAACTGGGAGGAAAAGAGGCACATCGAGGTCTTGAGGTCAAGGATAGGATCGAGGCTCGCGGCCTGCATGGCTTCGGCCGAGGCGGCATAGCCGTCGCACAGGAAGAGATGGGTTGCACCATTGTCATCGGCATAGGTTCCGACCCGGAAAACCGGTGCGTAGGTTCCGGACTCCGTAAAAACCTGCTGACCGGTCTGGGGCAAGGTCCAGCCGTCCTCCACCAGGTGTACGCCGAGGGATTGCCACTCGGACCACAGGGCGCTCAAGCGGTCGACGCGGGAAGGTCCGCCGAGGGTCCACACGTGAACGTGCTCCGGCTGGATCTCGGGATAGGTCTCACAGATCGCTTCCATGACCTTGGCCCGAGGGGTTCTGAAGTCGATCAGGATGGAGCGATCCGCCGCGCTCTCGACAACCTCCCTGGGCAAGACGAGGTTGCCCATATACCCCTCGTAGGGACGCGCCACTTTGAGTGGCTGGTCGAACAGGTGGAGCACGGTCATTGCACCGGAAGGGCTGCCTTTCGCAAATCGCGATGTGTTTTCCAGGGTGTCCACCGCTGCCCCCCAGACGGTAATACCGGCATTCTGGAGATCGAGCCAGAACTCGGGCCACTCATAGCTGGGATCATTGACAAGCCGGTGAACACGACGGTCGAGAAATCGTGCCACTTGTGGCCTGGCATAGACCCGGCCGAAGCCGAGCAGCGGATTGGAGCCCATCTCGGGTGTCTCTCCCGCCTTCGGCATCAAGCCCTCGCCAAGGGAAATCATGACGGCGTGGTTCTCCGGGAGACTGCGCGTCAGGTACCAGAGCGCCTCCGAAAGTGCGTAGGCGGAGACCGCATCTGCGTCCTTCTTGACACGGTTGATTCCTGCCTTGTCGAGGCCCTCTCCCTCACCCCAGCGACCAAAGAGCCTGGTGCCGAGAGCGGTGACGGCCGTCGCCATGACGAATGCCCGCTCCAGCGAGCCGCCAACAAAAGAGATGCCCTCGGTGATGGAATTGCCATTTGAATGAAGCTCGACGTCCTTCAACCAGAGGTGAAAGCGGCCGAGGATGGCCCGCGTGTCGAAAGCCCACTGGGCGATCAGGTTGCGGCGGTTGTTGGTCATGCGGGTCTTCCTCCCGAGGGCACTTTGCCACGTCGGAGGTAGGGACTCAAGTGGAAGAGCCTTCAGTGACAATAACCAGTAGCAAATGCCCGGCCACACCCTCGGACTTTTTGGCTGACTGCCCGTCACTGATTACCGGTCACCGGTTTCTGGTTACTCAGCTCTTCGCGCCACCAATCCAACAGGTCGCCGAGGGTTTGCACAAGCGGGATTTCAGGCTGCCAGCCGGTGGTTTCGCTGAACTTCGAATAGTCGCCCACCAGGCAGGGGATATCGGCGGCCCGAAGCCGATTCGGATCTATGTCGACCTCGACCTCGATTTCGGTATGGGCGAGAAGCATGTCGAGCACTCGGCGAATGCTGGTGCGGCGACTCGAACAGACATTGTAGGCCTCACCCGGGACGCCGTGGGTCGCGGCCAGCCAGTAGGCCCGCGCCACGTCACGGACATCGGTGAAGTCGCGGACCGCTTCGAGATTTCCTACCGCCAGCCGTGGCGGGTCGAGTCCCCGCTCGATGCGGGCGATCTGGTGGGCGAAGCTCGAGGCCACAAACTGGGTTGGACGACGGGGCCCGGTGTGATGGAAGAGGCGCAGCCGTATAGTCGGCAATCCGTACCCGTGGAAATACTGTGCAGTCAATAGATCCTGAGCGGCCTTGCTGGCGGCGTAGGGCGAAAGCGGCGCCAGGGGCGCGTCCTCGGTGATGGGCTGTTGGTCCATCGGCACCGCTCCGTAAACCTCGGCCGAAGAAGAAACCACTACTTTCGTGTCGAGGTCGAGGGTGCGCGCCACCTCCAGGAGGTTGACCGTGCCAACCGCATTGACCTCGAGGAAGCGGCCCGGGTGGTCCCAGGAAATGGCCACAGAGGAGGCAGCGGCGAGGTGAAAGATGATGTCCGGCCGTACCTGGTTCAACGCGGTCGTCAACGACGAAATATCGGTGAGATCGCCCGCGATGTTTTCGACCGACGGCGGAGCTTTTGCGGGATCAGCCGCCCAGACCAGACCCCAGACTTCGGCTTCGGAGGCGGTTTCGGCGATGTGCTGGGCCAGATAGGGCCCGACAAAACCCGAGATGCCGGTGATCAGGATGCGCACGGCACCTCCAGGTAGCGCCCCAGCGCATCTTCCCAGGGTGGCATGCATCGTCCGAGAATGCTCGCGAGACGCGATGTGTCGAGGACCGAATAGGCCGGCCGGGGAGCGGGGCGGGGAAATTCGCTCGAGGTCACCGGTAGCACCTCAATTTTCGAGCCCAACCGGCTTGTGATGGCGACCGCGAACCCGTGCCAGGTGGTCTCACCTGTGTTGACCGCGTGAACGATACCGCCGGCGTCCGCTTCGACGAGATCGAGAACAGCCTCGGCGAGATCGTTACAGTAGGTCGGACCGCCGTGCTGATCAGCCACCACTCTCAGTGTTTCGGCACCGCTGTCGATCTGGCTGCGGATCGCTTCGATAAAATTCCGGCCACCGTGACCGTAGAGCCATGCGGTGCGCACTACAAGGTGGCGGCGGGCATTCAAGGCCATTTCTTCGCCGCGAAGCTTTGTGCGGCCGTAGGCGCTGATCGGCGCCAGGGGGTCGTCCTCTCGATAAGGCCGATCACCGCTTCCCTCGAACACATAATCGGTGGAGATCTGGACCAGGCGGGCTCCGACGGTGTTGCACGCCTTCGCGATATGCCCGACCGCGGTGCCGTTGATCTTCAGCGCCGACTGTTCATCCGTCTCGCAATCGTCAACTGCGGTGTAGGCGGCGCAGTTGATGACGGTGGACGGTTTCGAGGTGTCTATCCAATCGGTGACGGCTGCGGCGTCTCCGATGTCCAGCGTGTCGATGTCGCGCCCCTCGAATTCAATCCCGCGATCGCGGCAGGCCGCAGCCAAGGCGCGGCCGAGTTGGCCATGAACACCGGTGATGAGAATGTTCCCTTTGAGTTCGCTCGACATCGCCCGGATGGTAGCAGACCACCCAGCCACTGATCGGGCAGACGGCTATATGGGTTCCGCCACCCACCCGCCCACGGCTATTCGGTAGCATGGCTTTTCGGAGAGGACCCCGAATGGGCTTGCGCCGAATAGCCGTGTAGCCGTATAGCCGCATAGCCTGGGTGGTGGGGCGGAGCGGAATACTGTACGCTTCGTCGCGATTGTCCGTGGGCGAAGGAGTACACGAGATGAGCGATGTGACAGCCATCGATACGGAAGAGCGCGATAAGACACATTCCGTGAACGCCAACGGTGACAATTCGATACCTCGCGGCGACGACGACAAGATCATCGAGGCCATTGCTGGCCATATGGCGGCGATCATGGGCGAGCTCAAGCTCGATCTTGACGACCCCAATTACCAGCAGACCCCTGAGCGGGTGGCCAAAATGTATCTGGAGATGTTTCATGGCCTGCGCGAGGGTTCAGAGCCGAAGATCACCACCTTCCCAAACGACGAGGGCTACAACCACATGGTGATCGAGAGAGAAATCCCCTTTTATTCGATGTGCGCGCACCACCTTGTGCCCTTTTACGGCCACGCTCACATCGCCTACATCCCGGAAGCGGAGGTGGTCGGGCTCTCGAAGCTGCCGCGAATCCTCGAGTTCTACGCCAAGCGGCCCCAGCTCCAGGAGCGGTTGACCGAGCAGGTAGCCGAGTTCCTGTGGACCAACCTGGAACCGCAGGGAGTGATGGTGGTCATCGAAGCGCGCCACCTGTGCGTGGAGATGCGAGGGGTCAAAAAGGCGGGCGCGTTGACCACGACATCGGCCCTGCGAGGCTGCTTTGCGGATCGCCTGGTGCGGGAAGAGTTCTTGGCGCTACTCCGGCGCCAAGCTGCGTGGTAGCTGGGGTTTTCAGCCGTCAGCGATCAGCAGTCAGCTCATCGCAGGGATCAGAGTCGATCGACCCTTGACAATGCGAGTGGTTGGGACGCTTTCTCCTGATAGCTGATAGCTATTGTTCAACCTCGCAGAAGAGGTAGACCCGCCGCGTTGCTTGGAGGACCGCTCCGGAAATACTGTGCTTCTGCACCGATTCTTTGAGACGGTCGTTACCCACCTTGATCTTGGCGCACTCGAGGCGGTCGAGGGTCACTCCGTTTTCATCCTCGAGAAGGGCAATCACCAAGATCTTGACGCCGTCGGGGTTGATGTTGAAAAAACCGAGTTCCACCGTGACCGGGTTGTCTCTCTCTGGATCAATCTCGCGATCGCCTTTGACGAAGATGCCGAATCGCGTCCATCGAACACCAGCAACTTCCACCAACGGTTGTAGATCGGCGTTGACTATGTACTCGAAATCATCCTGAAAGGGGCTGTCGACTGCGCGATAGCCGGCATCCTGGGCGCTGGCAGTTGCCGTCATCACCGCAATCACAATACCCGTGAACAGTGTCGTACTTCGAATCACACTGAGCGCCCTCTCGAGAGTTTTCCAAGCAAATTATACACGGCGGGCAGCGATCAGTGAGACAAAACACGACCGTCGCGCGAAAACGCGACGGTCGTTTCCAGGAAATCTGGTTCCATTCAGGGCTGGTGAATGGTCATTCCCTTGCTCAAGGCTGCCGCGTCGCCCGATATGACGTCGCAGATCGAGAGTTTTTCTTTGACCTGGCTGACGGTCAGACGTGCGACCTCGGTCATGCTTTCGTCGAGGACCTCTCCGGTATCGGGATCACGGAGGACTTCGACATCCCCAACCGTGAAGGTCTGACCCACCGAGACGCCTTCACGGCTGCCACGGTTGACATAGACTTTGCCGTCTTTCACCATCACCACGGATCCGGTCCAGGAGAAGTTCGGAAGCTGCTCGATCATGAAATTGACGGCCTCGGCACACGCGTCTTGTACCGCAAGGCCGACGTTGTCATTCGCGTGGCCGCCGAACGCCGCGCCCCAGCCTCCCGCGTTGTAGCCGACCCCCAGGGCCTTGCGTTTGTGGGTGCCGACCACGCTCTTCGAAGCCACCACCTGGCCGGTTGTCGAATCGACGATGTAGATGGTGGCATTGACCTCGCCCTTGCCGCCGCCCCCACCAATCTTGAAGCCCTTGACGCGGATGCCGCCGCCGGCGCCGCCGGTATCACCCTGAACATGGGTGATAGCGCCCTTGACCAGCAGCTGCGCCGGCGTCATCTGACCGGTCACCGGTGCCTTTTTCCCTCCGGCCGTGCGACCGGATGCCGCAAAGTCCTGTTCATCCAGGGCTGCTGCGCGCATGTCGGTTTCACCGAGGACGATGAACTTGCCGGTCTGGTTCAGCATGTCTGTGAGCACTGTGTCCCACGCGTTGCCAAGATCCCACTGACCGTGCCATCCGGCCTGATTCTCGAACTTGGTGACCGTCACCGTGTAACGGAGCCCCCCGGTGGCCTCCTCCGCTATCGCGGGCACCGCCGTGCAGACAACGGCAACAATGGTCATGAGCGCGAGCGACCTCAGAAATACCTTCATGACGTACCTCCGCATGTATCGTTGGTGAATACCAGTTTACACCGCGCGCGAGCACAAATGAGGAGCCGAGACCACACCTTTTCTTCTTTTCTTCCGCCCGCAGGGCGCGAGCGGAAGAAAAGAACCAGAAGCGCGCTTCGCTACCCCGGGTATTTGCCTGTAATGTAGTTCATCAGGTCCTGGATATGGCCTTCCTGTCTGCGGCTCATCCGACGGGTGAGGTCACCCGACGACACGAGACCCTTGAGCTTCCCATTGTCGACGACGGGCAGGTGTCGGAACCGTTTCTCGGAGAAGACCGCCATCGCCTCCTCGACGGTGGTCGTCGAACGTACCGCCACCACCTCCTGGGTCATGACGTCGACGACTCTCGTAGTCGCGGGGTCGCGGCCCTCGCCGACGATCCGGCAGAGAACGTCACGTTCGGTGAAGATGCCGACCATCTCACCCGAAACGCAGACCAGAAGGGCGCCGATCCGTTCATCGTTCATTTTCCCGACGGCATGAAGAACGGTGGTTTCGGGCGCCACCGAGTGGACCGTCGCGCCCTTGCCAGCGAGAACGGTTTCGAGAGTATCCTGCATGAAAGCCTCCAGGATCTCCTGGACCCCGCCACGGGGTCACCGGATCAAGAATTGACTGTCTTCCAATAACCTTGGCGCTTGGGAATTCATTCCCGCGGGAAATCTGTCAGCCCATATGAGGGGCGGCCCTACCCCTCGCAATTGGCTTCCGCTCAGCTTAACGCCAGCGCTGTGCCTTGAGGACGCACAGAGCAGCCATGTTGACGATATCGTTGACGTCTACTCCTCGCTGCAATACGTGCACCGCCGCATCGATACCGATGAGGATGGGCCCGATGGCCTCGACCTTACCGAGTCGCCACAGCAGTTTGTAGGCGATGTTGGCGGATTCGAGGTCCGGACACACCAGGATGTTGGCGTCGCCCTGTATTCGTGACAATGGGAAAGCTTCCGCGGCGATGCCAGGTTCGACCGCGGTGTCGGCCTGCATCTCGCCCTCGATCACGAGATCAGGCCACCGCTGCTCGGCGATGGCGACAGCTTCGCGGACCTTTTGCGATCGCTGGTCGATATTGGAACCGAAGTTCGAGTAGGAGAGCATCGCCACCCTCGCGTCGACACCGAAATAGTGATTCGCCGCCTGGCTGGAGAGCCAGGCAATCTCGGCCAGCTCGTCGGCGGTGGGGTCCTGGTTGACCGTCGTATCGGCGATGAAGAGCATCCTGTCTTCGAAGAGGAGCAGGTACATCCCCGCCGCCCGTTTGATGCCTTCGCGTGTCTTGTGAATCTGCAATGCCGGCCTGATCGTTTCAGGGTAGGACATGGTGAGACCGGCGATGAGACCATCCACGTCGCCCTGATGGACCATCATGTTGCCGAAGTAGATCGGATCGCGCATCGCCTTGCGGGCAGTCTCCATTGTGACGCCGTGGCGCCAGCGGGTACGGGCCAGGACCTCGGCATAGATCTTGGCGTCATCGCCGATTGAAGGATCGACGACCTCGACCGCGTCTTTCGGGACCTCATGCTCAGCCAGGAGCCGATCGATGGTTGTCGCCGAACCGAGCAGCACCGGCTTGCAGATGTGCTCATCGGCGAGGATCTTGGCGGCACGAACGATCTTGACAGCTTCACCCTCGGGGAAAACGATCCGTTTGGGGTCGGCTGTCGCCTCGTCGAAGACCCCGTGCATGACCTGCCGGGTCCGAGACAATCGATTCTCGAGCTCGCGAACGTAATCTTCCTTGGAAGAGTACGGTTTGCGTGCCACTCCGGTTGTGATTGCCGCTTCGGCCACGGCGGGTGCTTCCCACAGCAACACACGGTAATCGAAGGGTTTCGGGATCAGATAGTCACGGCCGAATTTGATCGGCTTCCCGCCGTAGGCCCTGACCACCGAGTCGGGAACGTCCTCTTTGGCGAGTCCGGCCAGTGCGTGAGCAGCCGCCAGCTTCATTTCCTCGTTGATGTTGGTGGATGCCACGTCGAGCGCGCCGCGAAAGATGAACGGAAAACCGAGCACATTGTTGACCTGGTTCGGGTAGTCCGAGCGGCCTGTGGCTATGATGACGTCGGGCCGAGCGGCGAGGGCATCCTCGGGGGAGATCTCGGGTTCCGGGTTGGCCATGGCGAAGATGACTGGTTTTTCGGCCATCGTCTTCACCATTTCCTGGGTCACGAGCCCTTTGACCGAGACCCCGGCGAAGACATCGGCGCCCTTCATGGCGTCTGCCAGGGTGCGCGTTTCGGTATCGATTGCGAAGCGCTCTTTGTATTTGTTCATGCCCTCGGTACGACCCTTATAGATCACGCCTTTGGAGTCGACCATGAGGAGATTCTCGGATGTGACCCCCAGCGAGAGGTAAAAGGAGGCACAGGCGATGCCCGCCGCGCCGGCGCCGGAGAACACGACTTTGATTTCTTCGACCTTCTTGCCCGTGACCTCGAGGGCGTTGATCAGGGCGGCACCCGAAATGATCGCCGTGCCGTGCTGGTCGTCGTGGAAGACCGGGATGTCGCAGCTCGATTTGAGGCGTTCCTCGATCTCGAAGCAATCGGGCGCTCCGATGTCCTCGAGATTGATGCCGCCCACGGTGGGCGCGAGAAGCTCGCAAAAGCGGATGATCTCCTCCGGGTCTTTGCTGTCGACCTCGATGTCAAAGACATCGATGTCGGCAAAGCGCTTGAACAGCACCCCCTTGCCTTCCATCACCGGTTTGCCGGCCATCGGGCCGATATCGCCGAGGCCGAGGACAGCCGTTCCGTTGGAGACCACCGCGACGAGGTTTCCCTTGTTGGTGTACTCGTAGACCAGCTCGGGGTCCTTGGCGATCGCGAGGCACGGCTCGGCAACGCCGGGGGTATAGGCCAACGATAGGTCGCGCTGGGTGATGCATGGCTTGGTGGCGACCACCTCGGTCTTACCATGCCGTTTGCCGGTGTGGTAGGCGAGGGCTTCTTCTCGGGTGATCTTTTTCATGGTTGCGCTCCTCGTTTGTCATGGAATTTCAGGTTTGAAATCCCACGCGCGGACGATAGTGCGTTGGCGATTCGAGGTCAACTTATCAGATTCTCTTTATTCGGCTTTGGATTTAGGTCGGTGATCGGTCAGTCGATTCCGGAGCAGGGGGAAATCCAAAGCCGAAAAAGCACAGGCTCAGCGCCTCGCGTTTCGTGTCAGCGCGAGCTGAATCAATTCGTCGACGAGTGCGGAATACTCTAAGCCCGAGAGCTCCCACAATCGGGGGAACATCGAGATTGAGGTGAAGCCGGGGATGGTATTGACCTCGCTGACCCACAGCTTGTCTTCGTCGCGCTCGAGGAAGAGATCGACCCGGGCCATGCCCGAGCAGCCGAGGAGGCGGAATACCTGTATCCCGAGCGCCTGCGCGGCAGCGGTCGTGTCCGCGTCGAGAGGTGCCGGGGCGAGGAGCTCGCAGGCCGAGTCAATGTACTTGTCTTCATAATCGTAGAACTCATGCCCCGGCACGATTTCGCCTGGGACCGCCGCACGTGGAAGCCGGTCGCCGAGAACCGCGACCTCGATTTCGCGGGCGGCCAGACCCTGTTCCACCAGCGCGCGCTCGCCATGGCCGAGGGCGAGCTCGATTGCTGCGACCAGATCTCCCGCTTCAGCGACCTTGCTGATCCCGACCGACGATCCAAGCCGCGCCGGTTTGACGAACAGGGGCAGGCCGAGGGCGAGGCTGCGCTCGACAATGCCATCCCGGTCCTCGACCCACGAGGAGCGGTCGAGCTCGACCCACGCCGGGGTTGGCAAGCCCGCCTGGGTGAGCAGCCGTTTGCAGAAGATCTTGTCCATGCACAGCGCCGACGAAGCGGCGTCGCAACCGACGTAGGGCAGGTCGAGCATTTCGAAGAGACCCTGGATCGTGCCGTCTTCGCCGTAGGGACCGTGGAGCACCGGGAACGCGACGTCGATTCTGTCATCGAGGAGGCGCGGATCGAGCCGGTGTCGGCCCTCGAATCTCACGACGCCGTCGGCCCGATCGGAAGATTCGGCAAGGATGCGGCTCGCGGTTTCGACGTCGGCCCATAGCCCACGGCGGTCGATCGCCATGGGCACCACCTGGTAATGAGAGCGTTTGAGGGCGCGGTCGACCGACCGTGCAGACACGATGCTCACGTCGTGCTCGCCAGAGCGCCCCCCGAACACGAGCGCTACGCGCCGCTTGTTGCTGTCTTGCGGATCGGTCATCCGAGCTTCTCCCCACCTTCAATCTACCGCCACATTATGCCGAAGCTGTGGCCGGGGTGGGGCGAGAATGGGCCCGTTACGGGTCCGGCGTGCCGGCGTTCCCGAATAGCGGGAGAAACTCGCCGTAGCCTTCGGCCTCGAGCTCCTCGACCGGGATGAAGCGGAGCGCTGCCGAGTTGAGGCAGTAGCGCAGACCTGTTGGTGCCGGACCGTCCTCGAAGAGGTGACCGAGATGGGAATTGGCTTTGGCCGAGCGGACCTCGGTGCGGACCATCAACCAGCTGCGATCCTTCTTCTCGACAATATTCTGTTTCACGAGAGGTCTCGTAAAGCTCGGCCACCCGGTGCCGGAGTCGAATTTGTCTTTCGAAGAGAAGAGCGGCTCGCCGGAAACAACGTCGACATAGATTCCATCTCGGTGGTTGTCCCAGTACTCGTTCTTGAATGCCGGCTCGGTACCCTCCTCTTGCGTGACATAGTATTGCTCGGGGGTCAGCTTCTCACGAAGTTCTTTGTCACTCATCTGCACGCCTCCCCGATTTCCCTTCATGTCATGGTGATCATTCCCGGCGGCACACTGTGCCGAGGCCAGCACGGCGCAGCAGGCGGTCGCGACTATCGCCGCGGTGATTGTATTCTTCATTTCTTCTCTCCCCAAAGCTCTTTCAGACGGTGGTCTCGCCCACAGCTCTTGCGGTAGTACGCATATCGGATCGGGTTCTTCTTGTAATAATCCTGGTGGTATGCCTCGGCCGGATAAAAGGCGGTAGCGGCGGTAATCTCGGTGACTATCGGATCGGCAAAGGGCTTCGTCTGCTCGAGCGCGGCGCGTGATCTCTCCGCCGCTTCCCGCTGCTCCTCATCGTGGTAGAAGATCGCAGCGCGGTATTGCGTGCCGACGTCACAGAACTGCCGGTCGCCGACTGTAGGATCGATGTCATGCCAGAATTTTTCGAGCAGCTCTTCATAGCTGATGACCCGCGGATCGAAGACAATGCGCACCGCTTCGGCGTGTCCGGTCTTGCCAGCCGAGACCTGCTTGTAGGTCGGGTTGGCGACCGTGCCACCGGTGTAACCCGAGGTCACCGACAGCACCCCCTCGACCTTTTCGAAATCGGCCTCCATGCACCAGAAGCAGCCGCCGGCAAATGTCGCATAGGCGGTTTCGCCGCCACCGGCATTGGCGGGTATCGCAAGGAAGGCTGCTGCGATCAGCAGCGGTGCGACCCGCCATGAGATCGCATTTGATTGAAGCACTTTCATCGTTCGTCCTCCGCTTCTAGCACTAGTAATGCCGGAGGCGCCCCGAAAGTTTCCTGTTGGGCGGTTTTTTGCGGTCCTGCTTTGTGTCCGAGTACGCTGTTGGCCCAACGGCTATGCGGCAATACGGCTATTCGGGCCGCCCGCCCAACCGCCACACGGGTTTGTAAAGTTGCGCAGCCAATGAGCCGTCAAGCCGTCAAACCGTATACCCGTATGGCCGTCCTAGAGAATGGGAGAAGACGGAGTACGATACCTCCATGCAGCGTGTTCAGACCGGACTCGAGGTTCTGCTGGAAACGCCGGAGTTGATCGGCGGCCGGGGGTGGGCGCTGCTCGCCAACCAGGCTGCGGTCACCGTTGATCTCGACCCCGCTCGTACCGTCTTGCAGGCGGTCAAACCGGGCCCCCTCGTGCGCCTCTTCGCGCCAGAGCACGGGCTCGATGGTGTCGAGCAAGACATGGAAGCGGTGGCCGACGCACGCGATCCGATCACCGGTTGCCAGGTGCGGTCGCTGTACGGCAGCACTGCCGAAACCCTGGCGCCGACGCAGGAGGATCTCGAAGGTGTTGACGTGATCGTGGTCGACCTTCCCGACATCGGCGCCCGTTATTACACCTTCGCAGCAACCTTGGATTGGGTCATGGCGGCGTGCGAAAAGGCGATGGTGGAGGTCATGGTGCTGGATCGCCCCAACCCGATCGGTGGTGTGGGGCGTGAGGGTGGGCTGGTGGAGGAAGGGTTTGAGAGCTTCGTGTCGCAATTACCGGTGCCCATCCGCCACGGTCTGACCTTGGGCGAGATCGCGCTCCTGCTGCAGCGCGACCGTTACCCGCAGCTCGAGCTGTCGGTCATTCCGTGCCGCGGATGGAGTCGGCAGGACTGGCTCGACGCCACCGGCCTTCCGTGGGTGCTGCCGAGCCCCAACATGCCGACAGTAGACACTGCGGGCCTCTACCCCGGACTCTGCTTGGTGGAAGCGACGACGCTCTCCGAAGGGCGTGGCACGACCCGGCCGTTCCAGCTCGTAGGTGCGCCGTGGCTGAACGCAGAAGTTCTCGTTACGCGCCTTCGCGACCTCGATGTGTCAGGAGTCGGATTCCGCCCGGCGCGTTTCCGACCAACGTTCGGAAAACACGGAGGCGAAGTCTGCTCGGGCGTCGAGCTGCACCTGACCAACCGCCAGGCGCTCGAGCCAGTGGCCCTCGGGATGCACCTCTTGAAGACCATTCACGACCTCCACCCCGACCATTTCACCTGGCGTCCCGACCCGTATGAATTCGTGGGCGACGTTCCAGCCCTCGATATTTTGACCGGGTCGTCAGCGGCGCGGAAATGCGTCGAAAACGGGTTGGAGTTTGATTCTCTTTTTGAGTCGTGGCGGAAATCGGTGGCTGCGTTCGACGATCGGCTCGACGGAATCCTGCTCTACCACGACGCGGATTAACGTCTGAAATGCCGCCTCAATTTCCGAAGACGACGGACCTCGGCAGTGACGCGATCGGCTGCCCGTTCGATCTCTCCGTCAGTTGAAAACCGCCCGAGGCTGAGACGCAGCGACGCTCTGGCAAGCTCCGGCCGGACTCCCATCGCGAGCAGCACGGGAGAAGCCTCCGGATGGGACGAGGTGCAGGCCGAGCCGCTGCTCACCGCGAGATCTGGAAGCGAGGCGAGGAGCGCGTTGCCTTCGATGCCGGGGAAAGAGATGTTGCTGGTATTCGGCAATCGATGTTCTCTCGAACCGTTAACGCGGCAATCGTCGACGTTTTCTGTGATCGCTTTTTCGAGGGCGTCACGGAGAGCAGCAATCCGAGGTCTCTCTTCTGCAAGTTCAGCACGTGCGATCTCGAGCGCTCGAGCGAGGGCGACCGCTCCCGGGAGATTCGGGGTGCCGGATCGCATTCCACCCTCGTGACCACCGCCGTGGATGTGGGGCGACAGCTTCAGGGGCGGATTCGCGTGGCGTACGTACAACGCACCGATACCTTTGGGCGCATAGAGCTTATGACCCGAAAGACTGAGTAGATCAATGCCCAACTCAACCACGTTGACGTCGATCTTGGCGATGCCCTGGGCGGCATCGCAGTGAACGAGTGCGCCACGTGCGTGGGCCATATCTGCGGCCTCGCGAACCGGTTGCACGGTCCCGGTCTCGTTGTTGGCGAGCATCAGACTGACCAGGGCCGTGTCTTCGCGCAGCGCTGTTTCGAGCTTGTCGAGTCGGACCCGTCCTTCGCGGTCGACCCCGACCTCGGTGAGCGTCCAGCCGTCTCCCCGGAGTGCGCGCAGGACCTCGAGCACCGAAGGGTGCTCCGTGGCCTGCGTCACGAGATGCCGTCCCCGGCCAGCACTGGCTCTGGCGGCACCAATCAGGGCCAGGTTGTTGGCCTCGGTCGCGCCCGAGGTAAAGACGATCTCGGTTGCCGATCGCGCACCCAGAAAACTGGCGACTGAGCTTCGAGCGTCCTCGAGGGCTCTGAATGCATCTCGGCCCGGCCGGTGAGTGCGGCTCGAAGGATTTCCATAGATCGATGCGAAGTACGGTTGCATCGCTTCCACGACCCTGGCGTCGCACGGCGTCGAGGCGTTGTAGTCGAGATAGATGACGTCGGTAGTCATGTTCACCACGCTGATTTTACAATTAGCTGGAATCTGCGGGTTCGCGAGACGTGGATACAAGATGCAAAATGTGCGACGGAGTTTTGTCCGTGGGTGAGGGCGGGTGGATCTTGCATCTTGAACCCTGTATCCGGGTGGTCGGGTGGGGTCGGTGCATCCTGTTCCGATCAGCTTGCGACACAAGGCGGAACGGGCTACCATGCGGGCTCGCCGCGTTGCGGGGCGGATGGGAGTGTGCATGACCGAACGAGACGACGTTTTCATCACGGTGGAGGAGGCAGTGGCGCGAATTGCTCGCGGTGAGCAAATCATCGTCGTCGATGATGCCGACCGTGAAAATGAGGGTGATTTGATCTTTGCCTCCGACAAGGTGACTCCGGATGCGGTCAACTTCATGGCCCGCTTCGGCCGCGGCCTGATCTGCGTATCGATGACTGGTGAGCGCTGCGACGAGCTCGACCTGCCGCTGATGGTGGAGAAGAACACCTCGACGCACGGCACCGCGTTCACAGTCAGTGTCGAAGTCAAAGAGGGAACCACCACTGGAATCTCCGCCCACGACCGCGCCGCCACGGTTCGCGCGATGGTCGACCCGAAAACCCGGCCTGGCGATCTCCAACGGCCCGGTCACATGTTTCCGCTGCGGGCTCAGGGTGGCGGAGTATTGAAGCGCGCGGGACACACCGAAGCTTCGGTTGACCTGGCGAGAATGGCTGGGCTCACTCCATCTGGAGTGCTGTGCGAGGTCATGGATGACGACGGCCAGATGGCTCGCCTGCCTCGGTTGCAGAAGTTTGCGCGTGAGCACGGCCTCGGCATCCTCACTGTCGCCGACCTCATCGCCTATCGCATGCGGACTGAAAACCTGGTTGAACGGGTTGCTGGCCCAGCCCTGCCCACCGAGGCGGGCGAATTCCGAATCTATGGCTACCGAAATCGGGTTTCTGGCGAGGAACACGTGGCGCTCGTCATGGGTCGGATTAACCCCAACGAACCAGTGCTCGTTCGCGTTCACTCGCAGTGTCTGACCGGCGATGTTTTTTCGTCCCGCCGTTGCGACTGTGGGTCACAGCTCGACGCTGCCATGAGGCGGATTGCCGAGGAAGGGAAGGGCATCCTGCTCTATCTTCTTCAGGAGGGGCGCGGCATCGGACTTTTCAACAAGCTGCGTGCATATGAGCTGCAGGACCAGGGAGAGGACACGGTGGAGGCGAATCTCCACCTCGGCTTCAAGGCGGATCCGCGCGACTATGGTACCGGTGCCCAGATCCTGGTGGATCTCGGGGCACGACGGCTGCGGTTGATGACCAATAACCCGAAAAAGTACACCGCACTGCGCGGTTTCGGTCTCGAGATCGTCGAGCGCGTACCGCTCGAGGTTCCACCCACGGACAGCAATCGGAACTACCTCGAAGCCAAAAAGCTCAAGATGGGCCATCTGTTGAAGATGGTCTGATTCGGCGATTACCCGGAGAAAGTAACCAGTATCCAGTAATCAGTAACCAGTATCGGCTGGACTCGGTATCCTCGGTTACCGACTCGTTACTGGTCACTGGTCACTGGTCACTGGTTACTTGTGCATGAGGGGCTACGCGTTGAAATGACTACTTACCCGCTCCCCGATCTCAGCACGCTGGCACGCGAGTTGGGCAAGGGCGCTCCCGGACTCGCGGTTGGTGGTGTGGTCCCGGGTGCGCGCTCGTTGGCGCTGGCGGCCGTGGCTGCCAGCGGATGGCCAGATGGTCTGGTCCTAGTTGTTGTTCCGCATGTCGCGGAGGCCGAGGATTTGGCGGCGGGTCTGCGGCTTCTGGCGCCCGATCTGAGAGTTGGGGTCGCGCCAGCCGAACTCGCAAGCCCGTATCTTGGCGCAGATCCCCCGCTGGCGGCGCGGCTGCAGACGATCACGCTGCTGCAACAGGTTGCAGAGGGTGTGGTGGATCTGGTGGTGGCACCGGCCAGGCTTCTCGGGTCGCACATGCCACTACCGCGAGCCGTCGACGAATCCGCAATACGGATCGGTGTGGGGGAGAAGCTGGATCTCGTCGGCTTGGCGGCGGGACTGAGTGCGGCAGGTTATCGACGCGTTGATCTCGTCGAGGAGGCGGGCGAGTTTGCGATCCGCGGTTGGGTAGTCGACATTCACGCAGGTGGTGAGGTTGGATGGCGGTTGCAGTTGGACGACGACCGCGTGGAGTCGATCAGAAGCTTTGATTCGACCAACCAGCGCAGCGTCGGTGAATCCGTTGAGGACCTCACGTTGCTTCCGCTCGACCCGTTTCCGGCGGAGCCCGAGCGGCTGCTCGAGGTCGCAGCGCTGCTCGAGGCCGAGTGTCCGGCGCTCGCCGTGCAGATTGCGGAAGGCGCGGAAAAACGACTCTGGTGGGGCGCCCTCCACCTCGCCGGCGAATCGACGAGCTGGCTCGAGCTCGCCGACCACGTGGTGGTCTGTGATCGCGACGAAGTCCTGGGCGAGCTCGCCCGTTGGTGGCAGGTTCAAAATCGCGAGTGGCAGGCTCTGAGTCGGCGGGTCATGGAGTTGCCGCCTCCCGATCGTCTGTTGATCGATCCCGACAACCTGAGATCAGCGATCGAAGAATCATCGCTGCGCCTGGAGCAGCTCGAGCTGGTAGACGGAGCGACGACCTGGCGTCGCCTTTCAACCCATCCGGCGGAGACTTTCGTGCGTCGCCTTCCCGATCTCGTGCCGACATTGCGTACGCGCAGGGCCCAGGACATGAGCCAGGTGCTGATGGTATCGTCATCCGGCGAGGGTCGACGATTCACTCATCTCCTGCGTGAGGGCGGGGTCGAGCCGGTCTCGCCGCCGCCGCCGCCGGGTGGAGTGGCAGTCGTCGAGGGCGAGCTCCAGCACGGTTTCGTTTGGCAAGACACCCTTGCCGTCTATGGACGCCGCGATCTCACTGCAATCCCGAGACCTCGGCGACGTCGCTCCGGGGTAGCGGCGTTTGCCTCGGACCTCCGCGACCTCCGACCTGACGACCTCGTCGTGCATCTCGATCACGGGATCGGTCGCTTCGCCGGATTTCGCAGGGTCACGGTCGAGGGCCGGGAGTTGGAGATGCTCGTACTCGCCTATCACGGAGGCGACTCGCTTCTGGTGCCCGTAGATCGCGCAGACCTGATCCAGAAGTACGCTTCCGGAGAGGCCGAGGTCAGACCCAAGCTCGATCGGCTGGGTGGCGCCAGTTGGCGACGACGTAAGGCGAGGGTCAAGAAGGCGGTCCGTGAAATGGCGGCGGAGCTGTTGCGTCTCGCGGCCGTCCGCCAGGCCTCAAGGGGTTATGCCTTTTCACCGGATTCACCCTGGCAACGTGAGTTCGAGGATGCCTTCGAGTTCGAGTTGACGCCGGATCAAGATCGGGCGGTCGGCGAGATCAAGGAGGACATGGAGTCGCCGCGGCCGATGGATCGGCTGCTGTGCGGGGATGTGGGCTACGGCAAGACCGAGGTCGCAATCCGTGCCGCTTTCAAGACGGTGCTCGAAGGCAAACAGGTCGCGGTGCTCGCACCGACCACCATTCTCGTCGATCAGCACCTCGATACCTTTCGCCGTCGATTTGAGGGGTTCCCAGTGGAAACCCGAATGCTGTCGAGATTCGTGTCGAAAACCGACGCCGCTGAGGTGATCCAGGGCCTGGCTGAGGGGCGGGTGGACGTGGTCGTGGGCACCCATCGGCTGCTCGCCGACACAATCCGGTTCCGTGACCTTGGATTGGTTGTACTCGACGAAGAACAGCGTTTCGGTGTCGCCCAAAAGGAACGCCTCAAGAAGTTGCGCACGGAGGTTGACGTCATCGCCATGTCAGCGACGCCGATTCCCCGCACCCTCAACCTCTCGTTCAGTGGCCTCCGCGACATCTCAATCATCGAGACCCCTCCCCGCGACCGCCAGGCCGTCGAGACGAGTGTGATCGAGTTCTCAGAAGACGTGGTCCGTGAAGCGATCCTCTACGAAAAGGAACGCGATGGCCAGGTCTTTTTCGTCCACAACCGGGTGCGGTCGATAGGCGCCTTTGCCGACTGGATGCGACGGATCGTGCCTGAGGCGAGGGTGGTGGTGGCCCACGGCCAGATGTCGGAGCGTCACCTGGAACGAGCGATGCGGGCCTTCCTGGACGGAGAGGCCGACGTCTTGTTGGCGACCGCTATCATCGAGAACGGACTCGACATCCCCAACGCCAATACCTTGCTGGTCAACCGCGCCGATCGATTTGGACTTGCCCAGCTCTATCAGCTGCGCGGGCGTGTCGGGCGGTCGGACCGCCTCGCGTTCGCCCACTTTCTTGTGCCTCCAGGCCTCACCCTGACACCGGCGGCGCGGGCACGGTTGGCGGCCATCCAGGAGTTCTGTGAGCTCGGTGCCGGCTTCCGCATCGCTGCGCGCGACCTCGAGATCCGGGGCGCTGGAAATCTGCTTGGCGCTGAGCAGCATGGCTTTCTCGAGGCGGTCGGTTTCGAGACCTACTGCCAACTCCTCGAGGAGGCTGTGGCCGAGCTCGAGGGCCGTCCACCAACTGTCCACCGGGAGGTCGAATTGCGATTGGGGATGGATCTCCAACTGCCGGAGCGGTACCTTCCAGAACCGTCCTTGCGATTGAGCTTTTACAAGCGTCTTGCGGCCTGTGACGATGAGGAAGGCCTCTCCGCGCTGCTCGAAGAAATGGCCGACCGCTGCGGTCCGCCGCCGCCGCAGGTGAACGATCTCGCGCGAGCCCAGCGGCTTCGCATAGCAGCCCGTCGGGCCGGGGTGGCATCGGTCATGCGCCGCGCCAGCAAGTGGAGGCTGCGGCTCGATCCGGCGATACATCCTCCTTCCAATCTCGGTGAAGCTCTCGCCGGATGGCCCGGTGCTCAAGTCAGCACGGCAGGCGAAATCACACTCCCGTCGGCGGTCGGCACCGATTTTTCGGATGTTCTTCAGTTTCTCGAGCGGATCGCCGTAAAGAGTCAAGAGTGAAGCCCGCCCCTCCCTTTCACTACGACACTTCACTCGCAACCCGACGGCAGTCGGCCTCACGGGGGGCTGCTCGAAGTATCATATGCGGATGACCCACGAGCACGGTGAGGATTTCGGCCACGGCGTGTATGCGAGCCCAGGGCCCGACGGCGAACTGACCGTGACCAGCCCGCGCCTCGACCTCGGGTGGCATGCGGCGAAAGGACAGGTGCCGGGTACCGCGGTGTTGTGGAGAGAGCACTCGTACGAGGTGGTCGGTGGGGCAAAGGTCGGGCGAGGAGCTCGCTGGACATTGCAGCGGTGGGACAGAGCGTCGGCGATGCGCGGTGTGTTCAAGTTGGAACGTGAGGCAGTCCGGGTGATCGCCGACCAGGCTGCCGCCGAGGCCCGAGGTGTGCGGACCCGAAAGTCGACAGTCCTGCTGCTGCCGTTGCTCGGGCTTGCGCCGGCAGGATTGCAGAAACATTGGGCTGATAAGTGGGGATTGAATGCAGAGCGTGCGACCCAGATATCGGCTATCTGCGAGATGCTGGTCGGATCTGTCGGCATCATCCAGGTCGCAGCCAGTGCCTTTGGTGGTGACACACTCTTGCCGACCTGGCTGGCCTGCTTTGGGGTGGTGCTCTTCGCCTCCGGGTTCGTTCGCCTTGCTCTGGTTGCGGCAGATGGAGAGCCGGTGGGGTCGGTCCTCGGCCTCGCGTTGTTACCTTTGACGCCGAAAACGATTCCCGTCGCCCCTGAGACTTCGCCCTCCGTGAGGTCGTTCGCCGAAAACGCCGAGACGCTCGTCTTGGAGTCGCCCGTTCATCGTCGCGACTGGGATCGAGATGGGATTCTGCCGTTTCGCGGTGGTATCTTCCGCCTCGAGCGGGCGGAACACGAAGGACGGACATGGGTCTACTTTTTTGCCAGAGTCGATCTTGACGAGGGGAACAAGCGCGTTCTTCGCCTCGCTCCTCCACCCTCGTCGTCACCGCCGTCGGCTGCGGTAGGTTCGGTTCCTCCGTCATTCCTACGCACAATGCTGGTCTCCGCAGCCGTGACACTCGGCCCGGCGTCCGACCAGCTCCGTTGGTCCGCCGAGCTGGGAATCCGTGCTCTGTGGTTGACGGTCATGGGCGCCGGCGCGGAACTGGTGGGTGGGATTTCGAATCTCCAACACGACGCCCCCACCGCGCAACCGTATCTGGTCCTCCTCGACTGTTTCCTGATAGGCGAAGGACTTCTGCGGCTGGACTCGAGCTTCTTCGGGCGTCCAATGGGCAGCGTTTTCGGTTGGGTTCTCCGTCCTCTTTACCGCCCATACCTCCCACCCTCCCTTGATCAGTCCCGCCCGCCCGCCCAGTAACCAGTGATCAGTCCAACCGGCCCTCCCAGTCGTCAGTTGGAGAGTCCGCGGGATTGGGTGGTGGGGACCGGTTACTGGTTACTGGTTACTGGGAGGGTGGGCGGGAACCGTGCTACTCTTTGCTTATGAGCGACTTGCGGTGGTGCTACTGCCCCCTCCTCGGGTTGGTCCTGGCCCTGAGCGTGTCCTGCGGAATGGACCAGAACGCTCTCGCCAGCGTCGGCGGCCGCCGGCTGGAAATCGTTCCTTTTCAGACCTATGTCGGAGAGGTTACCGGCGAGGCGTGGCAGGCGGTGAGCGCGCGGGTATCATCGCGCCTGCTCGACCAGTACCTGGACCAGCAGGTGGTGCTCGAAGCGGCTCGTCGGCGAGACCTCGACCTCTCGGCCGTCGCGACGGCGATACACCCCTCCGAGGTGCAGTGGCTGCTGGATGAGATGTGTGGACCGGCATCGGAACCATCAGAAGACGACATCATGACTGAGGTGGGACGCGAAGCGGAGGAGACACGGCCGGCAAGAGCGCATGTCAGGCAGCTCCTGTTGGACAGTCAGGAACAAGGCGCGGAGGCACTCCGGAGACTGGCGGCCGGTGAGGATTTTGTCGAGGTCTCTCGTCAGTTGAGCCGGGCGCCAAACGCCTCCGATGGCGGCGAGCTCGGATTCTTCGACCAGGGGAGTTTGCCGCCGGAGATTGACGAGGTGATATTCTCACTTGCGCCGGGTGAATACTCGGAGCCGGTTCAAGGTCCTTCGGGCTACCATGTTTTTCAGGTTCTCGAGGTTGTCCCAGAGGGTCCCCCCGATCTTGCCGAGGTGGAGGCTGGGGTGCGCACCGTGTTTGCGCAGAAAGTGGTGCGCGAGCACGTTCAAGGGTGTATTCGCGATCTCGCTCTGGAACTCGGCGTTGAAATCTACGACAAACACCTGTGGTTTCCGTACACGGGACGGTACGCGGAGGAACAATAAATGCGAGAGCGAGTAACGGGAATGTTGATCGGCGCTCTGATGATGGCCCTGGTGGCGCACGGTGCGGAGAGGGTCATTGTTGAAGGCATTCTGGCGCGTGTCAACGAACGTATTGTCACCATTTCCGATTTCACTGAGCGGATGAGCCAGGAGCTGAAGCAGATGCCGACGCAACCGAACAACGAAGAGCTCCACCAGTTTGCCGAAATGCTCCTCAACGAGATGGTCAGCGAGCTGGTGTTGCTCGAACGAGCCCAGGAGAAGCGTCTCGACATTGCAGATGAAAGGGTGGATGAAGCGATCGAGAGTCTCCGTGAGGAGAACAATCTGAAGGATGACCAGGCCTGGGATCAGGCCCTCGCGAGCGCCGGTCTGACCGTGGACACTCTGCGAGAGCGCTACGAACGCTCGATGCTGCTTCAGCGGGCTGTACAGGGAGAGGTGCGGCCGGTGGAAATTACACAGGAGGAGCTCAGGCAACAGTACGAGCTCGATAAGGAGAGCTATCGTGTGCCGGCCAAGGTGGACCTCGAGCAGGTGTTCCTCGCCGACAACGGATCAAACTCTGCCGAGCTCTTGCGCCGTGCCCGCGGAATCGTCGACAGGGTGCGCAACGGAGCCGATTTCAAGGCTGAGGCAACTCTTGCGGGCGCCGAGCTTCAGGAGCTCGGGGCAATCCCGGTGGATGATTGCCGGCCGGAGCTCAAGCAGGCCCTCGAACCGCTCAAAGACGGAGGCCTCACTGATCCCTTGGTCATCACCGGCGGTATCCAAATCGTCCGGCTGGTGAAGCGGATTCCAGCGGGGTACCAATCCTTTGAAGAGGTTGTAGAAGGGATCAGGCGGCAACGTTCTGCTGAAACCTACGAAGACCAAACCAGGGGGCTGGTGGAGAAACTCAAAGACCAGTACCTGGTCGAAGTTCATCCAGAATATCTGGACGTCGTCTTCGCGAACCTCGGTGGTGCCTGATATGGGGGCTGGCGCCAACGACCGAACGTGGGTCAAGGACCTTCGCGCCGGGACCGATCTCGAAGAGTGTTTCGCGGTTCGAAGCGTTGATGTCCGTCAGCGGCGTGGGGGCGGCCCGTATCTTTCGGCGACGCTCGGTGATCGCACCGGAGAGGTGACGGCGCTGGTGTGGCAGAACGTGGATAGGTTGCGTGGCGTGCTCGAGCCTGGGAATGTGGTGTCGGTAAAGGGCCAGGTTCAGCGTTATAACCAGCAGCTGCAGGTTGTCGTACGCCAGGCTGAAACTCTTACCTCTGAGTCGGTGGAGGACGATGTCTTCGTGCGTTCTTCGGCCGTGGATCCGGCGGTGTTGTGGGAGCAGCTGATCGGCTTCATCGAAGAGACGAGTGATCCCGATGTGCGCCAACTGCTGTTCCGGATCTTTTCCGACCCCGAGATCGAGAAGCTCTTCAAGGCGGCTCCAGCAGCACGCTCCATGCATCACGGGTTCCGTTCCGGCCTTTTGGAACACACGGTGTCTGCAACAACTGTGGCACGAACGCTGGCGCAACACTATGGGCTCAATAGGGACCTGGTGGTGGCGGGATGCCTGTTGCACGATTTCGGGAAAATCTGGGAGCTGGAAATCGGGGCGTCGATCGAATATACGGACGACGGACGGTTGATCGGGCACATCCCCATGGAGACTCTGTTCGTCGATAAGAAGATCGGCGAACTGGGGAAATTCCCAGCTGAGACCAGGCGGCAAATCCTCCATATCCTGCTCGCTCACCACGGTGAGTATGAATTCGGTTCGCCTCGTCGCCCCAAAACGCCCGAGGCCTTGCTGGTGCATATGACCGACAATCTCGACTCGAAAATGGCAGGGATGCTCGAGGCGATTACGGCTCAGGGTTCGGACGACGAGGCGTGGACGCCGTACTCGCGGATCCTCGAGAGGCACATTTACCGCCGGAAGATTCCGTCCGACGACAACCACGACGAATAAGTTCGGGAGCGCCAGGGGTTGCTCGCCTCCGAAAGCTGTCAGCCGTCAGCAATCGGCCCTCAGCTCATCGCGGGGATCAGACCCAGTTGATTCCTAAAACCACTCGTGACAATGCGAGTGGTTGGGACGATTTCTTTTGATAGCTGATAGCTGATAGCTGATAGCTGAAGGTTACCGACCGCGAATCGCCTCAGCTACTTCTCCATCATCCGGGAAACGCCCTAGAGATTTCTTCGAGAAAACCGGGTCACCATCGACGATGACCTCGAAGACACCGTTTGCACCCTTGATGAGGTGCGTCGAGGTGCCGAACTCCCGGTCCAATTCGGCCGCCAGCCCGGCGGCCCGTGGCTCGTAGTTTCAAACGACGCAATATTCGATCGAAATGTCCATGACCCCTCCGTGCCCTCCCTACGTTATCTCAGATCTTCCTTTTTTGGCCGTCGAGCCTGCATGGCTCGGCGGCCAAAAAAGGAAAAGGAGAGCAGTAAAGTCCAACGATTTGCGGAGTTTGGGCTAACATCGTTCCCGATGGGACCAACGTCTGTCTTCGGACCTCCGTAAACCCATACGGGGAACGATGGTGAGGGAGAACCTGTGTGTTCAGCCTGTAGGCTCAGGCAGCCGCGACGAGGTGGTCATGAATGACCTCCAGTGGATCCAGTCTGCCAAGAAGGGCGACGAGGATGCCTACGCGGAGTTGGTCCGACGCCACTCAGGCGGATTGCACCGCGCCGTGGCCAGGATCCTCGCTGACGAGACAGAAGCTTGGGATGTGGTGCAGATGGCGTTTCTCAAAGCCTGGCAGAAGCTCGATCGGTACGACCCCCGCTACAGCTTCACCACTTGGCTGTATCGAATCGGCACCAACCTTGCGATTGATCTCCTCCGCTCCCGCACGAGCCGGGAACGGGCGCACAAGGCGGGCACCGAGCATCGGCTCCGCCTGGTGGGTCACGGCGAGGACGCTAGTGCGCGGGCCGAACGCACCGAGGCCGTCGACGTGCTGCAACAGATCGTCGGGATTCTGACACCGCAACAACGCAGCGCGTTCGTCCTCCGTGAGATGGAGGGGCTGGAGACGGCGGAGGTGGCCGAGGTGCTGGGCTGTTCCGCGACCACGGTTCGCAACCACATTTTTCAGGCGCGAAAGGCGCTTCGCCGGGAGCTCAAGGCGCGTTTTCCGGAGTACCTTCCGGCGTCTGAGAGGGGATGACATGAACTGCGAAATCTTTCGCGAAATGATTGGGTCCTACGTCAACGAAACTCTCGAGGAGGACGGCCGGCTGTGGTTCCGGACTCATCTTCGAGAGTGCGCGACCTGCCGCGAATCAGCGCTACGGGAGGAACCCAGCCTGCTGTTCGCCATGGCTCCGGCCGCGCCGGGCGAGCCTGATGCGATAGCGGCCTGTACCGCCGCGGTGATCGGCCGGATACGGCAGGACCGTCTCCAGCGCCGTCTGCATCGGCGGCGTCGTCCATGGCTGGCGGCGGCGGCCGCGGCGGTTATGGCGGTTAGCGCAGGCCTCGCGTGGCGCACCGTGAGCTCTGTCGGAGACCTCCAACCGGCGGTTGAGGCGCTACGGGATTCCAAACAAAATGCGCCACCGTCAGTTGAAGTCGAAGCGGCAGGTGAGGATATCCGGGTCTATCAGTTTGCAAGCGATGAGGATGGGGACACCGCCGTCTATTTCATCGTCGATCCTGCTCTGGAGCTCTGACCATGCTGCGGAAGACTCTCCTGTTCATAGCCGTGATCGGTATCACGACCGCGCTTGTCGCCGCAGATGCCGATACGGTCTCGCGTGCTTTCGAGCTCGAACATGCCTCGGTTTTAGAGATCTCAGCGGCGGTCCAGCCGCTTCTTTCGCAATCCGGCAGCATGACCGTACAACCCAAACTCTCGAGAATTGTTGTCCAGGATCGATCCGATATTGTCAATCGGGTGACGACTCTGATCGAAGAACTCGACCACCTTCCGGGGCTCTACAGTATTGAGGTCGAACTTCTCGAGGGCACGGAACCGAAGCCTTACGGTACCCAGGATGAGGTCGAGCCGAATGCTCGACTTCGCAAGATGTTCAATGTTGCCGCCTTCCGAAGGCTCGGAAAATCGACAGTCGAGGGCCAACTGGGCAATCGTGCGCAGGTTGATCTCGGCACCGATTTTCGTGTGACTTTTCTCCCCAATCCCCCAAAATCGTCGGACGCGGTTCCGTGGGGTACCCCTGACCAGGACGATCGAATCAACCTTCGCCCCCTTGTACTCGAGCGACTGGAGTCCTCATCCGACGGACAACTGACGCCTCGAGAGCTGCTGCGCACGACTGTCGTTCTCTCACAAAAACAAACCGTCTATATCGGTGCCGGCAATTCTGAGGACACGGACCACGTGCTTGTCCTCATTGTGCACGCGATCGAAACCGGGAGCCGCTGAGTGCCGGAATATGTCTGCAGGCTGGGCGCTCCCGACGGCTCGGTTGTCGAACAACGTCGGGTGGCGGCCTCGATAGATGCACTCCGTCGAGAGCTCGAAGGTGAGGGCTTCCACATCTTCAACCTGTCGGCGGCACGATCCCGGTTTCGTCTCCCCTTCATCTCGCGCTCGGAAAAAGTCAGCGGCCAGGATTTCCTGCTCTTCAACACCCAGCTGAAGACCTTGCTCCACGCGGGCATGCCGCTCGCCCAGTCTCTCGACCTGCTCAAGGAACAGCAGACCGGTCCTCACTTCAGGGCCCTGCTGGAAAAGGTCCACCAGCAGGTGACCACCGGGGTTGCGCTGTCGGACGCATTCCTGGCACTGGGAGACACCTTCCCGAGGTTGTACGCCAACTCGCTACGCGCCGGCGAGCGCACCGGCGAGCTCGAGCAGGTCATTGGGCGGTACGTCGAGTACCAGCGGCTGGTGGAGGCAGTGCGACGAAAAATCGTCGGCGCCATGACCTACCCCGCAGTGCTGATCGTGCTGGCGGCCGGGCTGGTCGTCATCCTCATGACCTATGTGATCCCGAGCTTTTCCCAATTTTATGTCCAGTTCGAAACTGAGCTTCCGTTGCCCACTCGCCTGGTCATCGGCTTGGCCGATTTCATCAGAAAGAACCTGATTCTGATCGTCGCGGCGGTCATTATTTCCTCGTATTCATTTCGGGTCTGGCGGACATCGCCGGCTGGCCGTCTCATGACCGACAGGTGGAAATTGAAACTGCCATTTGTCGGTCGACTGACGCACCTCTTCGCTCTTTCGCAGTTCAGCCGCTCGATGTCTATCCTTCTCGGTGGCGGGACACCGATGGTGCCGGCTCTGGAGACCTCGGCGACATCGGTCAGTAACGCCTATATTTCGGAACTCTTTCTGGGTTGTGTGCACGAGGTCCAGGAGGGGCGGCCGCTGTCCGATGCGCTCCTCGATACGGGCCACCTGCCGGACATGGCGCTGGCGATGATCCGTGTCGGAGAGTCGACGGGCGCGCTACCGGAAATGCTGAGTCACACCTCCGATTTCTTCGACGAATCGATCGAGTTTACCCTTGGTCGTATTGTGACGTTGATCGAACCTATGATTCTGGTAGTCATGGGTATCATCGTTGCGGGGCTGCTGCTGGCGGTTTACTATCCTTTGCTCACCATCGTGACCCGGATTGCGTGAGGAAACATGGCCACTGATCCCAATCTCGAAAAACATCTTGTCATGCTCGACCAGGATGGCGAGGAGCAGGAAGAGGAGAAGAAGGCGCGGGAGCTGGCCGAACGCCTCGATCTTCCGTTCGATCCTCTGCACGAGTTTCACGTCGACCCCGAGCTCTTCCGCACCATACCGGTTGACGTGATGCTGCGGTATCAGTTCCTGCCGTTGCGGTCCGACGGCGAGGTCCTGCATGTTGTGATGGCCGACCCCTCCGACGTCGTCAGCCTTAACGAGGTCGAACTCGCCCTCGCGAGACCCCTCGAGGTGACAGTCGCTCCGGGCAACAGGATCGCGGACATTCTGGAGAAGTCAGAATCCACCCAGCGAGTCCTCGACGAGGCGACCGAGGGCTTCAGCATGCAACTGGTGCAGGAGGCGGAGGACGGAGAGGAGGTCCTCTCCATCGACAGCATCACCGCCGACTCGTCGCCCATCATCCGCCTCGTTGACTCGATTCTCTTCAATGCGATCCAACGCCGCGCGTCCGACATCCATATCGAAACCCAGGACCGGGAGGTGGTGGTCAAATACCGCATCGACGGGGTTCTCTATCAGGCGATGAAATCGATTGATAAACGGCACCACTCGACGATTGTCAGTCGCATCAAGGTGATGTCGGAACTCGATATCGCCGAGAAACGGATTCCCCAGGACGGCCGCTTCAAGGTCAGGTTTTCGGGCCGCACCATCGACTTCAGGGTGTCGATCATGCCGACCGTTCATGGTGAGGACGCGGTTATCCGGATTCTCGACAAGGAAGCCACCAACGCCGAGTTCAAGACTCTCAATCTCGATGTGCTCGGTTTTGAGGACGATACCAAGCGCCAGCTGCGCAAATTCATCAATGAGCCCTACGGAATGGTGCTGGTGACCGGTCCCACCGGTTCGGGCAAGACGACTTCGCTCTACGCGTGTCTGTCGGAGATCCGTTCGACCGAGGACAAAATCGTCACCATCGAAGATCCGGTCGAGTATCAGCTCAAGGGGATCACCCAGATTCCCGTCAACGAGAAGAAGGGCTTGACCTTTGCACGAGGTCTGCGGTCGATCTTGCGGCACGACCCGGACAAGGTGATGGTCGGTGAGATCCGGGACGAAGAGACCGCGCAGATCGCCGTCCAGTCGGCCCTGACCGGGCACCTGGTCTTTACCACGGTTCACGCCAACAACGTGGTTGATGTCATCGGTCGCTTCCTCAACATGAATGTCGATCTCTACAACTTTGTGGCGGCGCTGAACTGCGTGCTCGCGCAGCGCCTGGTGCGCCGAATCTGCCTACACTGCAAACGGCCTGCCCAGATCTCGGACATCATGCTCGAGGATTCCGGCCTCGATCCGAACCGCTACGGCGACTTCACCTTCTTCGAAGGTGGGGGATGCATCGAGTGCAATGGCACTGGGTATCGCGGCCGGTTGGCGATCGCCGAGCTCCTGAACTTGTCCGACAACATCCGGCAGCTCATCCTCGACCGCAGATCCGCGGCTGAGATCAAACGCGCCGCCAAGGCGGAGGGGATGCGGTTCCTCCGCGAATCGGCGCTGCAGAAGGTATTTGCCGGTGAGACCTCTCTCCACGATATCAACAAGGTGACCTTCGTCGAATGAACTGGGAGCGTCTTTTCACCAGCCCTCCACCGGCAACCGGTTGGGTTTTCGACTCGGAGATGGTTGCCGTGGCGCATCGATCGAAGACCCAGGAGATCCATTGCTCTGCCGAGGACCTTCCGGCTGGCGGACTGGACGTTGGGCCGGTCGGTCTCCAGGCGATTCATGATGACAAATTGGCGCCGGTCCTTGCGAGGCTCAAAGGCGTGGCCGAAGGGGCTGAAACGGCCGCGGTGATTGTTCCCACCGGTTGGTTGAGGAGCTTCCTGATCAATGTTGATCGGCTGCCCCGTCGGGAGGACGAACTTTTTGACGTGGTCCGGTGGCGACTCAAAAAGCTCTTGCCTATCCAACCGACCGAGCTCCGACTGTCGGTCATCCGGTTGGCGGAATCTGATGGGCAGCGACGGCTGCTGGTGATGACCGGTATCGAAAGGGCGATGGCCGCTATCGAGGCGTGCTATTCCGCCATCGGGGTCGACGTCGGTCTCATCACCACTCGCCTCTTCGCTCTCGTCCCCCGCTTTGCAGGAGTCGCGCGTCCAACGCTCGTGATCCAGCATGAAAAGAGCTTCCTTTCTTTGCTCCTGCTGGTGGATGGGATGCCACGCTTGTTGAGGACAAAACCTATTCCGCTCAGTGACGGTGGCGGCAAGGCGGTTCTGCGAGAAGCGACAATGACACTCGGATTTATCCGTGAGTCGGTGGGCGTCGATGGAGAGATCGAAGTCAGGCTGAACAGCGAACGACCCGAGATGGACACGATGATGCGAAGTTGGCTGGCCGATCAAACAGACTTGGTGCCGGCAGCGGAAATGGTCGGACCGCCGTGTGGGCCGACGACGGTGGTCAACCGACTTGGGGCCGCACGTCTGGCGCCCGCGCTGGCGGTGGTCTCCGGAGAACTACGGTGATTGCGCCCAATCTCGCGACGCGCCCTTTTCTCAACACCCGACCGGTGTGGCTGGTGGCGGCTGTTGCAGGGGCGTTGACCATCATCCTGCTCGCATTCAACCTGCGGCTATTCTTCGTCGCCAATCGCGCCCTTGGCGACGATTCCGCGACTCGGGACGCGCTCCTCGAGAGACATCAGACCCTCGAAGCCGCGGTTCGAAAAGACGTCGAAGATCTGGAAAGGGTGCCGTGGCGATCACTGACACGTCGGGTCGACGCGACCAATCTGATCCTCCAGGAGCACGCGTTCTCATGGCTCGGGATGCTCGACGATATCGAGAGGGTGATGCCGTACGACGTCCGGTTGACGAAGATCGCCCCCAGTATCTCCGCTGACGGGGCAACACTCTCGTTGGCGTTGATCGCGCACAACCGGGATGCGATGCTCGAGCTGCTCGACAACCTGATTGCAGATCCAAGGTTCTCCGACCCGACGCCTTCGACGGAGTCGACACCTGAGGAAAACACAACTGCCGCCTATGTCATGAATCTGCGGGTCAACTACCATCCGAACCCGGAGGCGATGTGACGATCGACCTTCGACCTTGGCGCCGGCTCCTGGCGGTGTGGCTGCCGGCGGTCGTGCTGTGTGCCTTGACTGCGGGCGCGTACGTCTGGCAGACATCCGAGTCCGGAGGTCGGCGAGCCCAGATCCGCCGCCAAATCGACGATCTCGAGCAGGAAATTGCACGGCTCGAACGGATCGAACAGGCGGCTGCGTCCGATCGCGAGGCCGTGGCCGAGATCAACCGCCAGTTCGATCTGCTCTACAACGACGTATTCGGTGACCTCGACCAACGGTTGACGAGAATTCTTCGCGCGGTCGGATCTGCGACCCGCGAAGCGGGAATTCTCCCCGGTACGTTCAGCTATACGGCGGCCGTAGACCAGGTAACCGGTTTTATCCGATTCGGGATTCGATTTTCGGTTGACGCCGAGTACGTGCAGATTCGGGCGATGCTGGCCGCCTTGCAGTCCAGTCCCGAGTTTCTTGTGGTCGAGAACCTGAACCTCTCCGGCGATGAGGATCCCGTGAGCCGGGAGCTGACGATCTCCGTCAATATTGCGACATTCCTCGCCGAGGCCGATGCGGCCCAACTTCGACGGTTGACCGGTGGCATTACCAATGCTGCGGAGAAGACCGATGGCTGAAGGAAAGCTCGGCAACGAGCGCGTACGGCTGGTGGTCCTGCTGGCGGTGCTGGCTGTAGTGACGGTTGTGGCTGGTATTCGATTGCTCGGTGGTGGCGGCATCGGCGGCGGCGGATCACGGTCGGGGGAGCTCGAATACGAGGCGCGGAATTTGCGACCTCTTCAAACCGATGCAATTGGCTTGCAGGACGACCAGTCGGTGGAATCCGGGGGCAACCCGTTTGCATTCCGGGCGCCTCCGACCCCCACTCCGAATCTCACACCGCAGCCAACACCCATTCCTCGCCCCACGTTGCCGCCCCGCCCGACACCGACGCCGCGGATTGCGGTCGGTGCCGATGGTGAACCCAAGCCACCCCCTCCGCCCTTCGACCGTGAGTACATCGGGCATTTCGGCCCGGGATTGATGCAAGTGGCGGCGTTTCGCAGGGAAGCCGATGAATCCGGCTCGAGCGAAATAGATGTTGCAATGGTGGGGACCGTGCTCGATGGAGTTTTTGTCGTGCGTGAAATAGGACTGGAATCGGTCGTCATCGGCTTTGTCGGTTACGCCCCTTCGGAGGACACCCGTGTACCGTTGTCTGAAAATTAGAACTGTGGCTGCGCTCGCCCTGATGATGGGGGTGGTCGCCTGTACGACCGCCAAGCGGACGGCCGACGAGGGTGAGGACGCCTTCCGGCATCAAAACTGGGATGCTGCCGTCTACCACTATCTCCAGGCATTGAGCGAAGATCCGGACAATGTCGAGTACAAGATGCAGCTCACCTTCGCACGTCAGAAGGCGGCGCAAAAGCACTTCGACAACGGGATCATGCTGCGCAAGCTGGGTCGACTGCTGGCGGCGCGGAACGAGCTACAGATGGCCACACAACTCGATCCGTCGAATCAATACGCGGAACAGGTGCTCGAGGAAGTCATCGAGGAAATGGACATCCTTGCAACACCCGACGGCGCGCGCGAGCTCGAACGGATGAAGGCGGAGGCGCGGGAAGCGAAGGTCAAGCCACCGGTGCTCGATCCCACCTCTAAGGAACCCATCACCCTCAACTTCCCGCGACCGAAACCGGTCAAGGAGATCTACAACGCGATCGGCAAGGCATACGGATTCAACGTCCTCTTCGATCCCAAGCTGAAGGACGACCGCCTTGCCATTGAGCTTCGCGACCTCACCGCCGAACAGGCGCTGGAAATGGTGATGCAGGGCGCGGGCCATTTTTACAAGGTGCTCGACGAGCACTCGATCATCATCGCCGACGACACGCCGCAGAACCGGCGCGACTACGAAGACCTGGTCATCAAGACCTTTTTCCTCTCGAACGCTGACGTCAAGGAGATTGACAAGCTCCTGCGGTCGCTGATCGAGGCGCGGAGACTCTCCACCAACGAGCAACTCAACGCGATCACTCTGCGCGACACCGCGGACAAGGTGGCGATCGCTGAAAAGCTCATCCGCATCAACGACAAGGCCAAGGCCGAGGTGCTGATTGACGTCGAGATCCTGATTATGGCCACCACCAAGAACTCAGACATCGGTACCGCCCTTTCAACCTACTCGTTCAACCTCGGGTTCGACCCCGCCTCCATCAACACCACCCCCAGCGCGCCCGACGGCAGCATGGGGCTCGATGACTTCTCGAGAGTTACCAGGAGCGATTGGTTCATCAACGTGCCGTCGATCCTGATCAACCTCGCCAAGTCGTCGGGCGAGGCCCAGGTGCTGGCGCAGCCGCAGCTCCGCATCTCGGAGGGCGAGAAGGCGAGCCTGCTGATCGGTGATCAGGTGCCGATTCCGGTGACCAGCTTCAACACCTCCAACTCTGTCGGCAGCAACGTGGTGCCCATCACCTCGTTCCAGTACCGCGACGTGGGCATCGAGATCGAGGTCGAGCCGCGGGTCCACCATAACCATGAAATAACTCTCCAACTTAAGGTCACAATCTCCAACGTCGGGGAAACCGTCAAGGTAGGTGACACCGACGCGATCACCATTGGTACCCGCACCATTACGTCGGTGATTCGGCTGAAGAGCGGCGAAACGAGCCTGCTCGCCGGCCTCATCCGCCGGGACAAAACCAGCGGCGTGACGAAGACGCCCCTTCTCGGCGACATTCCGCTCCTTGGCCGGCTGTTCCGAAATGAAACCAATACCGACAAGAATACCGATCTGGTGCTCACGTTGACCCCGCAGATCATCCGTTTCCCCGACATCAACGCGGAGGACCTGGCGCCGGTCTGGGTGGGAACCGAGAGCCGGATTTCCTATGCGGGCACCCGGCCCCGCGTACAATCCGGTCGCGCTGCTACGGGTCCGTTTGATGAGAGATCGGGCAGTGAGCGGGACGAAAACTCCGAGCAGGAACAAGACAGGCCGATTACCAGGCGACCGACCGCCCCCCGCAGGGTCAATCCGGAACAGCAGCAACCCAATACCGGGATCGAGCTCGTTTCCCCACCGGAAGACAAGAGTCTGTCGAGAGAAAATATCTCATCGAACGATATCGGCTGGGAAGACGTTCCCGAGTTCCTGCCGGCCGATACCATTGATTCTTCGCTGCCACCGATGCTGGTCGGCCTCGAGCCGTCGGTGATTTCGCTTCGCCCCGGCCAGGAGACAATACTGCAGATCGTCGTCCGAGGGGGTTCGGGATCCTTCCGATTGCCGGTCGGTCTCTCCTATGATCCGACCCGCGTATGGATCCACGACGTTCTTCCTGCTCCCGGGGTCGATCTCCTGCGCAACACGGTCGATCCCGCACACGGTTGGGTCGATCTCGAGCTGGTCGTCGCCAACGCCATAGAGAGCGGCCAGGCGATCGTAGCGCTGCATATTCAGGCACTCGATGCGGGGCCGGTGCCGTTGGTCTTGACCACGGCCGGCGCGGTGAACTCCGACGGTGTACAGGTGCCGGTAGCGGCATCGGACGGCGCCCTCTTCGTCAACGGCAACGAGAAGATCACAGAGGAGCCGTGAAGAATACGGCCAAAACTCACCGGGGGTTCACCCTCGCCGAGCTGGTGATGGTCGTTGCCCTGATCGCCATCCTTTCAGCGATGGCGTTGCCAGTGGCCAAGTTCACGGTCAAACGACAGAAGGAGGCCGAGCTCCGGCTCGCATTGCGCCAGATACGAACAGCGATTGACGAATACAAACGGATGTCAGATCAAGGCCTGATTCCGATAACGCTTGGCGGCGAGGGCTATCCAGAAGAGCTGGACGACCTTGTCGAAGGCGTCGAAATCGTCGGTCAGGAGACCAAAATGAGGTTTCTGCGTCGCATTCCTGTCGATCCCATGACCCACGATGATTGGGTGTTGCGTTCTTATCAGGACGACGTTGATGCGACCAGCTGGGGAGGCGAAAACGTCTACGACGTTCGCACGAGCTCTGAGGGCACTGCTCTCGATGGGACGAAGTATGCGGATTGGTGACAACATGAATTTCGGATTTCGGATGTCGGATTTCGGATTTTCTCGAGCGCGAAGGCTCGGATTGGGGGGTGGGCGGGAATTTCGAAATTCAAAATCCGAAATTCGAAATTGCGTTTCGGGTTTCACGCTGATCGAGCTGATCGTCGTCGTGGCCATCATCGGAATTCTGGCGACCATCGCCATTCCCGCGATGAGGAACGCTCCGATCAAGGCGCGCGAAGCGGTGATTCGCGCCGATCTTTATGAAATGCGTTCGTGTATTGACCAGCACTTGGCGGACAAAGGGGTCTACCCCGAAAGCCTGCAGGCACTGGTCGACAAAGGCTACCTAAGGTACATCCCGATTGATCCCTTTTCCGGCACCGCCGATGGCGCATGGGAAGAGCTCTACGCCAACCCCGAGGAGCTCGAGGAGCTGGCGCCGCTCGATGACGAGTACTCTTCCGGCAACCAGGTGATCGACGTGCGCTACGCCGATGACACACGGGTTGCCCTCGATGGGACAATGATTTCAGAATGGTAAGACGTTGAATTCGGAAGTCGGAATTCGGAACTCGGAATCTGAACAAAGGTCCCTTCCTTCCGCTGATCTCTCGGGGGGGCGGGTGGGAATTCAGAATTCCGAATTCAGAATTCCTCATTCGAACCAGGCGGGCTACACCCTCGCAATCTTTGTCATGGTCATCGCCATCATGGCGATCATGATGGCGGCTGCGGTAGAGATCGTCAGCTTTCAGGCACAGCGCGAAAAGGAAGCCGAGCTCATCTTCCGCGGCCAACAGTACGTCGAGGGTATTCGTCTCTACCGGCAGAAGTACGGTCGTTACCCGATGCGGATGAAGGAGCTGTGGGAAGCGGATCCGAAGGTGCTCCGCCAAAAGTGGACCGATCCCATCACCGGATCTGACACATGGGGCCTGGTCTTCCAGGGGCAAGAGGGTCGGGAGCTCACCGTGCCCGGTAGGCGAGGCCCTCGACCCACTCCCACCCAGACCCCCGTTTTCGAGCGCCGAAGAGAAGATGAGGGTGAAAAGGTCGGGCCGATCATCGGTGTCCATTCCCTGTCGACCGAGACCAGCATCAAGGTCTACGAGGGCAGGACCCAATACGACATGTGGAAGTTCGTATTGAAAGAGCAAGGTCCGCCGGGGCTGCCTCCGAACGAAGACAATCGGACGCCACAAGGCCCGACG
>CAYRFI010000005.1:33357-42336 GCA_964423595.1 uncultured Thermoanaerobaculia bacterium | reverse complement strand
TATACCGGCACGCCGAATTACTGATCCCGCCCGCCCACCCGGGTGCAAGATACAAGATGCAAGGTACAAGATGGAGGTGTGTCCGTGGGGGAGGGTGGGTGGATCTTGCATCTTGAACCTTGTATCTGGCGGGGCGGGTGGTACACTTCCGCGCCGTGCCGAAACGAGAAGCCCCCGTGCCTCCTGCCCTTCTCCTGCAAACCGCGCCAGGTCGCGAGACCGTTGCCGCCGGCGTCTGGATCACCCGCGGTGCGGCCCACGATCCGCAGCCGATCGCCGGCGCCACCCATCTCGTCGAGCACCTGACTCTTCGCGCGTGTGGCGCCTACGATCGGCGATCACTGGCGCGTGTTGTTGACCGCCTCGGCGGTGAGGTTGATGCGTGGACGAGCTCGGAGCTGATGGGAATCAGCATCAACACAACGGCCGATGCGACGGGCGACGCCCTCGATTTGCTGGTCGATGCCGTCCTCAGCCCGACCTTCGAACCGGACGATGTGGAGCTCGAACGGCGGGTGACGCGGGCCGAAATCGAGCTGGTTGCCGACGACCCGGCGGAGCGTGTTGGTGAGGCCTTGCTGAAAGCGGCATGGGGCGAACACCCGCTGGCACGACCGGTCATCGGAACCATGAAAACCCTTGACGCATTGACGGCCGAGGTTCTCAGGGATCACCACTCGGTGCTCGTCCGGCCGGGTGGGATGGTGGCGGCGGTTGTTGGGGATGTTGCACCGGATGAGGTTGCGAGCAAGCTCGCGCGCCTCCCTCTCGACCAGGTTCCGACCTCTCCCGAGTTGCCACCCTTGAGCTGGCGCGGCGCCCATCTCGATCTCAGCCGCGAGGGCACGGATCAAGTGCATGCACGACTCGCCTTCGAGGCCCTCTCAGTTTCCGATCCGAGGATTCCCGCGCTGGTAGTCCTCAACCGGACCCTCGGCGATGGCGCCTCGAGTCGCCTCTTCCAGCGCCTTCGCGAGGAAGAGGGCCTGACCTACGACATCTGGGCCGGGCCCGTGATGTGGAGACTCGGTGGCTTCCTCGAGGTCGGGTGGGCCTGCGCGCCGCAGGCATTTGCAGACTCCTGGCGGCTGGTCCTCGACGAGCTCGGTCGCATCTCTCACGATCTCGCAGACGAAGAGGTCGAGGTGGCGAAGGAGGGCATCCTACGCGGCTTGCGCATGGACATGGAGTCTCCCTCGGCGCGCTGCTCACTCGACGTCGGTGAGGTGCTCGAACGCAGCCGGAGATACGATCCAGAGGTCGTGTGCCGCGAGCTCGAAGCCGTCACCCACGACGATGTGCTTCGTCTTGCTGCTGAAATCCTGCAGCCCGACAGCTGTGCCTCCGCGGTCTGTGGCCCAGAGGGCGCAGCAATCAGGGTCGCGTAAAGACGTCCTCAGCGAACTCTCGGTTTTCAACGGTGTGTCGTTCGGTCGGCGGGCTCAACGGCTATATGGGTAGACGGCTATACGGCGCATACTCTTGACAACGCCAACGCCAAGTCCGATCGATTTATTGTTGAGCCGTTAAGCCGTGGGTGGGTGGATGGGGGGGCCGAATAGCCGTCTGCCGGGTGGGTGGGCGGAGATGTCGTATCATCCCTCAGTGACGATCGAAGTCCGCATTCGACGCCTCCCTCACGCCGAGGGTCTGCCGTTGCCGGCCTACGCCACCGACGGAGCCGCCGGGGCGGATCTCCGTGCGGCGGTAGAGTCGGAGATGATCCTCGGACCGGGCGACCGTACGGTGGTGCCCACCGGTCTCGTGGTTGAGATTCCGGCGGGCTACGAGGGCCAGGTGCGACCCAGGTCAGGTCTCGCCATCAAGGCCGGCCTCACCATCGTCAACGCACCAGGCACCATCGACAGCGACTACCGCGGCGAGCTCAAGGTTCTGATGATCAACCTCGGGTCGGAGACAGTTTCCATCGGCCGCGGCGATCGCATTGCTCAGCTCCTGATCGCACCCGTGACCCGCGCGTCCTTTGTCGAGTCCGAGGCTCTCAGCGTCTCCGAGCGAGGCGACGGCGGCTTCGGCTCGACCGGGGTGTGATGGTGGAAGCCCTGGTCCTCGCCTCCGGCTCGTCGGGCAACGCGGTGCTGATCTCCTCGGGAGAGACCTCGATCCTGGTCGACGTCGGTGTCTCGGCCCTGCAGGTGCGATGTCGCCTCGAGGCGTTCGGCAGGTCTCCCGATGAAATCGACGCGATTCTCTTGACGCACGAACACTCCGATCATGTCCGCGGCCTCGAGGTTTTTCTGCGCAGGCACAGGGCAGCGCCGGTGTGGACGACCCACGGCACGTGGTCGAGGATCGACGTGCGCAGCGACAGCGGCGGCGAGCTCGAGTCGGGGACCACCGTTCGCATCGGGGACATCAGAATCACGCCCGTCGCCACCTCGCACGACGCCGCCGAACCGGTGGCCTACGTCTTCGATGACGGCGACCGTTGCGCTGCTCTGTGTACCGACACCGGCATCTTCACCAAGCTGCTCGAGCAGCGGCTGCAGGGCTGCGAACTGCTGCTGCTCGAGACCAACCACGACAAGGACATGCTGCGCCACGGCCCCTACCCGTGGCCCCTCAAGCAGCGCATTGATTCCCGCACCGGCCACCTCTCGAACCATCAGAGCTGCGAGGCCGTCGACAGGGTGGGGTCATCCGTGCTGCGGGCGGTCGTCGGGATGCACCTCTCGGCCGAAAACAACTGCCCGAACCTTGTGTGTGAGTCACTGCATACGACTGTTGGAAACGGAACAATGGTCGACGCCGTCACGCGCGAAGAGATGTTCAGGGTCTCCCTTGACGGGAAGGGTGTTCACTTCGAGCGTCGCAGTCTGCCTCGCTAGCCCGCATATCTCAGCAGATTTCCGGCCGGAGTAGATAGTTAGTGAGATATGCGGGCTATAGTGCCACGTCCGCAGTTCCGCAGCGTACCGGTGGCAGCTGCACGAGCCCTGGGCTCGCCACGCCGAGAACCTCGGTCACGGTACTGCGGACCTAGCACCCTTCTCGCCTCGCTTCAGCCTTTTCTCCCTTCACACCATTCTCTGGCGTTCTGGAACATCTTCAGCCACGGCGAGGCGTCGAGGTGTTGCCGCCAGTCCCTCGGCATCCAGCCCCACTGCCAGGGGGTTGCGGTGCGCTCGGGGTGCGGCATCATCGCCAGGTGGCGGCCGTCCGATGAGCAGAGACCGGCGATGCCGTGTGGGGAGCCGTTCGGGTTGTGGGGGTAGGACTCGGTGATCTCGCCGCTGTCGTCGGTGAAGCGGATCGGCGCGAGGCCGTCTGCCTTGACGCGCTGCAAGATCGCTTGGTCCGGGAATAGCGCCCGGCCTTCTCCGTGGGCCGACCAGATGCCGAGGGTCGAGCCCTGCATTCCGCGCAGCATGATGGCCGGGCTCGGGCGAATTGTCACGGTAGCGAAGCGCGATTCGAAGCGGCCCGAGGCATTACGCACGAAACGCGGTTGGGCCGTATCTTCGATGCCGCGCCACGGCACGAGACCGAGGAGGGCGAGTAGCTGGCAGCCGTTGCAGACCCCGAGGCTGAACGTGTCCGGGCGGTCGAGAAAGATTTCGAACTGTGACCACAGATCACTGTTGAACCTGATTGATGCCGCCCATCCCTTGGCGGCGTCGAGCACATCGGCGTGGGCAAAGCCACCGACCGCCACCAGGCCGCGGAAGCGGTCGAGGGTGATCGTTCCCGCCAGCAGATCGGACATCGCCACATCCCACGGCTCGAAGCCGGCGGCGAGAAACGTCGCCGCCATCTCGCGGTCGCCGTTCGAGCCCTCCTCTCGAAGGATGGCGACCGGGATCTTGGAGTTCCGTGACATCACCGCCTGGGAGGTGGGCTGGGGGATGAATGACAGGGCGTAGGGTGGTGCGGTGCGGGCTCGCAATCCGTCCCGTTCGGCAGCCACACAGTCGGGGTTTGCCTGCTCGAGCTCGAGACGAAACGAGGTCGCCTCCCAGAGGTCCCGAAGATCTCTCATGTTCGCGGACAGGACCTCTCTGCCGTTGACCGCGATGCGGATCTTGGGCTCGATCACGGTCCGCCCGATGACCTCACACGGCACCTCGGCCGATCGGAAGACCCGGAGGGCGGTCTCGACGTCCGCCTCGTCGACCTCGATCACCAGCCCGAGCTCCTCGGAGAAGAGACGCGAGATGGCGTCGGTGCCGGGCTCGCCGCCGAGCGCGACGTCGATGCCGCAGTTGCCGGCAAAGGCCATCTCGAGCAGGGTCGTGATCAATCCGCCGTCGGAACGATCGTGGCCGGCCGTCACGAGATGTACCGCGATGAGGTCTTGAATCGCCTTGAAAGCCCGTACAAATGTCGCCGCGTCTTCAAGATCCGGTGCCGAATCGCCAATCTGCGAGTAGACCTGGGCGAGAGCCGATCCTCCGAGCCGGTGGTGGCCGTCGCCGAGATCGATCAGAAGCAGCCGTCCACGGCCCGGGAGCTCGAGGTTGGGGGTGACGGTCAGCGTGATGTCGGGACAGCTCACGTAGGCCGAGATCACGAGAGCGCCCGGCGCTTTTACAACCTCTTCTCCGCCGTCATCGATCGGTGCTCTCGCTGCCATCGAGAGGCTGTCCTTGCCGCCATCCACAGCAATCCCGAGCTCGAGCATGAGATCGCTCATGGCGATGGCGGCGTCGTACAGATCGGCCCCCTCTCCGGGCAGCTTGGCCGCCCACATCCAGTTCGCCGAGCAGCGCACGTCCTCGAGCGCCGTGACCCTCGCCCACACCAAATTCGTCAGGGCTTCGCCGGCCGCCATGCGCGCCATCGCTGCTGGATCGAGGAGGCCCTTGAGCGGCTGTTCGCCGATCGCGGTCGCGGCGCCGGTGGTGCCGAAGTGGCTCTGCGCGATCACCGCCACGTCGGCGACCGTAAGCTGCAGCGGGCCGGCACACTGCTGCTGAGCCACCAACCCGCTAACGCTGCGGTCAACCTTGGTCGTGAGGAATCTCTTCGAACCGACTGACAGGAGGCGGAGAACACGGTCGAGCGCCTGCCCGACATCAGTTCCTGGAGGCAGCTGCAGCGGTTCGAGGGTCGGCCGCCGCCGCTCCATTTTGAAGGTCTTCTGCGGAACTTCACCGAGCACGTGGTCAAGGACGAGGTCGACAGGGGTCGAGTCATTTTCTGCGTCGTGGAGGATGACCCGTCCGTCGCCGGTGACTTTGCCGACAAACGACACCGGGACCCTCTCCCGTTCGCAGAGGGCGCGAAACGCGGTCTCGTCGGCGGGCCGAAGGAGGAGGGCATCGTTCTCCTGGTATTCGGCGCCCCAGATTTCCAACACCGAGAGACTGTCGTCTCCGACGGGGATCTCGCGGATCTCGAGTCGAGCGCCGGCCGGTTCGACGATCTCCTTGAGCACGTTGCAGTTGCCGCCGGCGCCCTGGTCGTGGATGCTGACGATGGGATTGTCGCGGCCGAGCTCGGAGCAGGCGCGAATCACACGGTTGACCTTTTGCTCCATCTCCGCGTCGCCGCGCTGCACGGCGTTGAAATCGAGGTGCTCGGGGTTGTCGCCGTGGACCATGCTGGAGGCGGCGCCGCCCCCCATCCCGATGCGGTAGGCGGGCCCACCGATCTTGACCACCCACATCTCGGGTTCGGGCTCTTCCTTGTCGGTATGCCGAGCGTCGATCTGACCGATTCCACCCGAAAACATGATCGGTTTGATCCACTCGCGACGCTCGCCGTCTGGAAGGCGCAACCCCGCTGATCGGGTGAACCCCGCGATCACGGGTTCGCCGAATTTGTTGCCGTAGTCGGAGGCACCGTTCGAGGCCTCGATTTCGATCGCCAGCGGCGACGCGAGGTTCGGAGGGTATTGAAACCCGGGATCTTCCCAGGGAAGCTCGTACCCGGGCAGCCTAAGATTTCCAACGCAGTAGGCGGCGGTGCCCGCAACGACCAGCGCTCCGCGACCGGTGGCGTGGACGTCGCGGATGCGCCCGCCAGTGCCGGTCTCGGCGCCGGGGAAGGGCGCGACCCCGGATGGGAAGTTGTGGGTCTCGGCGGTAAAGATGATGTCGAAATCGAGCTTGCGTTCGACCAGTGGCGATGGTCCGTGCGGTTCGGCGCTGAGCACGGCCCTGGCCGGAAATCCCCGGATCGCGCTCGAGTTGTCGTGGAACGCGATGACGCTGTTGTTGGGGTTGGCCTCGTAGGGCCGGCGTACCACTTCGAAAAGGTGATTCGGCATTTCCTCGCCGTCGATCACGAGGCGGCCCTTGAAAAACCAGTGTCTCGAGTGCTCGCTGTTGGACTGGGCGATATCGAAGCACTCGACATCCGTCGGGTCGCGGCCGATACGGTCGCGGAAGAGGGCGGTGTAGAAGTCGAGGTCCCAATCGTCGAAGGCGAGACCGAGATGGTCGTTGATGTGTTCCAGTGCCTTCCGTCCTTCGGCCATCACCGGTACCCTGCCGACTGCGGCCGGGCTGGCGCCGGAGGCGAATTCGGTCAACGGTTCCGGGTAGGGACACTCGGTCATGCGGTCGTGCATCGATGCCAGAAGTGCGATCGCGCCTTCCCCGACGATCGGTTTTCTGGTTCGCAGCAGGTAGCGTCGTGAGTGCTCCAAGCGGCGGGCAGTATGGAGGCCGCAGGCGTGGCAGATCGAAACCGCGTTGGTCGACCAGGCGGTTGTGAAGGTCATGCGTGGGCCGACCTCGAAGATTGTTCCGAGGCGATCGTCGAGAAAACTGGCAAGGCCGTATCGATCGGGTGCAAAGGTTTCGGTGAGCAACCAGTCGAGGACGCGCAGCTCCTCGTTTCGCAGATCGCGCAATGTTTCGACGTAAAAACAGTGCTCGGTCTCGATCCCTTCGATACCGGAGCCGACGGTTCGTCGTGCAGCGTCGAGCAAGGTGTTGTGGGTTGCGGCTGGGAGGTTGTAGCTTCGATATCGTCGCAGCAACGTCATGGTGAGGTTGTATCAGGAACGGTGATCCGGCACCAGTATAAAATCTATTTCAACTTTCGCCGGCCGAGGTCTGCGGCCGTGGCCGGCGGAATTTGAGGAGGAGATCGCCGATGACCACATATCGCGACTCAGGCGTCGACATCGACGCCCAGGACCGGGCACTCGCCCAGGTCAAGAAGATGGTTCGCAACACCTACACCTCGGATGTGCTTTCCGATCAGGGAGCATTCGGGGGCCTGTTCCGGCTGCCCATGAAAGGGCTCAAGGAGCCGGTGCTGGTGGCATCGGCGGATGGTGTCGGCACCAAGCTCAAGGTCGCGTTTGCCGCTGACCGGCACACCACCGTGGGGCGTGATCTCGTCCACCATTGCATCAACGACATCCTTGTCCAGGGAGCGAGACCACTGTTTTTTCTCGACTACCTGGCCACCGGCCGCCTCGACCCCGATGTGGTTGCAGACGTCATCGGGGGAATCGCGGTTGCCTGTGGCGAGCACGGTCTCGCCCTCCTCGGCGGCGAGACCGCCGAGATGCCGGGTTTCTACGGCGATGGCGAGTATGATCTCGCAGGTTTCATCGTCGGGCTTGTCGACAGGCGCCGGATCGTCGATGGATCCGCGGCGAGGGTGGGTGACGTGCTGGTTGGACTCCCCTCGTCGGGTCTCCATACAAACGGATACTCGCTCGCCCGGAAGGTCTTTTTCGAGCAGTTGCAGCTCGGGCCCGGAGACTCGGTCAAAGAGCTCGGTCGTACGGTTGCCGACGAGCTGCTGGCGATCCACTGCTGTTATCTCGAACCCGTGTGGCCGCTGGTCGAGCAGGGCCGGGTGCATGCCATGGCCCACATCACCGGCGGTGGTCTGACCGACAATCTACCGCGGGTCCTGCGCGATGGTTTGCGCGCCATCATCAAGGTGGGGGCGTGGGATATCCCACCGGTTTTTCGTCTGCTGGCGGAGAAGGGGCAGGTTCCGGAAGACGATATGTGGCGGACCTTCAATCTCGGTGTCGGAATGGTGCTGGTCGTTGCCCCGAAACAGCTCGAGATGGTTCTTCGCGGACTCCGCGATTCAGGGTGCCCCGGATTTCCGATGGGCAACATCGTGAAGGGCGAGTCGGGCGTCGAGTATGACCATCCCCCCGAGGGCTTTCCGTCAGGTTTGCGCTAGGCAATTCGATCCCGATCCCGTTCCCGAGGGCCCGCACTTCGGTCACAGGGCTCTGCGGCTATATGGCAGGACGGCTATACGGGCCGCCCACCCGCCCGGGAGGTTTCTCCGCTTCTTGGAAGTCACGGGCGGCGTCAAGGTGATTTGAAAACGCAAAGACGCAAAGTCGCAAAGAACACGCAAAGGTTTCATTGCCTGGTCGAGAAATGGTTTTTGCGTTCTTGGCGTCTTCGCGGTTCCAAAATCGTTCGGGTCGATTTCTGTGTTGATGGAGTGCAGCGCCGCCAAGATCCACCTCATCCCTTCGTGGCCCCGCCTGCTTTAGTGTTCATTTGAGCAGTTTTCTACCTCAAAACAAATGATTTACGATACCGATATTCAGCAAGCGAGGGGAGGCAGTGATGGCCAAACGCATCGGCATGATCTATTGCGAGCGGATCCAGGACGCGAGTTGTGTCGGCTGCGCCAAGTGCTACAAGTCGGTCAACGAAAACACATTTGTCTTCGAGGATCAGGGTGAGGTGCGGGTGGTCTTCAAAACCGGCTGTGGTGACTGCCCGGGCCTGGTGGTGCCGAAAGTCGATCTCCAGATGACAGTACTCGAAAGCCTCAACGTCGGTGTCGACGAGATCTACTTCGGCACCTGCGTCAAGAAGGCGACCGGGCTGATGAACTGCCCGATGAATGTCGAGGGCGTGACTCGTGTCCTCGAGGAAAAGTTTGGGGTTCCGGTTCGTATGGGAACGCATGATTACTGACCCCACCCCCCCCCCCCCCCCGCCAAACCGGATAGGGGTTGACCCCCCCCCCCCCCCCCCCCGCAAAAGGGGTGCCCCCCCCCCCCCCCCCCCCCAA
>CAYRFI010000005.1:18252-33347 GCA_964423595.1 uncultured Thermoanaerobaculia bacterium | reverse complement strand
ACCCGCCCGCGGCTATACGGGTTCCGCCGCCCACCCACCCACGGCTATACGGCTATGCGGCTATACGGGCGACCCACCCATCCGGGGCCGTAATGCCGTATGGCCGTAAGGCCGTATAGCCTTTGGAACTTGATTTACGCCGAAAAACCCGTACAATACCGACTCCCGGTGTGACCGGGAAAAATAACTCCTTGCTCCGAACCCGTTTCGGAGCCGAAGGCCAAGAGGAGAAGGAAATGCCCCTTTATGAGTTGGGGGTCATTATCGACCCCGAGATCCCGCCTGAGGAAGAGACCTCGACCCTGGAGCGTCTCGAAGGCATCATCACGGACGCCGGCGGCGAAGTTGCCGGTAAGGACACCTGGGGGCGGCGTCAGCTCGCTTACCCGATAAAGAAGAAGAGCTACGGTGTCTACCACTTCTGGAAGGTGAATGTTGGCGGTGAGGTACTCGAGAAGCTCAACTTCGAGATGCGGACCAACGATTCGGTCATGCGGTCATTGATCCTCAACATGGACCGCGAACTGCGGCGCAAACGCAAGATGGACGCCAAGTACGAGGCGCGTGCTGCGAAAAAGGCCGCCAGGGCAGCCGCAAAGGCCGAGAACGCGGCGGACGAGGACTGAGGAGACTGCGATGAGACCCAATAGGAAACGTTTTCGTCGACGCGTCAAGGTTTGCCGATTCACGGTCGAGAAGATCAACTACATCGACTACAAGGATGTCGACCTCCTCCGTGAGTACACACCGACCAACGGCAAGATTCTGCCGCGCCGGGTAACCGGGACCCGCCCCGCCTTCCAGCACAAGCTGACGCGGGCGATCAAGCGGGCACGGTTCATGGCGCTGTTGCCGTACACCGGCGCCTGACCAGTTTTTCTCCGGTCGACCGCGATCGGGGGTCATCAGATGACCATCGAACGACCCGACACGCCGGAGGCGCAGGCCCCGCGGCCGCAGATCCCCCGCCTTGGTGCAGTGGCATCGGGCCTTGTTGCCCTGTTGCTGGTCGGTGGGTTGTTTGTTATTCCGCTGCTGGGCCTGCTGATTGCCCCACTCGGGACGCTTCCCGTGCTCCACTTCCAGTCGGGCGGGTCGCCGGGATACCGGGCGTGGGGACCTGTGGCGGCGCTGCTCGCCGTTGCTGCTCTCGGCGGCTTTGCCGGTTTCGCCCTCCCGCTTCTCTCGGCCTACGCTCTGCTCGTGATCCTGCCGTCGGCAACGGTTGACGTCTGGGTCCGGTGGCGGTTGAGCGAGGGCCGGTGGGTGGCGGTCGCAACCATCAGCGGACTCCTGGTGTGTCTTGGGGCGGTGGCCGCGATCGCCTCACCTCAGACCCCCATGGAGGCCGTCGCCGGGTGGATGCGTGCAGCGTCGGAGAATGCGAGCGAGCTCTACGCCGCGTGGGGATTGGCCGAGGGAAGCGTGGAGCTGGCCCTCGACGCGGCTGAGCGCGCCGCGGCCTGGGTGCTGCCCAGCGTCCCGGTGGCCTATCTGGTGCTGGTTCTTTTCTGGGTGCGCCCACGGCTTCCATTGCTCGGCCTGCGGGTGTCGGTTACACCGTTCGAGGCGTACCGAAATGACGATTGGCTGGCGGCTCTGTTCGTGCTCGCCGGGGGCGGCACGCTGCTCTTGGGTGGCGTCGTGCGGTGGGTGGCGATCAATTTCCTGGTGGCGGTGCTCATCTTGTATTTTGTCCAGGGTTTAGCTATGATCCGAGCCCACCTCGCGCGCTGGTTCGGGCGAGGCTGGCTCGTGCGCTGGGGTGTTGCCCTGCTGTGCTTGCAAGGACCGATGCCGCTGCTGGTTGCAGCGCTCGGTGTTGCGGACAGCTTCCATCCGCTCCGGCCCAAGGTTGACGACGACGGAGGAACGAAATGAAGGTGATTCTCAACGACTACATCGAGCACCTTGGTGAGCGGGGCGACTCGGTTGTGGTGAAGCGCGGTTACGCCAACAATTATCTCCTGCCCAAAGGGCTGGCCTATCCCGACACCCCGGGCAACCGGCGTCGGTTCGATCAGGAACAGGGCCACTGGGAGGAGATGGATCTCGAACGCCGTTCGGCCGGCGAGAAGCTCGCGGCCTCACTCGAAGGGACCAAGCTCGCCTTCGAACGAAGGGCGGGTGAAAAGGACGTCCTCTTCGGATCGGTGAGCGTCGCGGATATCCATCGCGAGCTCGTGGAGCGTGGGTTCGATCTCGACCGGAAACGGATTCTCCTCGAACACCCAATCAAAGAGCTCGGGGCACACGACGTCGTATTGCAGATTCACCGTAACATCAGTGTCGCCCTTCCCGTCAGGGTTGTACGCCCCGGGGAGGACCCTGACGCCATTGCGCCCGAGTTCGCGGCCGAAGGTCGGCTCGAGATTCCCGATGAAGATTTGGCGGCTGAGACGGAAAAGGTGGCCGAAGTCGTTGAGGACAACAAGATCAGAACTGAGGTTCACGAGGCCGAGGAGCGCCCCGAGACCGGGACGGTCGCCGAATAAGCCATGGGCGGCGACGACCACGCCGCGCCCCCCGACCCGACGCAACCCGACGGGCAGGATTCGATGAAGAGCCCCCTTTACCGCTGGGCAAAGTCTGTCTTCGCACTGACGCCGTGGGGACTACAGCGACGGCTCGAGAACCAGCGAGCCGATCTTCAAAACGCCGAAGAACGAATCGGCCACGCTATCCAGGCGATTCAAACCGAGCTCGAGGAGGTTCGCGCGCGGAGGGTCGCACCGCTGGAAAAGCGCGCGAACACGGTCGAGGACGCCCTGCGCGACGTGTCACAGGAAATCGGGCGCTTGAGGGACAGAGTATTTCCGGCGTCGATGGCGCGGGCGGACGCCCTGCTCGAGAGGCTCGCGGAGGAGCTGGAAGAGGTTGCGTCGCTGTCCGAGCGGTCGTTGCGTGGGGAGCCGTTGCCGGTTTCGGGAACCACTCTCATCGACGAGGACCGGCTTGCCGACGCTCTCGCCGAGGTTCAGCCGCTCTTGCTCGAGAGCTTCCGTGGTAGCGAGGACGAGATCCGGCATCGGATGGACCGATATCTACCCGATCTTCGTCCCGCGCAGCCGGTGCTCGATCTCGGCTGCGGGCGCGGCGAGCTGCTTCTGCTCCTGCGCGAGGCGGGAGTCAAGGCGACCGGTGTCGAAGGAGACCATGCGCTGGCCGAAGCGGCACGGAGGCGCGGCCTCGAGATCGTCGAAGGCGATGTGTTCGAGGTGCTCAAAGAACAAGGCACCGAGAGCCGAGGTGCGGTCACCGCCGTGCATCTCTTCGAGCACCTGACGCCGGCAATACTGGTCTCGGTGCTTGCCGAGATCCGGCGGGTGTTGCGTCCCGGGGGTCTGCTGATCGCCGAGTGCCCCAACCCGCACAGCCTGCGGGTCGGCGCGTCGCTTTATTGGCAGGATCCTACCCATCAACGGCCGCTGCTTCCGGAGACCTTAGAGCTCATGTTGCGCGCTGCGGGCTTTGTACTCGACCGCCGCGAGCTGTTGCATCCCTTCCCGCCCGAACAGCTGCTGGCGGATGACGAGGGCGGTACCGGGGCGGTCACCGACCCCGAGATCTCGATGCTGGCCGAACGGGTGGACCGGCTGCGAGACCGTCTCGACGAGATCCTTCACGGTCCCCGCGACTACGCGGTGTGGGCCGTCAAACCCGATTGAGGAAATGACCTTGGAGGTGCGTGATGTGGCGACGAGGAATCATGGTTTTGCTATGCAGCCTGATGGTGCTCGCATGCGGCCCGCGTGACGGTTCACCGCCCGGGGAAGGGTTGCACATCGTGAGTGACATTGCCGAACGGCGCGCGCAGTTTGTCGAGCAGTCGCTGACCGCGGATGTGTCCCACCTCTCAGCTGGCGACCGCCAGGCGCTGCAACACCTGGTCAATGCCGGACAGGCGATCGATGAGATCTTCAAGTTGCAGGCATGGGCCGGCAACCCCGGGTTTGCACCCGTTGTCGCAGCCCTCGAGGGCAAAGGAGCGGAAGCCGCCAGGGATTATTACCGGATCATGTACGGGCCGTGGGACCGGCTGGCCCACAACGAGCCGTTTCTCGGCGAACAACCCCGTCCGGAAGGCGCCGGCTACTACCCTGAGGACATGACGGCCGGCGAGTTCGAGGCGTGGCTCGAGGCACATCCGGCGGACCGCGAGACTTTCACGTCCCTATTCACAATCATTCGCCGGGAGGGCGACGACCTCGTCGCCGTGCCCTACTCTGCGGCCTACCGTGAGCTGCTCGAGACCGCCGCAGAAGAGCTCAAGGCTGCGGCTCGGGCCACCAACAATGAAAGCCTGCGGCGGTTTCTCGAGCTGCGCGCGGAAGCTTTCATGACGGACGACTATTACGCCTCGGATGTCGCCTGGATGGATCTCGATTCCGACATTGAAGTGGTGATCGGCCCCTACGAGACCTACGAGGACCATCTCTTCGGCTACAAGGCGGCCTTTGAATCGTTCGTCTGCGTTGCGCAGCCGGAGGACTCGGCTCGGCTCGAGGTCTTCAAGTCGCAGCTGCCGTTCCTCGAGCGCAATCTACCGATTCCCGACGAGCACAAGAACTTCGACCGCGGCTCGGAGTCGCCGATTCGGGTGGTGGACGAGCTCTTCACCGCAGGCGACAGCCGTGCCGGGGTTCAGACGATCGCCTTCAACCTCCCCAACGACGAGAGGGTTCGTGAGGAAAAGGGCTCCAAGAAGGTGCTGCTGAAAAATGTCATGCGCGCAAAGTACGAAGCCATCTTGACCCCGATCGCGGGCCGCGTGCTCCCGGCAGACGAGGCGGATCTCATCGATTTCGAGGCTTTCTACCAGTTCACCCTCCACCATGAGCTGTCGCACGGCATTGGACCGGGACAGATCACCGTCGACGGTCGCGACACCGAGGTCCGGCTCGAGCTCAAGGATCTTTACTCTGCGTTCGAGGAGGCGAAGGCCGACGTGCTCGGCGTTTACGACATCTATGCCCTCGTCGAGAGTGGGGTGATGTCGCCGGAGATCCTCGACAGCCTGCCGTGGACGTATACCGCCGGGATGTTTCGCACCACCCGCTTCGGGGTCGCCGAGGCGCACGGTCTGGGAATGGTCCTGCAGGCCAACTTCCTGCTCGAGAAAGGCGCCGTGGAGCTCACCGAGGACGGCCGCTTCCGACCCGTGCCCGAGCTCTTCCAGGAGAGCTTCCGGGACCTCGCTCACGAGCTTCTGATGATCCAGGCACTCGGCGACTACGACGCGGCGCTCTCGATGGTGGACCGGTATGGCACGGTCCACCCGGCGATGGCGGCAGCGATCGAGGGACTAACTGATCTGCCGGTTGACGTAGATCCGTCCTACCCGCTCGAGGGACTCCAGTGATTTCCGGCGTTGACGGCAAAACCGCGATTGTCGGTGGTTCCTCGTCGGGGCTCGGCTACGCAGTGGCCAAGCTGTTGGCGCGCTCCGGCGCCCGAGTGATGGTTGTTTCCCGCTCCGAGGAGCGTGTGGCGAAGGCGGTTGATCGTATTCGCGCAGCCGGCGGTGAATCGGTCGAGGGGTGCGCCGCCGATTTCACCGACGCGGGCGCGCCCGCAGCGGTGGTGGCAGCTACGTGTGATGCGTTCGGTCAGCCGCAGATCGTCGTCACCAACGGCGGCGGCCCGCCCGGTATGCCGGCGATAGCGGCAACGGCCAAAGATCTTTCCGCCGCCTGTGAGCTCCTCCTTTTGCCCGTGCAAAGATTTGCCGCGCTCACTCTGCCGGCGATGCGTTCATCGGGTTGGGGCCGGCTCGTCGCCATCACATCGATCGCGGTCAGAGAACCGCTGCCGGGCCTGGTGCTGTCAAACGCTCTCCGTGCCGCTGTCACCGGTTATCTCAAGAGTATCTCGGATGAGGTGGCGGCTGACGGTGTGACGGTCAACAGCGTCTGCCCCGGTTTCACCGCCACCGATCGCCTCGGAGTGCTGGCGAACCACGTCGCAGAACGCGACGGCGTGACAGTCGAAGACGTCTTCGCCGGATGGGCGGCTCAGGCTCCAGTCCGTCGCCTGCTGCGCCCGGAAGAGGTCGCGGCGGTGGTCGGTTTCCTGTGTTCGGAGGTCGCCTCTGGTATCACGGGAGTTGCCCTGCCGGTGGATGGAGGGCTCGGAAGGAGCCTGATCTGAAATCTCAATTCCGTGCCGTCTGCGGCACGAAATCCAACGGTGGACTTTTGATGTGAAAGGGTTCACAATCTCTCGAGGCGGGTGAAGACCCGCCGTTTGGCAAAAATGGTCTAGGGAGGACAGTCAATGCCGACACGGGACTTGACGTTCGCGATCGTCGGATCCGGTGGTGATGGTGTCATCACCGTGGGAGACATGATGGCGCAGGCTGGGGCGTCCGAGGGGCTCCATGTCATGAAGGTGGAGGCCTACGGGCCGCAGATTCGCGGTGGGGAGTCGTCGTGCACGGTGCGATTGAGTGCCGATCCGATCTTCGCCCAGGGTGATTTGGTGCAGGTGCTGGTGGTTTTCAACTGGGCCGATTTTGGCCGTTTCCGCGGCGAGATTGTCTGCGGTGAGAACGCGGTCGTTCTGTATGAGGCAACCGATGAGACCCCGCGTGACCAGATCGATCTCGGTCCGGTGGAGGAGGTCAAGTGGGTGCCGGTACCCTTCATAGAGCTCGCCAAGGAGGCGGCCGGAACGACCCTAGCCAAGAACATCGTCACTATCGGTCTCCTGAGCGAGCTTTTCAACCTCCCCAGGAAGCCTTTGGAACGGGCAATCAGCAAAAAGTTCTCAAAGAAGAAGAAAGGGGTGCTCGAGGCTAACATCAAGGGCTTCAACGCGGGTGTCGAATACGCCTCGAAGATCGAGGAAGCGGCAACCGGGATGCGCCTCCAGTTCACACCTGGCGAGCCGATGCTGCTGATGTCGGGCAACGAGCTCTGCGCCGTGGCCGCCCTCCATGCAGGCTGCCGTTTCTTTGCCGGCTACCCGATCACCCCGTCCTCAGAGGTGCTCCACCTGCTGTCGGAGCTGATGCCGAAGGTGGGCGGCTACCTTGTCCAAACCGAGGACGAGCTGGCGGCCATCGGCGCGGTTATCGGTGGTTCTTTTTCTGGCGTCAAATCGATGACCGCGACCTCCGGCCCCGGTCTGGCGCTGATGACCGAAATGCTCGGCCTCGCCTCGATGGCCGAAATCCCCGCCGTCATCATCGATGTCCAGCGCGGCGGCCCCTCGACCGGTCTGCCGACCAAGTCCGAGCAGTCGGACCTCTGGCAGGCGCTGTGGGGTTCGCACGGTGACGCGCCGAGGGTGGTGCTGGCGCCGGCGGACGTCGAGGACTGCTTCCATGCCACGGTTGCGGCCTTCAACATCGCCGAAGAGGCGCAGGTGCCGGTAATCGTGCTTTCGGACCAGTTCATCGCCCAACGCCGCGAGACCCTGTCGATGCTCACCCTCGACCACGAGGTCATGGGCCGCCAGGTGCCGTCGGCTGGCGACCTCCGGGGGTACAAGCGTTACAAGGACACCAAGTCGGGGATATCACCGATGTCCTGGCCCGGCATGAAGGGCGGCGAGTATCAGACCAACGGGCTCGAGCACGACGAGGACGGTTCGCCGACCTCGATGCACATCGTGCACGAAAAAATGAACGCCAAACGCTACCGCAAGCTGCGCCTGGTGCGCGACAAGTACAGCTTCTTCAGGCGCTACGGCGCCGAGCAGGCGGATGTCGGCATTATCTGCTGGGGCTCCTCGAAGGGCCCAGTGAAGGAGGCGGTCCAGAAGGCGATCGCGCGCGGCGAGCGGGTTTCCGCTTTCGTGCCACAGCTCCTCTACCCCTTTCCCTACCACGAGTTCAACGAGTACCTGAAGACGGTCGCCAACGTGATCGTCATCGAGCTCTCGTACTCGGCCCAGTTCTACAAATACCTTCGCACCTTTCTCGACCTGCCCGAGGCCCGCACGTTTGTCTACAAGCGGTCGGGCGGCATGAACCTGACGGTCGGTGAGGTGGAAGACAAGATCCAAAAGGTGCTGGAGATGGGTGCGCTCCGGCGGGAGGTGCTGGTATGAGTCCGCCAACCAAGGTCGAGTTGAAACCGGGTGCGTACAAGACCGACCTCAAGCCGGTGTGGTGCCCGGGCTGTGGTGACTTCGGCGTCCTCAACGCCCTCTACCGGTCGATGGCGGCGCTCCAGATCGAGCCGTGGAACACCGTGTTACTCTCCGGAATCGGCTGCTCGTCGCGTCTGCCCGGCTACGTGACGACCTACGGCTTTAACGGTGTTCACGGTCGCGCGCTGACCCTCGCCACCGGCGTCAAGATGGCACGGCCGGAGCTGACCGTCATCGCGGTTGGTGGCGACGGCGACGGGCTCGCGATCGGCGGCAACCATCTCATTCACGCCTGCCGACGCAATCTCGACGTCACCTACATTCTGATGGACAACGAGATCTACGGCCTCACCAAGGGGCAGGTAGCGCCAACCACCCCGACCGGTGACAAGACCAAATCGACGTTCTGGGGCAACCCCGAGCCGGCCGTGGATCCCTGCGAGCTCGCTATCTCCACCGGCGCGACCTGGGTCGGGCGTGGTTTCTCGGGCGACATGAAAGGCCTCACCGAGCTCATCACGGCCGCGATCGAGCATCACGGCTTTTCCTTCCTCAACGTCATGTCGCCCTGTGTCACCTGGCGTGGCGACGACGAGTTCAAGAGGCTGAAAGGGATGCTGCAGAGCCTGCCGGAGGATCACGACCCCTCCAAGCGCGGCAACGCGATCAAGTACACCCGCGAGAAGGACGTGCTCACGACCGGGGTGCTCTACGAGGTGCAGACGCCGACCATGGTCGACCGGGTCGAGGCCATCAAGACCGAAGCGATGGCAGGCAAACCTGCTCCGTCGACTCAAGAGATCTTGAAGACGTTCTATCCGTCGCTCTGACGAGAACTCTGATCGATCCCACACGGGCACGGGTTTCTCCTGGGTGGGCGGGCAGATGTCGAACGAGTTTCAATCTCAAAAACAAATGAACATTTGCACTTGACGTCTATATTTGACGATATAAATTGTTAAGGGCGTAAAATATTAGCCGGGTGAACAATGCCAATCGGCGATGAACGTGAAAAGTCGGGAGGGCGTCTCGGGGATCTGGATCCGCCGGGCGATGACTTCTACCGCTTTCTGCGCTCCGGACATGTTCTGAGATCCCTGCTGCGTGAATTCCTCGAAGAGGGTTTTCTCAACCAGGTCTGCCGGCACCATCTCACCCGATCTCAATTCTGCTTCTTGAAGCTGATCACCGTCAACTCTGACCTCCAGGTGGGGGAACTCGCGCGGTGCCTCGGCGTGTCGCCTGCCGCAAGCAGCAAGAATCTCGACAAACTCGAACATCTGGGCCTCGTCTATCGCGAGGCTTCAGATACGGATCGTCGCGCCATTCTGTTGAAGCCGACTACGGAAGGTGAAGAGCTGGTCCGCGATTACGAGCGCCGCAAAGCGGCACAGCTCGCACCCGTGATCGATTCATTGGGACGGGAAAAAACAGCAATGCTGTGCGACCTTCTCGAGGAAGTGTGCGGAGATATGTTGGCGAGGGCCGAGATCCCTCGAGAAACCTGTCTTCGATGCGCAGGTTATTACCGTCCCAACTGCTCTTTCGAGAAGTTGCAGGGGGAATGCGCGTTGCGTCCCCGGCAGCGAGGCAACGAAGGATCTTCGGATGACATGGAGGCCTAGAGATGCAATTACGAGCATCGAGTTTGTGGCAACGCGATTCAGGCAGGGAGGAATGACGAATGAGGTACTGGCGAAAACCGCTGGACATCGATCAGGTGACGGTTCCGCATGGACGGGTCGTTATCATCGCCGACCGCTGCAAAGGGTGTGGCTTCTGCGTCGAGTACTGTCCGAAAGACGTGCTCGTCATGTCTGAGGACTTCAACCGCAAGGGCTATCACCCGCCCGAGGTGGTCAAGGACGGTGAGTGCGTTAACTGCAACCTCTGCGAAATGATCTGCCCCGATTTCGCGATCTTCTGCGTCGCCGCGGACGACGAAGAAGCAGCGGCAGCCATAGCGGCTCGGAGCGCGTCGGACGAAGAAGGCCAGGGAGGTCCCAATTGAAAACAGATCCAGCGGGTGTCCTGACAGGAGTCCACTACCTCGATGGTGACTACGCCTGCGGTGAAGGCGCCATGGCCGCGGGCTGTCGCTTCGTGGCCGGCTACCCCATCACGCCGTCGACCGAGGTGGTGGAACGCATTTCGCAACGTTTTCCAATGATTGGGGGGACCTTCATTCAGATGGAGGACGAGCTGGCGAGCATGGCGGCGGTCGCGGGAGGCGCGTGGACCGGCACCAAATGCATGACCGTCACCTCTGGTCCCGGTTTCAGCCTGATGATGGAGAACCTCGGCCTCGCGACGATGATGGAAACGCCGTGCGTCGTCGTCAACGTGCAGCGCGGGGGCCCATCGACCGGTCTGCCGACGATGGTCGGGCAGGCCGACATGATGCAGGCGCGGTGGGGGTCCCACGGAGACTACGAGCTCATCGCCCTGTGCCCGCAGTCGCCGCAGGAAGCCTTTGATCTCACGATCGACGCCTTCAACCTCTCCGAGACCTGGCGGGTGCCGGTGATGTTCATGATGGACGAGTGCGTCGGCCACATGACCGAAAAGGTCGTCATCCCGCCCGCCGACGAGATCGACGTGGTGCCGCGCGTTCTATCCAAGAAAAAACCCGGTGAGTATCTTCCCTACGCAGTCAACGGTCGGCCCGTGCCGGAGTTCGTACGCGCCGGTGACGGGTACCGCTTCCATACCACCGGTCTCACCCACGACGAGCGCGGCTATCCGGTGATGTCGGCCGAATGTCAGGAGACAAATGTCCACCGGTTGATGGACAAGATCCGCCTCAACGCCGCCGACATCATCCGCATCGAGGAGGAGGACGTTGAAGGCGCCGACGTCGTCGTAGTTGCCTACGGCATCACCGCCCGCGTGGCGCGCATGGGTATCGAACTGGCCCGCGCCGAGGGTGTCGAAGTCGGTTTCCTGCGCTTGATCGTTGTCTGGCCCTTCCCGGAGGAGCGGATTCGGGAGCTGGCAAAGAAGGTGAAGGCCTTTGTGGTACCGGAAATCAACTACGGACAGATGGTCCTCGAGGTCGAGCGTTGCGCCGGTGGCCAGGCACCGGCAATCCTGGTGCCCCATGGGGGCGGCGGGGTCCACGACCCGGCTGACATCTGCCAAGCGATCGTGGAGGCGGCCCGATGAGTACGACATCCAAAACTACCGTTCCCGAAGAGCATCCGATCGCTCCCTTCCTGCGGATGGATCGAATGCCCCACATCTGGTGTCCTACTTGCGGTATCGGCACTATCGTCAAGTGCTTCGCGACTGCTCTCGACGAGTCCGATATCGACCTCGACAAGACGGCCATCGTCTCCGGAATCGGCTGCACGGGGCGCGTGGCCGGATATATGAACCTGGACGCGTTCCACTCGACTCACGGGCGCGCCATACCATTTGCCACCGGTCTCAAGCTCGGTCGGCCGGAGCTCCAGGTGGTCGTCTTTTCGGGTGATGGGGATCTCTCCGGAATCGGCGGCAACCACTTCATTCACGCCGCCCGCCGCAACATGGATATTCTGGTGATCCTGGTCAACAACTTCATCTACGGCATGACTGGTGGTCAGAACGCCCCCACGACCCCGTTGACCGCGCGCTCGTCGACCATGCCCTTTGGCAATTACGAGCGCCCCTTCAACCTGCCGCATCTGGCGCAGAGCTGCGGTGCATCCTTCGTCGCACGTTGGACGTGTTTGCACATCCGTCGCCTCACCAAATGCATTCGTATGGCGCTGCGCCACAAGGGGTTCCGCTTTATCGAGGTGATCGCGCCGTGCTCGACGCTCTATGCGCGCCTCAATCGGCTCGGGAGCGGGCTTGACCTGATGCGGTTTTACCACGATGAGGCAGAAATCCGCCACGGCGCCGACACCCGCGAGGTTGATATCGGATTCCAAGACAGGATTATCTGCGGCAACTTCGTTGACGAGGAGCGGCCGACCTTCCTCGACATGATGCACTCCCATTATGAGGGGGTGTTGGGGGACCGGTACATGCCGATGGGCCCCGAAGGGGGGTGGATCCATGACTAACCGGACGGAAATCAGAATCACCGGATTCGGCGGCCAGGGCGTGGTTCTCGCCGGCCATATCATCGGTCATGCGTGCGCGGTCAACGCCGGCAAGCACGCCACAATGATCCAGAGCTTCGGGCCCGAAGCTCGCGGTTCGGCCTGTTCCACCACCCTCGCCGTGTCGGACACCGAGGTGCTCTACCCCTATATCGGGCGCCCCGACATCTTTGTCGTCATGTCCGGTGAGGGCTACGAAAAGTACCGTGATGAGCTCGCAGACGACGGCATGCTGATTTACGAAAAGGACCTCGTGAAAGCCGAACCCAAGAAGGGGCAGCCATCGTACGGGGTGTCGTCGACGCGGATTGCCGAGGAGATCGGGCGGGCGATCGTGCAGAACATCGTCATGTTGGGTTTTTTCGCCGCGGCTTCCAAAATCGTGCCCCGCGAGGCAATGCGCGATGCTGTCGCGGAATCGGTACCGAAGGGCACCGAGGAGCTCAATCTGCGCGCGTTCGATGCGGGATGGTCAGCCTTTGGAGAGGATTATGGCGGCGCCGCGGGGACGAAGAAGGAGGAGGAAGCGGCGCCGGCGAGTTCGTGATGATGTGTTTTTGATCGCGAGTTCAAGAGAAGGGTTGTGAAATGGGATCTTCGATAGACACGACGGGCTCGGAATCGGAGGGTGCGAAGGCCCTGCGCGCGTTGGTCATAGGGGGCGGGATCGCCGGTATCCAGGCGGCTCTCGACCTGGCAAACGCTCGCGTCCCGGTCACCGTGGTGGAAAAATCGCCTTCGTTGGGCGGCCGTATGGCTCAGCTCGACAAGACCTTTCCCACCATGGATTGCGCCATTTGAATCCTCGGGCCTAAGGCCATGGATGCCGGTCGGCATCCTCTGATCGAGGTCATATCCAACGCCGAGGTCGTCGGCTGCGAGGGTGAGCCGGGCGATTTCAAGGTGCGGGTGCGAAAAAACCCGCGCTTCGTGGATGAGGACCGGTGTGTGGCCTGTGGTCTGTGTGTCGATCACTGCCCTCAGGTGGGCGGCAACGAGTTCGATATGGGTCTCAAGGCGCGTAAAGCCATCTATCGGCCCTTCCCGCAATCGGTACCCGCGGCGTACGTGATCGACTCGAACGCCTGCCTCAACTTCACTCCCCACCTCAACGAGCGCCAGAAGAAACGTCTCCAGAAGATGGAGGCCATCAAGCGGAAGCAGGATCCCAACTATCCGCCCAACCTCCTCCCATGCGGACATTGTATGGAGGCCTGTGAGGTCGACGCCATCGATTTCGACATGATGCCGACCGAGGTCGAGCTCGACATCGGTTCGATTCTGGTCGCTGTCGGTTTCCAGGAGTTCGATGCCCGGAAGCTTGGCGCCTACGGCTACGGCCGGCTCCCAAACGTCGTCACCAGCCTCGAGCTCGAGAGGATGCTCAACGCATCGGGCGTGACGCATGGTCATGTGGTTCGGCCCTCCGACCTCGAGACCCCGAAAAAAATTGTGTTCATCCAGTGCGTCGGTGCCCGTGGCGAGGGTGGTCGTCCCTATTGCAGCCGTTTCTGCTGCATGAACGCTGTCAAGGACTCGATGCTGATCCGCCAGCACGACCCCGAGGTCGAGGAGATCACGATTCTCTACACTGATCTCCGCGCCTTTGGAAAAGGCTTCGACGATTTCGTCGAGCGGTCCAAAGAACAGGCGAGCGCAGTCTATGTGCGAGGACGCCCGGCGAAAGTGACGCACAACCCCGTCGACGACAACCTCGAGGTCTTCGTCGAGGACACGCTCGGCCACGAGCAGACCAGGATCCCGGCCGACATGGTCGTGCTGTCGGTTGCGGCTGCACCCAACGACGGCGCCATCAAGCTCGCCGAAATGCTCGACATCGAGACCGATCAAAATGGCTTCATCGCTCGCCGCGATCCCGCGATCTCGGCGGTCGAAACCTCGCGTGACGGGATCTTCGTGTGTGGCAGCGCGGTCGGGCCGCAGGTCATTCCCGATTGCGTGGCTCAGGCTTCAGCCACCGCGGCTCGTGCGCAGCTGTACCTCACGGGCCACCGCGTCGAGGAGGTCGACGAGCGAATCGAGCCCATGGAGCTGAGCGGCCCGCCAAAAGTCGGGGTCATGGTCTGTCATTGTGGGATCAACATCGCCGGGGTCCTCGATGTCGAGGAGCTGGCGGCTTACGCGGAAAGCCTGCCGGGTGTCGAAGTGGCCCGCACCGATCTCTTCGCTTGCTCGTCGACCGGCCAGGACGAGCTCGTCGAGACGATCCGCGAACACGGCCTCAATCGAATCGTGGTGGCCGCATGTACTCCGCGTACCCATGAGCCCGTCTTTCGCGAGACTCTCGATCGCATCGGATTCAACCCCTACCTCCTGGAAATGGTCAACATCCGGGACCAGTGCTCGTGGGTTCACGCCGCCACCCCAGAAGCGGCCCAAGACAAGGCGCGGGCGTTGATCCGCATGGGTGTGGCGCGCGCCCGTCACCTCGAGCCTCTCGAAAAGGGTTCGTCGGCCATGACCCAGGCGGCGTTGGTGATCGGCGGCGGTATTGGCGGCATCCAGGCCGCGACCGATCTCGCCGTTCAGGGATTCCCGGTCACGTTGGTGGAGAAATCGAATCGTCTGGGAGGGCGCCTCGCCGACCCCAACCTCAAGCTGCTTTACCCCAACCTGCGACCTGCGGCCGAGGTTCTGGCGGAAAAGATCGAAAGGCTGGAGGAGAGCGGCGCTCGTGTGCTTCTCGAGACCGAAGTCAAGAACATTACTGGTTTCGTGGGCAGTTTCGAGGCCACCCTGGAGGGCTCGGTCGACGAGGTGCTGCCGATCGGAGCCGTGATTCTCGCGATCGGCGCCGATCTCTACGATCCCGGCTCGGAGCATCGCTACGACGAGCTCGAAAACGTCGTGACATCGGAAGAGCTCGAGCGCGCGTTCTGCGCCAAC
>CAYRFI010000005.1:0-18242 GCA_964423595.1 uncultured Thermoanaerobaculia bacterium | reverse complement strand
CCTGAGCTTCGGGGGCGCCGAACCATCGAGCGCGGCCCTGATCCTGTGCGTCGGCTCCCGCGATCCGGGGAGTTTCTCCGGCTGCTCACGCTACTGCTGCCCGACCGCCATCAAGCAAGCGATCGAGTTCGTCGGACGTGGGATCGACACCACGGTTTTCTATCGCGATATCCGCACGATTTCGACCGGCGCCGAAGAGATGTACCGAGAGGCGCGCGGCAAAGGAGTCCTCTTCGTTCGCATCCCACCCGACGAGCGGCCTGAGATCGTCGGCAAGAAGCGTGCTCAAGCGGTGCGCTGTTTCGACGACCTGCTCAACCGCACGATCGAGGTGCCGGCCGACCTCGTTGTGCTGTCGGTGGGAATGCGGCCACGGCAGCCCGAGACCGACCACTTCCACGAAATGCTCAAGGCGAGCGTCGGCCTCGACGGGTTCTTCCTCGAGCGGCACCCCGAGCTGGCCCCGGTCGAGACGGCGATCGAAGGTGTGTTCCTTGCCGGAACGGTGCAGGGTCCGAAGGACATCGTCGACACGGTCGCGCAAGCGTCGGCGGCGGCCGCCAAGGCGGCGGTCTTTCTGGCTTATGACCGGGTGCGGCTCGAGCCGGCGGTGGCGGTGGTCGACCCCGAAATCTGCCGCGGCTGTGGCGACTGTGTCGCCATCTGCGAATTCCAGGCGCCGGCGCTTCACGAGACCGCGTTCGGGGTGTATGCGGCCGAGATCAACGCCTCGTTGTGCAAGGGATGCGGGACGTGTGCCAGCTGGTGTCCTTCGGGCGCCATCACGGCTAGCCACTTCACCGATCGTCAGGTGCTCGCCCAGATCGACGCCTTCTTCGAGGACAAAAGGGAGGCACGCCGATGACCGACACCCCGTCTCCGCGCTCGAATCCGAAGAAAAGGAAGATTGCGGCGACGGCTCGGGCTGCAAAAGCCGCCTTGGACCCGCGCATCGTGGTCTTCGCCTGCAACTGGTGCTCGTACGCCGGCGCTGACACCGCCGGGGTGTCGCGCATCCAGCACCAGCCCCATTTCCGCATGATCCGGGTGATGTGCTCCGGGCGGATCCAGCCCGCATTCGTGCTGCGCGCGTTCGAGAAGGGCGCCGACGGCGTTTTGGTGTCGGGTTGTCACTTCGGAGACTGTCATTACATCTTCGGCAACGAGCGCGCCGTCGAACAGTTCGAAAAGACCATGAACGTGGTCAAGCTGCTCGGCATCGACGAGGGACGCCTGCGGCTGGAGTGGATCTCGGCCGCCGAAGGGGCACGCTTTGCCGAGGTCATCAACGAGTTCACCGATCAGGTGCGGGCCCTCGGGCCGAGCCCGTTTGCGATCAGCGACGCGATCGAGGAGATCGAGATTCCGGAGACGGAGACGGAGGCGGGCACGGAGACGGGGAAGGGCATGGAGGCCTGAGATGCAGCAGCTCGCCAGAGACACCAACGCATGGGCCTGCTACGACTGCGGTAAGTGCACGGCCACCTGTCCTGTGGCTCGGGTGGGCGGCGCGTTGAGCCCACGGCGGCACGTACTCACCGCCAACCTCGGAGAGGGAATTGAGCCGTCTCGTGACGACACCCTCTTCTCGTGCCTGACGTGCAGCCTCTGCGAGACGCGGTGCCCGGCAGAGGTGAGCTACACGGGGCTGGTACAACGACTGCGAGAGGCGGCCTTCGACGCCAAGATCGAACCCGAGTGCCCACACGGCGGAGCTCTTCAGTCGGTGATGCGGATGATGGCCAAGGGCGGGACCCAGCAGAATCGTCTCGGATGGCTCAGCGACGAGCTGAAGACCGACGCGAAGGAGGGAGAGGTCTTCCTGTGGACCGGGTGCACGGTGTACTACGATGCCTTTTTTCCCGAGTTCGGTATGAAGACGGTCGAGGGAACAAGGGCGACCGTTCGCATACTCAACCACCTCGGCATCACACCGGTGGTTTCACCTGAGGAGCGCTGCTGCGGCCACGATCTGCTGTGGAATGGTGATCGTGCAAGCTTCGAGGCCCTGGCGCGACACAACGTGGAGCTGGTGCGTTCGAGCGGCGCATGGATGGTGGTGACACCCTGCGCCGAGTGCGCGCGGACCTGGAAGATGGACTACGAACCGTTCTTCGACGGCCGCGTTCCCCAGGTCGTTCATCTCTCCGAGCTCCTTGCCGAGCGCCTTGGCGACCTCCGGCTGCAGGCGAATGGCACGAGTAGGGTGACGTTTCAAGACCCCTGCCGCCTCGGCCGCCACCTCGGCGTCTACGATGCTCCGCGGCAGGCGCTGGCGGCCGTCCCGGGTCTCGAGCTCGAGGAGATGCGGTCGAGCCGGCACCGCGCCGCCTGTTGCGCCGGCGGTACCTGGGGGAATTGCGACCGCTTCGCCAAACGGATCCAGATCGACCGCCTGCGCGAGGCGCGAGCGACTGGGGCCGAGGTGCTGGTGACCGCCTGTCCCAAGTGTCAGATTCACTTCCGTTGTGCGATGAAAGACCCCAACTTCGAATCCGAAGTTTCGATCGAAATGCGCGACGTGGCCGAGGTGGTCGCGTCGGCGCTGGCGTAAAAGGAAGGGGAGAGCGTTTATGGCTACTCTCGACAAGGGTGAAGAGCTCCGGATAGGCGTGTTCGTCTGCGATTGCGGCCTCAACATCGCGGGTGCGGTGGACTGCGCGGCGGTGACCGAGTACGCGGAGACATTGCCGGACGTGGTATGCGCGGTGCGCAACAAGTACACCTGCGCGGATCCCGGTCAGAACGAGATCAAGGACGCCGTCAGGGAATACAAGCTGAACCGGGTGGTGGTGGCGTCATGCACGCCTCGGCAGCACGAACCGACCTTTCGCCAGTGCGTCCTGGAGGCCGGTCTCAACCCGTACCTGATGGAGATGGCCAACCTCCGCGAGCACTGCTCCTGGGTCCATCCGGGTGACTGGGAAGGCGCGACCGCCAAAGCCAAGGACCTGGTGGCGAGCGCGGTGGCGCGGGCGCGTTTCCTGCAGGAGCAGGAGGAGCTCGCTGTGCCCGTGACACGCAGGGCGCTGGTCATCGGCGGCGGGGTCGCCGGCATCGAGGCCGCGCTCGAGCTGGCCGACCAGGGCCACGAAGTGACTCTGGTCGAAAAACAGGCGTCCATCGGTGGGATCATGGCGCAGCTCGACAAGACCTATCCCACGATGGATTGCTCGATATGAATTCTCGGCCCTAAGGCCATCGATGCCGGTCGGCATCCACGTATCGAGCTCCTGACATACTCCGAGGTTGAGGCGGTTTCCGGTTACATCGGCAACTTCACCGTTACCATCCGCAAGAAGCCGCGCTACGTGGACCCGGAGCTCTGCAACGCGTGCGGCGAGTGTGCCGCCGTCTGCCCGGTCGTGGCACCTGACGAGTTCCAGATGGGGCTGTCATCGCGCAGGGCGATCTATATCCCGTTCCCGCAGGCGGTTCCGTGCTCCTACATCCTCAACATGGACGATTGCCTCGGCATCAATCCAATCGCCTGCGGCAAGTGCGCAGAGGTCTGTGAGAAGAAGGCCATCGACTACGACGACCGGGGCGAGCGGGTGATTCGCGAAGTGGGCGCGATCATCGTCGCTACCGGTCTCGACGTCTACGACCCGACCGAGATGGACGAGTACGGTTACACCCGTTTCGACAACGTCATCACGTCGATGGAATTCGAGCGCCTGATCTGCGCCGGCGGTCCCACCGACGGTCACTTCCTGCGCCCGTCGGACAAGGAGCGGCCAAAGAGGATCGGTTTCATCCAGTGTGTCGGTTCGCGCAATCCCAAGATCGGCAGGCCCTACTGCTCGAACATCTGCTGCATGAACACGGTCAAGGACACCCTGCTGTTGGCCGATCACTACCCGGACACCCAGAACTCGGTTTTCTACCAGGACATCCGGGCCTTCGGCAAGAGCTTCGAAGACATGTTCCAACGCTCCAAGGAGGCGGGGACCCGCTATATCCGTGGTCTCCCCGGAGACATCGAAGAGGATCCGGTGACTCGGAATCTCATCGTGACCGTGGAAAACACCACGTCCGGCAAACTCGAGCGTCACGAGCTCGAGATGGTCGTACTGTCGGTTGGAGTCCAGCCTTCCGCGGACCGCGACAAGCTGGCGAGTATGCTGACCCTGTCCAAGACCTCGGACGGGTTCTTCATGGAGTCGCACCCCAAACTGAAGCCGGTGGATGCGCCGACACGGGGGGTCTATTTCGCCGGTTTCTGTGAGTCGCCGAAAGACATCAAAGATTCGGTGTGCCAGGCCGGCGCGGCGGCGTCGCGCGCCGGCGCGCTGCTCAACGCCGGCAAGATCACAATTGAAGCCATTACCAGCGTGATCGACGATGAACTCTGCTCGAAGTGCGGTCTTTGCGCTAAGGTTTGCCCCTACGGTGCTATTACGTGGCAAAAGGGCGAGGTGGCGGCAGTTGTCGAGGCGGCCTGCGCCGGTTGCGGCGCCTGCGGCGCGACCTGCACCTTTGGTGCCATCACCATGCGCCACTTCACCGACGATCAGCTGCTCGCCCAGGTACGCGCGGTCCTCGAGGACAGACCGGAGGAAAAGGTCTTCGGATTCGCCTGCAACTGGTGCTCCTACGCCGGTGGCGATATGGCCGGAATCTCACGCATCCAGTACCCGTCGACCAATCGTGTCATACGTACCATGTGCTCGGCGCGGGTTTCGGAGCAGATGGTGCTCGAGGCCTTCCGTTGTGGCGCGCCGGTGGTGCTGGTCTCCGGCTGCCACTATGCCGACTGCCACTACATCGACGCCAACCGGCAGACGGTCAAAAGGGTGCAGAATCTGTGGAACAAGCTCGAGAAGGCCGGGGTCCGTCCCGAGCGGCTGCAGCTGGAGTGGATCTCGGCTGCCGAGGGCCAGAAGTTCGCCAAGGTGATGCGACAGATGGAGGAGCTTAGGAAAACAGTGACGGCTGATGAGATCGCGCACGCGAGGGAGGCGCTGAAGCCGAAGCCGAAGAAGAAACCGAAGGCGGCGGAGACGGACAAAGCTGCTCCGACGCCGAGCTGAGAAAGGGTCGAGCTATGGCGACCGCAACGATCGAAGATTTCAAGTGCATGATGTGCGGCCACGAGTACGAGGACAAAGTGGTCAAGGGTGAGGACGTCGAGCGTTCGTGCCCGAAGTGCCGGTCGAACAGTATCCGGCACCTCAAAAAGAAGAAGGTGGAGAAGGCGAACTGATGTTGATTTCGGATTTCGGATTTCGGATTTCGGATTTTTTCCCGCCCACCCGGGGACGTGAAGGCCGGAAAGAGGCGAGGTTCGAAATCGGAGGAGGTCGGCGTGGCCTCACGGTCTGACGACAACGACATCGTGCGGGTTGATTTCGCCTTCAAACGGGAGCTCGCCCAGAAAATCGAGGGCAACCTCGCGAACTTCTGCTATCAATGCGGGGCCTGCGTCGGTGACTGCCCGGCGACCCGCTACTCGCCGGCCTTCAACCCACGCGAGATCATGCTCAAGGTGCTGTATGGCCTCGAGGCGGAGCTGCTGGGCCCGGACTCCGTGTTGTGGCAGTGCACCAACTGTTACGGATGCCACGAGCGCTGTCCGCAGGAAGTCAAGCCGGTCGAGGTCATCATCTCGCTCAAGAACATGCTCGCCGACCGCGGTCTCGCGCCCCCCGCCGCTGACAAGGTGATCCAGACCTTCATGGGCAACGGCCGGACGGTGCCCGACAACCCGGCCATCGATAAACAGCGCGCAAAGTTCGGTCTGCCGCCGTTGCGCCCGGTGCCGATGGATGAGATTCTCGTTCTTCTCGAACCCGAGATTGAGGAGGCAGGCGGCTCATGACACGCTACGCCTTCTTTCCCGGCTGTCTGATCCCGGCCCGCCACCCGGCGATGGAGTTCGCCATCCGATCGACTCTGCCCAAGCTCGGCATCGAGATCGTCGACCTCGATGGGGCCTCGTGCTGCCCCGACCCGATCTATTTCAAATCCAAGGACAAGCTGTCGTGGCTGACCGTGGCGGCGCGGAACCTGACCCTGGCCGAGGACCTCGGCCTCGATATCTTCACCAATTGCTCCGGTTGTACGGCGACGCTGTCCGAGACCTACCACCTGCTTCAGGACGAGGAGCTGCGCGATCGGGTCAACCACCGCCTGGCTCGGATCGGCCGGGAGTACCGCGGCACCAGCCGGGTGCGCCACATCGCAACCCTGGTTCGCGACGAGGTGGGGTATGAAAAGGTGCGCGAGTCGGTGGAGCGGCCGCTCGAAGGGCTCAGGGTGGCGATCCACTACGGCTGCCACCTGCTCAAACCGTCGCGCGTCATGCAGGTGGACAACCCCGACGACCCACAGGTGCTGGAACGGTTGATCGAGGCGTTGGGCGCGACGCCGGTTCGCCATCGCAACTGGTACCTGTGCTGCGGCAAGGCGTGCGACGGAGAGGAAATCCCCAATCAGATGATGCACGATCTTCTGACCACCGTGCACCAGGAGAAGGCCGACGTCCTGGGCATGATCTGCCCGACCTGCTTCGGTCAGTTCGACCATGGGCAGATGAAGATCGCGAAGCTCTTCGACGAAGATTTTCACACCCCTCCCATTTACTACTTCCAGCTTCTGGCGTTCGCCCAGGGCGTGCCGTACGAAAAGCTGGGGTTCGAACGACAACGATTCAAACCAACCGCGCTGCAGCGATACGAGGAGGTGGCGGCGAAATGACGATTGAAGTCGAAGGAGGACAGACGTGAGCCGGGTCGGCGTTTTTGTGTGCCACTGCGGAGAGAACATCGCCCGCAACGTCAAGGTCCAGCAGGTGGTTGAGGCTTCCCGTGATATCCCCGGGACTGTCGTGACAGCCGACTACCCTTATATGTGCTCCGCTCCGGGTCAGCAGATGGTGATCGACGCCATCAAAGAGCATAACCTCGACCGCGTGGTCGTGGCGGCGTGCTCTCCTCAGTTGCACGAGCCGACCTTTCGCGCGGCCGCCGCCCAGGCCGGGCTGAACCCCTATCTCTGCGAGATGGCCAACATCCGCGAGCACTGTTCGTGGGTCCACCGCGACACGGAGCAGGCCAGCGCCAAGGCCTGTCAGACGGTCGTTGCCGCCGTTGAGCGGGTCAAGCGTGCGCGGGCACTCGATCCGATAGAGGTACCGGTCACCAAGAGGGCGTTGGTCATCGGTGCCGGCGTCGCCGGAATTCGCACTGCCCTCGACATGGCGAACGCGGGTCACTCGGTGGTGCTGGTCGAGCGCCAACCGTCGATCGGTGGCAACATGTCGCGCCTCTCGGAGACTTTTCCGACCCTCGATTGCTCGCAGTGCATCCTGACGCCTCTCATGGTGCAGGTTTCCAGACACCCCAACATCGAGCTCATGACCTACTCCGAGGTGGAGGAGGTGACGGGCTATGTCGGCAACTTTACGGTTCGCATTCGCAAGAAGCCCAGCTTCGTGCGAGCCGAGGACTGTACTGCATGCGGTGACTGCGTGGAGGTCTGTCCGGCACCGGGCGGCAACGAGTTCGATATGGCGCTGTCCACCCGCAAGGCGATCTACATCCCGTTCCCCCAGGCCGTGCCGTCCGTCTTCACCCTCGATCCCGACCGCTGTCTCAACTCCAAGCTCGACTCTCCCACCGGCTTCAGGGTTCTCGCGTGCGTCAAGTGCGAGGAGGTCTGCCAACCCAAGGCGATCGACTTCGACATGCAGGCGGAGATCGTCGAGCGAGAGGTCGGAGCGATCGTCGTCGCCACCGGCTTCGACCTCCAGCTCGGCAAGCAGGCCGTGCAGTTGGGCTACCAGCGCTCGCTCGATGTGATGGATGGTCTCGAGTTCGAGCGCATGTTGTCGGCCTCGGGACCGACCGGCGGCGAAGTCAGACGCCCGTCAGACGGCAAGGTTCCAAAGGACGTGGTGTTCATCCAGTGTGTCGGATCGCGGGACCCGGAGCACGGTGTTTCGTATTGCTCCCGGATCTGTTGCATGTACACCGCCAAACATGCGCTGCTCCTCAAACACAAGGTGCCGGACTCTCGAGCCTTCGTCTTCTACATGGACATCCGCGCCGGAGGCAAGGGTTACGAGGAGTTCGTCCATCGCGCGATGGAGGAGGAGCGGGTGATGTATATCCGCGGGCGCGTCAGCCAGGTCATCGAGGAAGACGGCAAGCTCAAGGTGCACGGGGTGGACACCCTGTCTGGGCGCACGATAGAGATCGATGCCGACATGGTGGTGTTGGCCGCCGCGATGGAGCCGGCCGATCACGGCGAGATCGCGGGCAAGCTGCGCATCGCCGCCGATGCCCACGGATTCTTCAAGGAAGCCCACCCCAAGCTTCGACCGGTCGAGACGCTGACCGCCGGGATCTTTCTCGCGGGCACCGCGCAAGCGCCCAAAGACATTCCGGACACGGTCTCACAGGCATCGGCGGCGGCGTCAAAGGGCATGGAGCTCTTGTCGCATGAGTTTCTGCAACGCGATCCCTCGACCACCCACGTCAACGACGCGCTCTGCGCCGGCTGTTTCGAGTGCCTTCAGGTGTGCCCCTACCAGGCCATCGAACGGCGGCAGATTCTCGACTCTGAAGGCGTGCTCCTGCGAGAGGTGGCATGGTCGAACCCGGCGATGTGCGAGGGGTGCGGTTTGTGTACCGTGGCCTGCCGTGGTGGCTACATCAACCTCGAGGGTTACAGCGACGAGCAGGTCTTCGCCCAGCTCGGGGCGTTGGGCCCGCTGCCGGAGGTGCTCGAACGATGACCGAAGCAAACGTCAGCGTCACCCGGGGTGAAACCGTCTCCGTTCCCGAGGGGTGGCAGCCGCATATCGTCGCTCTGGTCTGCAACTGGTGCAGCTACGCCGGTGCCGACATGGCTGGCACCACTCGTCTCGAGTACCCCGCCAATGTACGCATGGTGCGTTTTCCGTGCACCGGCCGTATGAGCCCTCTCATGATCCTGCGGGCATTCGAGCAGGGAGCCGATGGTGTGCTGGTCTCCGGCTGCCACCCTGGAGACTGTCACTATGTTCAGGGGAACCTGGTTGCGCGCCGTCGGTTCACCATCTTCAGATCGCTGATGGACTTCATCGGTATCGACCTCAAACGGCTCCATTTCGCGTGGGTGTCGGCGGCCGAAGGCCACAAATGGGCGAAGGTGGTCACCGATGTGACCGCCTCTGTCCAGGAGGCAGGGCCACTGCCCCGTTTCGATCGTCCGGAAGGCTGGGACGGCATCGATCTCCCGGAAATGGCCGGCAGCGGCCCACAGGAGCTCGACAGCGACCAGCTCGATGCAATTCGAACACATCTGCGGAAGGCTGCTTCCGAGATGTTGACCGGAGGGCGGGTCGGCGTGGTCATCGGTTACGGGGCTGGGACATTGCCCGATCAAACCGCCCCGATTTTCATCACGGACGCTGCGGGCTGCGAAAAGCTCGAATGGGGACATGGTTGCCGCAACAACCTCAGCACCTACGTGGGTTCGGCGCTCGAGCAACACGAGCGGGTGGCGGTGGTGGCCAAGACCTGCGATCTCGGGGCCATCAGCGGCCTCATTCGCGAGGGTCAGCTGCGGCGAGAGCACGTGTCGGTGATCGGAGTCCAGTGTCCAGGGGTCCGCGACGGGTCGGAGCTCGCCGCCAAGTGTTTGGCGTGCTCCGGGGACCCGCATCCAATCTGTGATTTCGTGGTTACGGTCGATGGTGTCCATGAGAGCTGTCAGGACCTCTCGACCGCTGTCCTCGATACGCCGGACGCGCGCGACAAGCAGATTGCCCACCTCGAATCGCTGCCGCACGACCAACGGTGGAAGTACTGGCAGCGGCAATTCAGCAGATGCCTGCGCTGCTACGCGTGCCGCGCCGCCTGTCCTCTCTGCTACTGCTCCTCGTGCATCGCCGAGAAGCATCGGCCGCAGTGGGTCTCCACTGCCATCGACAGCCCCGGCAATAGCACCTGGAACATCATCCGTGCGATTCACCTGGCGGGACGCTGCACGGGGTGCGACGAGTGCGCGAGGGTGTGTCCGGCTGATATCCGGCTCGATCTGATCAATCGCAAGCTGTCGCTCGAGGTCGAACGGCAATACGGAAAGATCGGTTTGAATCCAGAAGAGAAGTCGGCGCTGGTCGACTTCCGGATGGAAGATTCCGAGGAGTTCATCCTGTGAGGAGAGTTTGATGGATTCATCGTGGGAGCTGACCGAGGCCCAGGTGCGGGAGTGGCTGCAGAGCCTGCTTGACGCCAACAGCGTCATCGCACCGGTTGAAGAGGACGGTGTTTTACTCTTTCGCCGGATCGCGTCGGAGGATCAGGCCGTTGTCGAGCCGTCGGGCAAGACCAGGTGGTCGCCAAAGGAATTTCTCTTCCCACGGTCGGAGGCTCTGTATCGCTACAACTTCAGAGGTGGGACCGTCCAACTCGAAGACCCGCCCATGCCCGAAGAACACCAGGTGCTTTTCGGGGTGCGCAGCTGTGACGCCTCCGGCCTCGTTCGTCTCGACGAGATATTCTTGAGCGGCACCAGGGATCGCCTCTATGCTGCGCGTCGGGAGAACACAACGGTCGTCTCGACGGCCTGTGCGGCGGCCGAGCCGGAGTGCTTCTGCACGGCGGTCGGCTATTCGCCGGTGGGTGAGGAGGGGAGCGACGTCCAGCTCGTGCCTCTCGACGGAGGCTGGATGTTGAGACCGCTGACCGACAAGGGCCGGGAGCTCGTCGGCGATGCTACCGACGGCTGGTCGGCGGCGACGGCCAAGGACGGCAAGCGCATCGCGGAGATCGAGAGAACGGTTGCCGCCCAGATCGAGCGAAGCCCGGTCAACCGGGAGTGGTCGCGGGTCCTGGAGGAGGGCTTCGAGCACGGCGCATGGGACCGCCTCGCTCAACACTGTCTGGGCTGCAGCGTGTGCGCCTACGTGTGCCCCTCCTGCTCGTGCTTCGACATGAACCACCAGGCCAACGCGTGGTGCGGAGAGCAATGCCGATCGTGGGACGCCTGCACCTTCCCTCTCTTCACCCACCACGCATCCGGACACAACCCGCGCAAGACGAAACAGGAGCGGTATCGGCAGCGGGTGCTCCACAAGTTTGCGTTCAGGGAGGGAGACGACGAGCCCTTCCGTTGCGTGGGATGCGGGCGCTGCGTAGCATTGTGTCCGGCAGGGCTCGACATCGTCAACACTGTGGCTGCGGCGGTCGAGGCAATTCGGGAGGAGGGCGCAGATGCCGCTCGCTGAAGCAGTTTCCAATCCCTATCAGCCGAGCCTGGTTCGGATCCAAGACTACTCAGACGAGACCCCGGACGTCAGAACGTTGCGGCTGCAGTTCGTCGACGACGACGAGGCCGGTGCGTTTGCCGGCTGGGAGCCGGGCCAGTTCGGTCAGTTCACTGTCTTCGGTGCCGGCGAGTCCGTCTTCGCGCTCGCCAACGCCCCCTGGCGGCAGAATGGAGGCAAGGGGAATGCTCCCACGATTGAGTGCACCTTCCGCATGGTGGGTAAGGTGACCTCGGCCCTGCGCGCGATGTCCAAAGGGCAGGTGATCGGCTTCAGGGGCCCCTACGGAAACCATTTTCCGATCGACGATTGGAAGGGCAAGGACCTCGTTTTCATCGGCGGCGGCATTGGCATGGCGGCCCTGCGCTCGGCGATGCTTGACGTCATCAACCGCAAGTCCGAGTTCGGCGAGGTCGTGATCCTCAACGGTGCGCGCTCGGTGGCGGACATGGTCTACACCGACGAGATGCCGGGCTGGCAGGAGGTCGACGGGGTACGGGTCGTGCGAACCGTCGACCCGGGTGGAGAAACCGAGAATTGGGACGGCCAGGTGGGGCTCCTGCCCAACGTCTTCGAGAGCCTCGGCCTCGACCCGAAGAACCGCATCGTTATCGCCTGCGGGCCGCCGATCATGCTCCACTATCTCTTCCTCAGTCTCGGCAAGGTCGGATATTCGCCCGATCAGGTGGTGACGACCCTCGAAAACAAGATGAAGTGCGGTATCGGCCACTGCGGTCGTTGCTACGTCGGGCCCTTCTCGGTGTGCCGGGACGGCCCGGTGGTGACGTGGGCCGAGCTGAACCAGCTTCCAAAGGACTATTGATGGACACCGGATCGCAGATCGGAGCACAACGGTCATGAATGCCAGAATCAGACCCGACTGGGACATCAGGGACGCCATCCTCGACATGGGCGGCACAGACGCCTACAAGTGCTACCAATGCGGCAAATGCATGGCGGTGTGTCCGTGGAGCCATGTCGAATCAGTGGTTTTCCCGGTCTATCGAACGCCGCAGTCCGTCAAGTTCGGCGCCATCATGTCGTCGGAAGACGCCGCTGAAATTGAACGCGAGGTCACCGAGGTCTACCGGTGTGTGGCCTGTGAATCCTGCAGCACCTGGTGCCCGCATGGGGTGCGCATGCCCGATATCATGCGGAGCATCCGTCGCATCCTGGTCGAATTCGGCTCCTATCCGTCCGAACTCTCCGAGGCGGTGTCCCGGATCCACAGCTCGGGCAATCCTTTCGGCGAACCGAGGGAGCGGCGGGCGGCGTGGACAGAGGGAATCGAAGTGCCGCCCTTCGAGACCGGCATGGACTACCTCTACTCACCGTGCTGCGTGCCGGCCTATGATCCGCGCGCCGTCAAGGTGGCGAAAGCTTCGGTCGAGATCCTGAAGTCGGCGAACGTCAGCTTCGGCATCCTCGGCGACGGGGAGTCCTGCTGCAGCGAAGCCATCCGCCGGGCCGGTGCCGAGGAGGTCTTCCAGGAGGTTGCCGGCGCCAACGTCGCGGCCTTCAGCGAAGCCGGCGTGAAGAACGTGGTGACGACATCGCCGCACTGCTTCCGGACCTTCACTCAGGAATATGGAGAGCTGGGGGCGGAGTTCGAGGCTCTCCATCAAACCCAGCTCTTCGCCAAGCTCATCGAGCAGCAGCGACTGGAACCAAAGAAGGCCCTCGACAAGAAGGTCGTCTATCACGACCCGTGCGCGCTCGGCCGGGGCTGCGGTGTCTACGACGAGCCGCGCGAGGTCCTCAAGAGCATCCCCGGGCTCGAGCTGGTGGAGATCCCAAACTACTCGCGCGAGTACAGCCTGTGCTGCGGCGGCGGCAGCGGCGGCATCTGGATGGAGCGGCCCAAGGGCGAGCGGTTCTCCGACATCCGTGTGCAGCAGGCCGCGGCGACCGGCGCTGAGATCCTGGCTGTGGCGTGTCCCTACTGCCTGCAAATGTTCGAGGACTCGGTCAAGACCCTCGACCTCGAGCTCGAGGTCAAGGACATCAGCGAATTGTTGGCCGCGGCATTGTAGTCTACTCTCATAGACGGAATCGTCGTCCGAATCTGAGGGTGTTTAGGCGTCCGGGGGTTGAGCCCTTCGCGCTCGGGCATTAGGTTGTATTGAGGACCCTTTCATTGGGGCGCTCCGGCGCGCGAATAACCGCAGCGTCCCGGATCGGTGGTGAATATGGAGTGCATCAGCTGTGTCCGAATCTTCGAGGAGGTCGGGGATGCCTTCAACTCGACCCTCGGAACCGAAGAGAAGCTCGAGAAAGTCGCCCGAGCAATCGTCAGGTACCTGGATATCAAGGCGTGCCACTTCCGGGTTCTCAGCCGGGATCAGAAGAGCCTCGAGCACGTCGCATCCTTCGGTCTCAGCAATGAATTCCTCGACAAGGGTGAGGTGTACGCGGAGAAGAGCGTCGCCGAAGCGCTCAACGGGCATCTTGTCATGGTCGAGGACTGTGCCAACGATTCACGGATTCAGTACCCGAAAGAGCACGTTGAAGAAGGCATCGTATCACTGCTCACGGTCCCACTTAGCGCGCGCGGCAACGTCATTGGAGTCATGCGTCTCTCTGCCGGAAAACGCAGAGAGTATTCCGAACAGGAGTTGACGGCCATCAAAACCCTCGCGTCCTTTTCAACCAGCGCGATCACCCACTCGATGTTCCACGACATTCTCGGCGATGTCGCCGCGGCCTCGCGGTCGTCACTCGATCTGAAGGAGGTTCTCGAGTCGACTGTGCGGGTGGTGTGCGAGAGCCTGCGCGTCAGGGGTAGCACGATCCGGCTTCTTGACAGGCGGGGGAACCTTGAGCTGCGAGCGGCCTTCGGCCTGAGTCAGCAGTACCTGGAGACTGCGTCGACCGACCCGGGCGAAGCGGTGGCCGAAGCCTTGAAAGGATCGTGTGTGGCGATTCTCGATGCGCGAACCGATCCCCGAATTCGACATCACGATGAGATGGTGAGAGAGAAGATCTCCTCGGTGCTGTTTGTGCCGCTGATGAGCCGTGAACAGGTGATCGGCGTGTTGTCGGTCTACACCCACAACCCCTACACCTTCTCCGATGATGAGAAGGAGCTCATGACGGCGCTCGGAGAGCAATGCGCGCTGTCGATTCGCAACGCGCAGATGTACCACACCATCAAACGCAGGTACGAAGATGTGGTGGACGAATTCCAGCTGTGGTTCGAGCATTACCAGACGTATCCTCTGCGGTAGGACGATCCATTCAAATAACCTTTGACCGCGTCGGCAGAGTGGTCGTTTGGATCCTGCGTCTCGATACCTGGCATTTCAGCGATCGAAGTTGCATCTTATAAATTAGAACATCAGGAAAATTCACGGCTGCGGTGAGGCCCGCTTGCTCTGGCGCTGCCGTGGTAAGAGGGGGGTTCAATGGCGACGACCGTCGCAACACCGCAATTTGTTGCAGAAATCGACAAAACCATGACTCTGAAGGACGGGCGCCAGGTGACGGTGCGTCATATGCACCCGAGCGATGTCGAGAGCTCGTACGAATTTTTCTGCAACCTGCCCGAAGAAGATCGCAAGTATCTGCGCGTCGACGTGACCCGCCGCAGGATGGTGGAACGACGTACCACCGAGCTCGATCGAAACCGGATCGAGCGTGTCATCGTGGTGCACGATGACGAGATCGTGGCCGATGGAGCGCTTGAGCTCGAAGGGCACGGCTGGGGCGACAACGTAGCAGAGATCCGTCTGATCGTCGCGCGTGGCTGGCAGCGGAGCGGTCTCGGCACGCTGCTCACCCGTGAACTGTTTCACCTCGCATCCCGGCACCGCGTGGACCGTATCGTGGCTCGTTTGATGCGTCCGCAGGTGGGTGCGCACCGTATCATGAAGCGCCTCGGCTTCAGCGAGGAGTTCCTGATCCCTGAACATGTTCGGGATCAGGACGGCACCTGGCAAGACCTCATCATCATGCGTTGCCCGCTCGAGGACCTGTGGCGGGAAATGGAGTCCGAGTTCGAATCATCGGACTGGCGTCGGCACAGATAGAAGATCGGTGGGGTGTCCGCTCAGTCACCGTTCTGATCGGCGGTCTCGCCGAAGAAGTTGACGTTTTCGTACCGCGAAGCGTGGTCACCGTAGCGATCGACACCATCCGGGGCCCTCAGGAAGGTGGCCTGCTCACCGAAGACCCGAGAGAAGCTGACCCGAACCATCATCTCCTCGTCATTTTGGGTCAGAATATCGACCAGGTTCTCATCGAGGCTCGATGTCAGATCGGAGCGGCAGATCGGGCAACGGAAGGTGTAGACCTTGCCCTCCTCGAAGGCCATTGACCGAGAGTGAACCACCGAGTACTCGCCGAGCTTGGCGCTCAGAAGCACCATCTCGCGATCTTCACCGTTCTCGACCAGGAAAATGACCTTGGTACCGGGGTTGAGCATCCGGCGGCAGTGCGGGCAGAAGTACGAGCGGCCCATGTATTCCTCCAGTCGGCGACCGCGAACTGCGTCGCCATCGCCCATCTGGGTATTTTACTCCCTTTTTGGCTTGAGGCTTGGGACCTGAGGCTTGAGGAAAAGCGAATCTGGGATCGATCTCAGGAATCGGCAAGCGCCAAGCCCCGGGTCCTTGTGTTCCAAACCAGCTGTCTCGTCGGATCAAGAACCGTGGATAATACCTCTATGGCATCCAAAGATCACCTGCTTGCCATCGATTTCGGCACCCAGAGCGTGCGCGCCCTGATCTTCGACCCGCGAGGTGCTTTGGTGGTTAGAAACCGGGTCGAGGTCGAGCCCTACTTCTCCGACTGCCCGGGGTGGGCCGAGCAGGATCCCCTCTACATGTGGCGTTCCCTGTGCGAAGCATGTCGGGGTCTCTGGGATCGGAGCCCGGTGGGGAAGGATGCAGTGGCGGGGGTAGCGCTGACCACCCAGCGGGCCACCATGATCAACGTGGATTCAGACGGCGAACCACTGCGCCCCGCGATCGTCTGGCTCGACCAACGGCGAACCGAGGGGTTGCCGCCGGTCGGGGGTCTGTGGGGCCTCGCCTTCCGGGCGGTTCGGATGCGCGAGACCGTTGCCCATTTTCAGGCCGAGGCCGAGGTCAACTGGCTGTACCGCCACCAACGGGAGCTCTGGGACCGTACCCACAAATACCTCTTTCTTTCCGGCTTTCTGGCCCACCGCCTGGTCGGCAGTTTCGTCGATTCGGTGGGTTGCCAGGTCGGTTATGTTCCCTTCGACTACCGGCGACTGCGGTGGGCGGGCCCTCGTGATTGGAAGTGGCAGGCGGTGCCGGTTGCCCGCCATCTCCTGCCCGAGCTCGTGCCTCCCGGTGAGCAGATGGGTGAGATCACGCGCGCGGCTGCCGAAGCGACGGGCATCCCCGAGGGCACCCCTTTGATCGCGGGTGCCGCCGACAAGGCGTGTGAGGCGCTCGGCGCGGGCTGTCTCGAACCTGACGTCGCCTGTCTGAGCTACGGGACCAGCGCTACGATCAACACCACTCACCAGCGGTATGTCGAGCCGGTGCCCATGCTGCCGCCCTTCCCGGCGGCGGTGCCGAACGCCTACAGCCTGGAGGTACAGATCTACCGCGGCTACTGGATGGTGTCGTGGTTCAAACAGGAGTTTGGCCTTCGCGAGATGCGGATCGCCGAAAAGCGCGGGATCGAGCCGGAGGAGCTCTTTGACGAGCTCGTCGTTGCCGTCCCGCCGGGGTCCATGGGTCTGGTGCTGCAGCCCTACTGGTCGCCTGGGATCAAGGTCCCGGGACCGGAGGCCAAGGGAGCCGTCATCGGCTTCGGCGACGTCCACACCCGAGCCCACTTCTACCGGGCGATCCTCGAAGGGCTGGCCTACGCCCTGCGCGAGGGTGGCGAGCGCTGTCAGCGGAGAAGCGGAGTCCCGCTATCCGAGATCCGGGTGGCCGGCGGCGGTTCGCAGAGCGATGCCGCAATGCAGATCACAGCGGATATCTTCGGCATGCCCGCTTCCCGTCCGCACGTCTACGAGGCCTCGGGTTTGGGAGCCGCCATCGATGCCGCGGTTGGTGCCGGCGTGCATCCCGACTTTGCCACCGCTGTTGCAGAAATGACTCACGTCGGCGACACCTTCGATCCCGAGCCCGAGAACCGGGCGATCTACGATGGCCTCTACCGCGAGGTCTACCTCAAGATGTACCGACGACTCCAGCCGATGTATCAGAAGATCCGGTCGATTACGGGATATCCACCGTAAACCGTGCCCGAAAACCTTCAGGGCGAGAAGAACCGCCCTCCTGCGCCTTCAGCGAACGAACACGACGCAGAACCAGAGCTGTGGATTTGGCCTGAGGCGCTACCGATCCGAGCGCAGCGGCCCCCGCAGATCTGAGCGCACACTGAAACGAGGTCCAAGGGCCCTTCTTCTGGAACAGGGCGTCAGGGAGTCCGCGCAACTGCCGCAACCCGGAAGCCGACGTCGGAGCGGCGCTCGCCCGGTGTGAAGAAGTCGCGGAAGAAGGGTAGCGCGCGGTTGGCGTGGACGTACCAGGAACCGCCCCGCACCACCCGGCCCGAACCACTGGATGGTCCTCGGGGGTCCGTGACGTTCCCGCTCGGATATGTGCCCTTCCAGTCCGCGCACCACTCGTACACGTTCCCCAGCATGTCGTACAGGCCCTAGGCGTTGGCCTCCTTCTGACCCGCGGGATGCGTCGTGCTTGCGCTGTTGGGGTCATACCACGCGACGGAACTCAGGTCTCCGTGCCGGTCCCCCGTAGTCCCCGCGCGGCAGGCGTACTCCCACTCGGCTTCGGTGGGCAGGCGGAAACCGCTCTTGCTGAAATCGCACTCGAAGCTCGGCTCGTCGTAGCAGGGCTCCAGCCCCGCAAGACGGCAGGCGACGGGAAGTTCGGGCACTCGACGAGGCGCCTTGTCGGCCACCGACCCGGCGATGGCCTCGATATGAGCCGGCGTGGTGCCACAACAACCACCCAAGATATTCAGGAATCCGGACACT
>CAYRFI010000004.1:0-86202 GCA_964423595.1 uncultured Thermoanaerobaculia bacterium | reverse complement strand
GAGCCCGTAGGCTCGGGCCGTGGATTCCAGGTCGATGTGAGGGTCATCGCGGCGACCAACAAAGACCTCGTTGAGGAGGTCCGGTCGGCGAGATTTCGCGAGGACCTCTACTACCGGTTAGCGGTCGTGGTCCTGCGCACCCCACCGTTGCGGGAGCACCCGGAGGACATCCAGAGCCTTGTCGAACACCTCACCGATCAGTTCTGCCGCGAGTACAACCGGCGACCCAAGACCTGGAGTGACGCCGCTCTCGATCAGCTCAAAAGGCATCAGTGGCCGGGAAACGTCCGCGAGCTGAAGAACGTCGTAGAGCGGGCGGTGATCATGGAGCTCGACGACATCATCTCGAGGGTCGATCTGCCGACCCTGCCGGCGAGCAGTGCGATGGATTCGTTACTCGACCTGGCGTCGCTGCAGGAGTTCCAGCGGCGGTCCGAAATTGCGTTTCTCTGTCGTCATCTCGAGCGCAACGGGTGGAACGTCGCCGCGACTGCGCGCATTATTGGGACGCCGCGCTCCAATCTCTACAAGAAGATGCGAGCCTATGGCATCGAGCGCGAACAAACGTGAACGATATCCTCACTCTCGATGAGCTCACTGCCTGCGGTGCCCACCAGCGGGGCCATTTTCTGTTGTCGTCGGGTCTCCATTCGGGTGATTATCTCCAGTGCGCCCTCTTCCTCGCCCGCCCCCGCCGCGCGGCCCGTGCCGGGCACCTTCTCGCTGACGCAATCAGTGCCGCCGGTCTCGAACCCGAGATCATCGTCTCGCCGGCAATGGGTGGGTTGATCATCGGTCATGAAACGGCGCGCGCCCTCGACCTGCCCTTCATTTTTACCGAGCGAGCGGAGGGCGAAATGGTCCTCAGGCGAGGCTTTGGGCTCGAAAAGGACCAGCCGGTCGTGGTGGTGGAGGACGTCGTCACCACCGGACGCTCCACCCGCGAGGTCATCGCGATCCTCGAAGATCTAGGTTCCGAGGTGATTGGGGTGGCCTCCGTTGTCAATCGTTCGGGCGAAGCACAGCCCTTCTCGCCGTTGCCGAGTTGCGCGCTGCTCGAGGTGGATTTTCCGATCTGGGCGACCGATACATGCCCTCTCTGTCGCGACAATGTGCCTATCTCCAAACCCGGGTCACGACCGGTCAAGTGATCGCTGTCAAAGGCTGTAGCTAACGCTGTAGCACACTCCCCAGGCAGTCTGAACCACATAGACACAGAGGGCACAGAGTGCAACACAGAGAGAATAAATCGTGTGGCGGCGGGCCATCCATCGAGACGAAACTCCGCGCCACTTGAGTGTTATCCAGCGCCAGCTATGAAAACCCTCTGTGGACTTCTCTGTGTCTCTGTGCCTCTGTGGTTATTCCTACGTGGACAGGTGGACTGCGGCAGAAGTGGTGGTTACTTCAGTAATCAAAATCTAGGACTTCGAGGATGGCGTCGGGTTCGTTGTGGCGCGCCTCCTCAACCAGCTCTTCAAGAGTAAGCCCAAGCGCGGGGTGGACCCAGTCCGCAACGATTTCGGCGGCGGGTTCGAGAGCGAAGCGCCGCTCGTGCAGTCGAGGGTGGGGAATCTCGAGGCCGGGACCGCGGCACACTGCGGAGGCCGTCATGAGAAGGTCGAGGTCAAGACTTCGGGGTCCCCACCGTGATTCGGTTGCCCTGTCGCGACCGGCGAGCACCTCGAGTTCACGGCAACGGCCCAGCAAAGACCTCGGCCCCGCCGGCCAATTGATCAGGGCCGCTGCGTTGAGGAAGTCGGGTTGGGAGGGGCCGATGGGACGGGTGCGCCACAACCGTGACACCGCGGTCACTCGCCCGGTGCCGGCCAGGGCCTCGAGCGCCTGTGCGAAGGCCTTCCGGGGTTTGCCGAGGTTGCCGCCAACACCGAGGAGGATCTCCATCTCATAGGATCATAGTGTGCCCCGCCACACGATTGCCACATCTGCGCCATTCAAGGGCAACGCTTCATCTGCTAGAGTCCCCTCGTGATCAAGAAGAAGGTCGTTCCGGGCAAGAAACCGGCTCCCAGGAGCATCACCGCGGCAATCAGGAGACTGACCTCAGGCGCCGGCTGGATGTCGTATGCCACTGTCTTGCTGTGGGCGGGAGTTGTCGGGTGCCTGGCGGGCGCCCTCGCCGGTTGGATCATCGCTCAGTTCCTGCACGTTCCCCAGGTCGATCTGCTGGCCACCTTCGAGCCTGCGGCGACCACCCGGATCTATGCTGCCGACGGTCAACAGGTGGCGTCGTACGCCCTCGAACAGCGGGTTGTCCTCGGCCCGGAGGAGATCCCGGATCATTTCAAGCATGCGGTGGTGGCGATCGAGGATGCCGATTTCTACAAGCATGGAGGAGTCGATCCCCGGGCCGTGATGCGTGCCGCCTGGTATAGCGTGATCGATCGCAAAATCGGGTCTCGTGGCGGAGCTTCGACCCTGACCCAGCAGCTCGCTCTGAATCTCTTCCTCAAGCGTGAGCGGACCCTCGGCCGCAAGATCAAGGAGGCTCTGCTCGCCCTCGATATCGAGAAACGCTACTCGAAGGACCAGATCCTCACGATGTACGCCAACCAGATCTTTCTCGGTCACGGTGCGTACGGAATCGAGGCAGCCGCCGAGCTCTACTTCCAGAAGTCGGCGATGGACCTGACGCTGTCCGAGGCGGCGCTGTTGGCGGGTATGATCCCGAGCGCCAACAACAAATACGACCCGATCAAACGGCCCGAGAACGCACTCAGCCGGCGCGACAAGGTCCTTTCGCGAATGCTCGAGCTCGGATACATCGATGCCGCCACCTACGAGGAGGCGATTGCGCAGCCCTTGGGGGTGGCGCTGCACCGGGAACGGGTCGACAGCGGCGCCTATTTCCTCGAAATGACCCGCCAGGAGATCGAGCGCCGATACGGCACCGATGCCCTCTATACCAGCGGCCTCCAAGTCCACCTCACAATGGACCCGATGCTGCAAGGCGAGGCAGAAAAGGCCCTTCGAGAAGGCCTGGTAGCGCTCGAGATGACCTACATCGGCTACCGCCGGCCGCCGAACGTTCTCGCCGAAGGCGGGTTGGAATCGGTGGAGGACTTCGAGCACCCGAGCTGGGAGCAGCTCGAGCTGGTGCCCGGCGAAATGGTCAGGGCCGTGGTTCGCGACGTGTCGACTCGTCGGGCCGATCTGCGCATCGGGCCCCACGATGCGGAGCTACACCTCGAATCGGCCAAATGGACGAGGACGAGCTCTCTCAATCGCATTCTGAAAACCGGTGATCTCATCCTGGTTCGGCTGCCCGATCCTCTGCCCGAGAATACAGAGGAATCCGAAGTGCCGCTGGTGGTCGATTTGCTCCAGGAACCGGAGGTCGAGGGCGCGTTTGTCGCGATGGACAACCGTTCGGGCGCGATCCTGGCACTGGTTGGCGGTTTCGATTTTCAGCGCTCCGAGTTCAACCGCGCGGTCCAGTCGTCGCTGCAATGCGGATCGGCATTTAAACCCTTCGTCTACTTGACCGCGTTCGAGCACGGCTTCACGCCGGCCGACACCGTCTTCGATGCGCCCTTCCTTCTCCCCGACGGCACCGGAGAACTCACCTACTGCCCCAAGAATTACTACGAGAAGTACTACGGCATCACCACCCTGAGACGGGCCCTGGAGGACAGCTATAACGCTTCGGCGGTCAAGCTGCAGCAGCTGGCAGGCAGCCGTTCGGTTGTCGAAACGGCGCGCAAGTTCGGCATCAGCACCGAGCTCCATCCTTACCCGTCGCTCGCGCTTGGCTCCCTCGGCGTGCGGTTGATCGATCTGGTGCGTGCCTACTCGGGGATCGCCAATCTCGGAGAGGTCCCGGAGCCCTACTTCATCTCCGAGATCCACGACCGGGAAGGGCGGCTACAGGAGCGTTTCTTTCCACACAGCGAGCGCGTGATGCCGGAGGCGGTGACCTACCTCGTCCTGTACATGCTGCGAGGCGTCATCGAGCATGGCACCGGCGTCAGCGCCCGCTGGCTGGACGCGAATCTCGCCGGCAAGACGGGCACCACCGATCTCTACTCAGATGCCTGGTTCGTCGGGTTTTCGCCACGGATCACTGTGGGCGTGTGGGTTGGCCGCGATCTCAAGGCGCCGATCGCCAAAAAAATGACCGGTGCGCTTGCCGCGCAACCGATCTGGAACAACTTCATGGCAACATACCTGGACACCCTCACAGCCGCCGAGAGGGCAGAGGACTTCCAGGTGCCGGCCGGTGTCATCTTCACCCCGGTCGATGCGACCACCGGGGAACGTGCAGTGCCTCCGTGCAGCTACCAGAAGAACGTGATTCTGGAGGCATTCCTCGACGGCACCGAACCGGTCGACCCGTGCAGCGAGGAAATGGGGGAGATCATGGATCTGCCGTGGCCGTTCCAGCTGCCCTTCTACACGCCCAAGCCGGGAGAGCCGATGCCCACCGCCGAAGCGGTGGAGGTGGCCGACGAACGATTACGGCCCACGCCCACGCCGGAAGAGCAGGCGGAGTTGGATCGGCTGGCTGCCCGTGAAGGCCCTGAGGCGGCCGAAAGGCGCCGGTTGGAATTAGACGTCAGAAAACCGGAACCAGGATCTCCGACTGGCAACGACGAATGATGAACAGGGAGTGAGGAATTAGGAATGAGGAATTCCCACCCCTGCCCTCTTCACCAGATCGTTCAGGGTGGGTGGACGGCATTCCTCAGGTCCTTTGGAGATCCCCCGGCTTTGCCGCGGGATCGGTTGCTTCTCGGGTCAGCTGTGCTGAAGAAATCCCTCGACGCGCTCGAGAAACGAGTCAGGCGGCATGTAGCCCGGGATCCGACCGATTTCTTTTCCTCCGGAGTCGAGCACGATGATCATTGGCAGCCCATCGACCCCGTATTCGTTCGACAGCTCCTTGCCCTCGTTATCGACGTCGAGGCTCAGGGGCACGACTTTGCTTTGCAGGACCGAGGCCACCTTGGCGTCACGGAGCGTGGTCGACTCGAGTCGTTTACACCAGACGCACCAGTCGGCGTAAAAGTTGACGAGCACCGGTTTGCCCTCGTTGCGTGCCCGCTCCAGGGCCGCCGGCATGTCCCTTTCCCACACGATGTCGACGGTAGCGTGGTTGGAAACGGTCTCGATCGGCGCCTCGGGGATAGCCTCCGGGCCGCTGCATGCGGTGGCAATGATAACGGCCGCGATGGCGGCACAGGCGAGGGCTGAACGATTCACGGGAGTCCTCCATGGGCCCGGCTGACAACCGGGCGGCGCCAGTATATCACCTTCTGGCTATACATCTCTATGCTGTTCCGCAGCTTGAAGTTACGCGCTTGCGCCCGACTATCTCTCGTGACATGATCCAGGAATGCCGCGGCCGTCCACCTCACTGTTCCGACGTATCGAAAGTGCGCTGGAAACCATCGCTCTCGGTTCGACTCCCCTGGAGACGGTTCACAGAACCGCCGACTTCATCACCGACAGCTTTGCCGAAGACCTCGGGATCAAAGGGGGTCGAATCTACGCCCAGGATGACGGCAGTTACGAGCTGGTGGAAACCTTCGGCGAAGCATCGCGCGAACCCATCGGCCTCAGAGTATGGAAGACCTATCCTCCGTTCGACAGGCTGTTGGAGGTTGGCTCGGTCGTCATGCGTCGAGACGACTCCCGCCTCGATCAACGCCTCGAAGCAGATCTGGGGACACGCGAGTGGTTTGCGGCGGTCGCGGTGGCTGACGGACGCTACGTCCTGTCGTTCGATGTCGAGGCGACCGACGACGACCACGAAAACCTGGTCTCGACCCTCAACATCATTCGGCTGGCCGTTAACCAGAAGCTGCGCGAAGAACGGGTGATGGAGATCATCGAGGAGGCTCGCCAGATCCAGACCTCCATTCTGCCGCGCCACATTCCACAGCCCGGCGATTTCGAAATCGCGGCGCGGACGGTCGCCGCTGAGTTCGTGGGCGGAGACTTCTACGACGTCATCACCCTCGACGACGATGTGTTCGACGTCGTCGTGGCGGACGCAACCGGCCACGGTCTGCCCGCGGCCCTGCAGGTGCGCGACGTCTTCACCGGGCTCCGCATGGGCCTCGCCCGCGAGTACAAGCTGACGCGCACCGTCGGGCGGCTCAACAACATCATCCACCGGAGCCGTCTCGCCACGAAGTTCGTTTCGCTGTTCCTGGCCGAAATGAATCTCGACGGAAGGATCATCTACTGCAACGCCGGCCATCCGGCGGCGGTTGTGATGCGGACGGACGGATCGGTCTCTCTGCTTCGCACTGGCGGTATGATTCTCGGTCCTCATCCCGACGCACGTTACACCTTCGGCATCGAAGAACTCGACCCTGGGGATCTGCTGGTTTTGTACACGGACGGAATCACCGAGGCAACCAACGAGCCCGACCACGAAGAATACGGACTCGACCGCCTGATTCACGCCTTGCGCACCGCTCGCCACCTCGACCCGCTCGCGATCGTCGATCGTGTTTATTCGGATGTCGACGACTTTACCGCCGTCTCTCCACCGAACGACGATCAGACGTTAGTGGTCGTCAAACGGCGCATTCCCGAAATCGAGGAGATCCCCGCATGATCGACTTCCGACCTGCCACCTTCTTCGACATCGATGGTTTTTCGCATTCAGGGCTCTTCGATCCTGCAGAACCGGTGTGGGCTGCGCTCGCCGGTAGGCTCTCCGAATATCTCGAATCGTGGTCCGACTGGAGCATCGACATCGATGTGCCTGACGGTGTGCACCTGCTCGGAGATCGAATCGCTATCGCCGCCGGCTGCTCGATCGAACCAGGAGCGGTGATCATTGGACCGGCGATTCTCGAGAAAGGCGTTCAGATTCGAACCGGCGCCTACGTGCGACAAAACGTGCTGCTCGCCGCCGGCAGCCTGGTCGGTGCCCACAGCGAGGTCAAGGGATCGATCTTGTTGCCCGGTGCCAAGGCACCCCACCAGGCATATGTCGGCGACTCCATCCTCGGCAGCGACGTCAACCTTGGTGCCGGAACCATCTGCTCGAACGTCAAAAACGTCGGTCGCGAAATCAGCTTCTCGGCTGGCGGAGAGATCTTTCACACTGGCCTGCGAAAGTTCGGTGCAGTTCTCGGCGATGGATGCAAGACCGGCTGCAACACTGTCCTCAACCCGGGGGTTCTGATGGGCCCGGGCTCGGTCACCTACACCAACGCCAGTGTCCGCGGTGGCTACTATCCGGCGGGCACGCTCATCAAAGTGCGCCAGACGCAACAGGTGACAGAAATGCGGAAGTTGCAGCGGAAGTAGAATGTGCAATTCGGATTTCGAAATTCGGATCTCGGATTTTCCACCCACCCTCCCGGACACGGGTGATGGGGTGGAAATTCGAAATTCGAAATCCCAGATCCGAAATCTCTCGATGTGGCACGCCCATTGCACTCTCCAGGGCCGACCGGGAGGTGGACCATGAAAAAGGTCCTGATTACAGGATTGGCCCTAACATTCATGACCGTGTTGATGGCCTCTGCCGAGGACGAGATGACCTCGTTGAGCTACATCTCGTACCTCGAACGCTATGCGACCGTCCAACCAGTCAACCAGGAGGAGAGCCTGGAAGCGGTCATCAACATGCCGTTGGTGGGGGGCGATCGGGTCGACACCGCCCGTGAAGCGCGGATGGAAATCGTTCTCGCAGACGCCAATCTGGTGTGGCTTGACGAGTACACGACCTTGAGTCTCGATGCCGTTGCCCTCAGTCGCGATGCCGAGTCCGATCGAACCGTGGTCTACCTTGCCGATGGAACGATTATTTTCGAGATCACCGAGTTTGCTCTTTCCAACAATTCAGTCCGGATCGACGGCCGTGGTGCCACCGTTTACCTCGACGAGCGAGGTCTCTATCGGATTCGGGCCCTGCCCAGCGGCGGGTTGCGGGTCGAAGTCCTTTCCGGCCTCGCCGAGGCCGCGACCTCGGCGGGGGGCGTGCTGATCCGTGCCCAAAGCTCAGCCGAGGTTGGCGCTGGAGAGGTGCAGCGGAGTGAGGCTCAGATTACCTGGAACGACGATTTTGCGGCCTGGGTCGAAATGCGGCGGCAGATCCCAGCCGGCGAAAGCTCGCAGCACGTCGACATCCGCTACTCGCGCCAGGCGGCCCTGCTCGACAACTACGGCAGCTGGGTCTACGTCGATGAAATCAACTCCTGGGCCTGGCAGCCTGCCGTTGGTGGGAGCTGGGAGCCGTATCGGGCCGGCAGGTGGTACTGGACCCCGACAGGTTGGGCCTGGATCTCCTACGAACCCTGGGGCTGGCTGCCCCACCACTACGGATCGTGGTACTTTTCCTCGGGCTTCGGTTGGACGTGGTCGTGGGGTGGATATTGGGGTCCGGCGTGGGTGAGCTGGGCGTGGTGGCCTGGCTACGTCGGTTGGTGTCCTTACGGTTATTACAATAACTGGTGGTGGGGAGGGGGCTGGTACGGTGGAGGGTACTATCCCGGGTACTATCCACCCTATAGGCCTCCCTATCCTGGCGGTGGTGGCTCCGCGCAGCCGGCCAGACGTGATGCGGTTCCGCCACGCGCCTCGGGCAGTCGGGTGGCGGGCGATGCCGATGCCTCACGGTCGCGGATCGGAACAGAACGCGCTGTTGACGTCAACGGTCGGGTACGCATTGCCTCGATCGACCGGCGCGGATGGACGGCTGTCCGCCAGGAGGATTTCGCGAGCCCCAACCTCACCCGTCTCGCGCGTTCCGGTGACCGGGTCATGCCAGCGGACGGAGATCAGATGGGGGTCGTGATGACCGGGCCGTTGACCACCAGGTCTCCCGCCCTCGAGAACCCCGGCTCCGAAATCGAGCGCGTCTTCCGCGATGTCGGTGCGAGATATCCGACCGATGTCAGTGCGGTGATGGCTCGTGACAGCTCGGTGAGCCCTGAGACCATCAGGCAACTCGGCCAGCCGACAACCTATGCCGATCTCAGCCGGCGTTCGGCCGAGGCCGCGGCCTCGAACCGCCGAACGGTGGCCCCACGACTGTCAACTGGAGCAGGGTCTCCGTTGTATTCGCCGAGCACCTCGCGGCTCGCTCAGCCCAACGTCTACCGGCCAACCATCTATGGTGGCAGCGGCGGGACGACATCCGGTGCGACCGGCACCGGCTTGGCGGGAGGATCACGACCGCTGGTAGCGCCGCGAACAAGCTCCGGGAGGGTTGGCAGCTCCCGGCCGGTGATCGTGCCCGGGTCCAACTCGTCGCTCTACAGCCGCCCGACGACATCGCCATCGGGATCGTCGGCCTACCGAGGATCGTCCCCGCGCTCGTCGAGCTCGTATGGAAGCAGTCCGGGTCGGTATTCGGCGCCGCAAACCCGCTCGACCGGCGGCACCCGGTCCAACGGAAGCAGCTTCCGCTCCTCCGCGGGCAGCAGCCGGCCGTCCGGTGGCAGCTCGCGTTCATCCGCGAGTGGCAGCCGATCCTCGGGGGGGAGCTCGTCCAAGAGTCCGAGCAGCTCGGGCGCTCATAAACGGCAGTAACCGCCTCGCTTTTGAGAGTGGCGAAGATATAAACTGAAAGCAATCGTCAATCAGCTATCACGAGCTGCATTCCCAATAGCGGTTCGTATACTCGATTCGATGGGCTGAAAGCTGATGGCTGACAGCTGCGCATTCGCGAATCCGCGTAGCTCACGAGGTTTCCCAGGTCGCTGACATTCAAATGTTGGAGCAGCCATCCACGGTATAGTTGCTTTATGCCGGACTTGAAACCAGAAACCATTGATCGTCTCGTTGAAGCTGCCTCTGCAGTGCGGCACCAAGCTCACGCGCCGTACTCGAGCTTCACTGTTGGAGCTGCGGTCCTTGACGTGAAAGGTCGCGTGCACGTGGGCTGCAACGTCGAGAATGCGTCCTACGGCCTCAGCGTCTGCGCCGAACGGAACGCCGTGGCGGCGGCCGTATCCGTCGGCAGCCTGGCCTTCGAGGGCCTCGCGGTGGTCACCGATACGAGCCCACCGACCCCACCATGCGGTGCGTGCCGCCAGGTGCTGGTCGAATTTGGCGATTTTCCGGTGATCCTGGCGAACCTGGAGGGCGATCGAATTCTGACGAGTGTTGGAGAGCTGCTGCCGGATGCCTTTACACCGGATTCACTCGTGAAGAATCCACAGTAAACAGGGGCGATGCCGGCCGGTTTTATATGCCGGCAGGTACACGATTCCTGGTCTCTTCATACCGTTGAAAATGCTGCCTCAAGCTCCTTATTCTCTGCTTTTCATTCGCTCATATCGTTGTTCTAACGCTCTTATCAATAGATACTTAGGAATTTTTCGAGCTCAATGAGGACGACCCGTCAGCCCCCTTGACATTGGCGATTTTAGGTTCCATATTGGAAGTGTCCTCAGGGACCGCGGGTGTTGAACGGACCTCACAGCCGCGATACCCACTGAAAAGGTCCGGGCGGGCACACCCGCCACGACGAAATCCCGCCCCCGCGGGGTTTCGTTTTTTTGTTCCCTCGCTGTTTTGCTGTGCGAAACTGCGAGGGAATGACAATGCGTGATCTGAAATACCAGCTCGCCATGGAACGTCGGCTCGAACGGCGACAGCGCCGGCGCGAGCAGTATCGCCGTGGCTTGCGACCGATGGCGATCGCGGCCTGGGATATTACCAAGGAGCACAACGTCGGGTCGCTCGTCCGCACAGCACACGCGGCGGCGGCCGAGGAGGTGGTTCTGGTTGGCGAGCGCGAGTGGAACCTGGAGGCGGCAAAAACATCCGAGCTTTACACAACCGTTACCCAGCTCGCAGATATCGACGCGTTTCGGTGCCACCTGAAGGCTCGGCGTTGGAACATGGTGGCGGTGGAGCTCGATCACCGGGCGGTCAACGTCTTCGATGCCGTCTATCCGGAACGTCCGTGTTTCCTGCTCGGCGCCGAGCTTGCGGGGGTGCCCGACGAGCTGCTGGAGGAGGCGGAGCTGGTGGTTCAGATTCCCCAGTGGGGGCTCGTGCCCTCTCTCAATCTGGCAATCGCCGGCTCGATCGTCCTCTACGACTATCTCGGAAAGCTCCACGGCGACGGTCGGCTGGATCGCCCGGACGGAGGGTTTGCAGAGGAGAATGCAGGTGAACCGGAAGCCGAAGATGACGTAGATCACAAAGGATGAATCCGGCGTCTCCGGCGATGGTTGTTCGTGCAGAAATGCCCTGATAGAGTGGGCCTGCACAGACAATACGCGGATGGCAGCGGAGACGGCATCACCGACAGGCTGTTCGCAAAGCGAGTTAGGACATGACGGCCGCTAAGGAGGCATCGATGCGCAACGCGACGCGTTTAACAACAACCGCCCTGGTAATATTTCTGGCGCTGCATGTGGGCGCCTGCAAAAGCGGTGGCCCAAAAATGGACGCGCCACCACCTCAGCCCACTCGGGTGGCGACGCCGGATGCCGCTGCGGTGAGTGAACAGGTCGTTCATGAGCCGATCACCGAGACGATCGTTTCAGAGGAGGTGACGGAAGAGCTTCCAGAGGACCTCGCGCAGCTCAACGCGCAGGGGTATTTGGAGGACGCCTTTTTTGACACCGACCGGTTTGATCTGACGCCGGCGGCTCGCGAAGCAATTGCGAAGAACGCCGCCTGGTTGCAGAAACACCCCACGATCTCGATCCTCGTCGAAGGCCATTGCGACGAGCGGAACACCCGCGAGTACAACCTCGCGCTCGGTGAACGCCGGGCGAGCACGGTGCGCGATTACCTCGTATTCCTCGGCATCGCTCCGCAGAGAATTCAGATTATTTCCTACGGCGAGGAGCGTCCGTTCGCTTTCGGAAGCGGCGAGAGCGTCTGGAGGCTCAACCGTCGTTCTCATTTCGTGATCGTCGCGCGCTAGGAGCACAATCATGCGTCCACTTCATCTGATCGTCGCGAGCTTCGCCCTGCTGACGCCTCTTGCCGCCTGCAGTTCCTCGGAAGACATGGCCCTGCTGCACCGGGAGATCACCGACGTCCAGCGTTCGGTCGACCGGTTGCAGACCGAGGTCATCGACCAGTCGGACCTGCAGGGCATGGAGCAGTCGATGCAGGACATAACCAATAAGAACCTGCGTTCGAACGCTGACCTCGCGCTCAAGGTCGAAGAGCTGCAGGAACAGATCGAGGCACTGTACGCGAGTCTCGAGGTCACGACCAGTAAACTGCAGACCATCTCTCAGCAACTGGCCGCGGAGAGCGCCCAGGGTGGTGCCGTCATGCTGCCACCGGTGACTGTGGCGCCGGGCGCCGAGGGGTTGGGGGCGTCCGGGGCCGAGTCGGGCGGTATGCCCGCCGGCGTTGCGAACAGCCCAGACGAGCTCTACCGATCCGCATACGAAGATTACATGCGCGGGAATTACAACCTCGCGGCCGATGGATTCGCCGAATACATGAGGCGCTGGCCCGACACCGAGCTGACCGACAACGCGCTTTATTGGATCGGTGAGTGCTATGACGCCCAGGAGATGCCCGAAGAGGCGCTCGCCACGTTTTCTCGGGTCCTCGAGGATTACCCGACCTCGGACAAGGCGGCCGCCGCCCAGCTGAAAATGGGACTGATTTACCTCAAGATGGGCGACCAGGGTCAAGGGGTGGTCAACCTCCAGTACGTGGTCTATGAGCACCCCGGCACACGCGAAGCAGACCTTGCCCGCGAACAGCTCCGCTCTCTCGGGCTCACCATCCGATAATTCTTGAGGTGTTGAGGCCTAGAGGGCGTTCCGAGGAAACGCATCTCGGCGGGAAGCGCCAGGTGCCATTCTTCGCATTGTCTGGTACTTACGGCTGAAACGGGTTCTTCCTTGAGGGAGACAATGCGAAGGGTGGCTCCTGATTCTCAGTGGCATCCCCGATCTCTGATACTCGGTGGCGCCAAAAAACCAAATTGAACTAGCCGGATCGAGTGTTTTCCGCTATCATATGCGACCTTATGCTGCGCACTGCGTGCGGCGTGCGACCAAGGAGATAACTCGATGGCTACGATCAAGGGTACGAAGAAACAGGCGCGCAAACGCCACCGCCAGTCTCTCGAGCGGCGGATGAAGAACCGTGCGGTGCGCACGCGGGTGCGCCGGCAGATGCGCCTGATGCGGGCCGCCCTGGCGGACGGCGATTCAAAGAAGGTCCAGGAGCTGCTGCCCGACACGATGTCAGTCATCGACGTCGGCTGGCGCAAGGGCGTGTTCCACCGCAACACCGCGGCCCGCTACAAATCGCGCATGGCGCGGCAGGCCCAAGCGGTGATCTCTGGCAAGGAAGCCTGAGGCGATGCGAGAGGCCCTGCTCACCACTTCCATCCCTTCTGGACATCTGGTGAGTCGGGGCAAGGTCCGCGACATCTACGCCACCGACGAGGCGCTGATCCTTGTCGCTACCGACCGCATCAGCGCCTTCGACAGCGTGCTGTCGCCCGGCATCCCCGGCCGCGGTGAAATCCTCACCCAACTCTCGACCTTCTGGTTTCGGCATTTTACCGACCGCGTTTCCAACCACCTCCTTGCAACCGAGCTTGGCGAATTCCCGGAACCGTTCCGTCGTCATCCCGAGCTCGCCGGCCGCAGCGTGTTGGTGCGGCGGCTCGATCCGGTCCCGGTTGAATGCGTCGCGCGCGGCTACCTCGCCGGTTCGGGCTGGAAGGAGTACCAGGCCGACTGCGCGGTGTGCGGAATCGCGCTGCCGAAGGGTTTGACCGAATCCGCAAAGCTTCCCGAACCGATATTCACGCCGGCAACCAAGGCCACCGACGGTCATGACGAGAACATCAGCTTCGAGCGGATGGCGGGAATCGTCGGCGACGACACCGCGACTCGCCTTCGCGACCTGACCCTCGAGCTCTATTCGGCTGCCGCCGACTACGCTCGCGAGCGCGGCATTCTGATCGCCGACACCAAGTTCGAGTTTGGGTTCGACGGGGAGGGGAGCATCGTCTGGATGGACGAGGCGTTAACCCCCGATTCGTCCCGCTTCTGGCCGGCCGACGATTACGAGCCCGGGCGCTCCCAGGCATCCTTCGACAAGCAGTACGTGCGTGACTGGCTCGAGACCATTGGCTGGGACAAGGAGCCGCCGGCTCCGACCCTTCCGCCCGAGGTGGTCGAGGGCACCCTCTCGCGCTACCTCGAGGCCTATCGCCTGCTGACCGGGGAGGACCTCGAGCAGGCGGTGGCCAAGGACTGAGCTAATTTTTCTTCGGGCATCCCCCGACGAGTGGAGGAGATTTCCATGACCGTGTATGCGACCGCGAACATCCGCAACATAGCGGTGGTGGGCCACTCCGACACCGGCAAGACCTCGCTGGTCTCGGCGCTGCTCTTCGACAGTGGCGCCGTCAACCGCCTGTGCAAGGTGGACGACGGCAACACCACCACAGATTTCGACGACGATGAGCACGATCGCAAGATCACCATCAACACGGCGGTCGCCCACTTCGAGCACCGCGGGGTCAAGGTCAATCTGATTGATACCCCGGGTTACGGCATCTTCACCACCGACGCCCTGCAAGGGTTGCGGGTGGCTGACGCCGCCCTGATGATGGTCTCGGCGGTCGCAGGCATCGAGGTACAGACCGAGAAGATGTGGAAATCTGCAGCAGAGTTCGACCTGCCGGTCCTCTTCGCCGTCAATCTCATGGATCGCGACCGAGCCTCGTACTCGCGCGTGGTCGAAACGCTGCAGAAGAAGTATGGCCGGGAGGTCACACCGCTGCAGCTTCCGATTGGTGAGGAGGCGAACTTCTCCGGAGTCGTCGATCTGGTCAGCGGAAAGGCGTTCACCTGGGAGCGCGACGAGAGCGGAAAGGCCGCGGAGGTTGATGTCCCGGGCGACATTGCAGATGCCGTCGCGTCGGCGCGAGAGGCGCTGATGGAAATGGTTGCCGAGCAGGACGAAGAGCTGATGGAGAAGTACCTCGAGGAGGGTGAGCTCGATGGCAAGACCCTTGTGGGTGGCCTCAAGAAGGCGATCACCGCGCGCGAGCTCTTCCCGGTCTTCGCCCTCGCGGCGGCCAAGAACATTGGTGTCCAGCCTTTGATGGACGCGCTGGTGGACCTGGCTCCGACCCCCGACTGGCGCCCCGTTCAGGCGACGGTGAATGGCGAGGAACAGGAGTTCGCGGTGTCATCCGATGCACCATTTGTTGCCTACGTCTTCAAGTCGATCTCTGATCCCTTTGCCGGTCACATCACTCTGATGCGCGTGTTTTCGGGCGGGGTTGCCACAGACGCCACCGTGTCCAACTCCACCCGCGACTCGGTGGAACGCTTGAGCTCGATGTCGATTGCTCAGGGGAAAGACCTCGAGCATGTGACCGAGCTCGCCGCCGGTGACATCGGCGCTCTTCCCAAGCTCAAGGAAACCCACACCGGCGACACCTTGTGCGCGGCCAAACAGAACATCAGGCTGACCCCTGTGAGTATCCCGGAGCCCGCCATCAGCTTTGCGCTCGAGGCCGAGTCCAAGGGCGACGAGAACAAGCTGGCGTCGGCGCTGGCCAAGATTCGCGACGAGGACCCCACGATCACCGTCGGCCGCGACCCGCAGACCAAGGAAATGTTGATATCCGGCGCCGGCCAGCTGCACGTCGAGGTCGTCGTCGGCCGTCTCAAGAAACGTTACAACGTCAATGTCGTCCTCCATCAGCCCAAGGTGCCTTATCGCGAGACCATCAAGTCGTCCACGGAGGTCACCACCCGCCACAAGAAGCAGACCGGCGGCTCGGGCCAGTTTGCCCAATGCTCGATCAAAATGGAGCCCAACCCCGGCAAAGGCTACGAGTTCATCGACAAGATCTTCGGCGGTTCGATCTCGCAGACGTACAGGCCGGCGGTCGATAAGGGCATCCAGGAGGCCGCCGAGCGCGGCGTCGTCGCCGGTTACCCGATGGTGGACTTCAAGATCACACTTCTTGATGGTAAAGAGCACGCGGTGGATTCGTCGGAAATGGCGTTCAAGCTTGCCGGTCGCAAGGCATTCCGGGAGGCCGCAGCTAACTGCAAGGCGACCTTGCTCGAGCCGATCATGCAGGTCGAGGTCTACGTACCCGAGGAAAATCTCGGTGACGTCATGGGCGATCTCAACTCGCGCCGCGGCCGGGTCCAGGGTATGGATTCGGAAGACGGCACGACGACCGTCAAGGCGGCGGTGCCGCTGGCCGAGATGCTGACCTACGCGCCGACCCTGCGCTCGATCACCCAGGGCCGCGGCGACTTCCACATGGAATTCGGCCAGTACACCGAGGTTCCGAAACAGATGCAGGAGAAGATCATCGCCGCGGCCGCGAAGGACGAAGAGGAAGACGAGGACTAGATTTCGGATTTCGAAATTCGGATTTCGAATTTTCTGCTCGGCTCACGCGGGCGGTCTCCTTTTACACTTTCAGTTCCCGACTGTGTTCGAAGACCGCGCCTGACTCGTCCTCCTGCGTAACTGGAAGGGGTGGGTGGGTAAATCCGAAATACGAAATCCGAAATTCGAAATCACAACTGTGTGGTGTCATCCCATCCCTCGATCAAGGCGAGGTACTCCGGATCATCGAACCGCGCTGGGAGGAACGCACCGGCGTAGTCCGGCAACTGCCCCTGGGTGATGTGCAGCGCGACCATCTCCGCCGTCGCCGCCGAGGCCATCAGCCCGTAACCCGACAACGCACCATGAACGAATGCCCCGTCGATCGGCAGCGGACCGGCGAGCGGGCGGTTGTCCTTCGTCTTGGTGTAGTAGCCGCCGTCGATCCACGGTTTGGGCATCCGCTCCACATAGGCGCCGAGCCCGGGGATCATGGTCGAGATTCCGCGCACACAGATCTCGGCGTAGTGATCCGGTATCGGCAGGGGGAAGTTCTCCGCAACCGGATCCAAATGGTAGGGCCACAGGATGAGCAGGTAGCGGCTTTCCCTCCCGCCCTCGATTCGCGCGTGGACTCCCGGAGGCATCTCGCCGAGCAACAGCTCACCGTCCGCCAGCTCGGCCACGAACTCGCGTTCCTCGTCACTCCAACCGAGGCGCTGCGGATCCTCCCAGATCAAGAGAGGCGCGTCACGGGGCACCACGCCGAGCTGGTCCTCGAGAGACATCTTGAGGTGAAGCTCGGAGAAGACCGGCAGCTCGAGGCCGAGCAGGGCCCCGACCTCTCGTAGCATCGGCCCGGCGGCGACCACGAACTGGGGCGTAGCAACGGAGACGATTTCGTTGCCGGTGCCGATCTGGACCGACGACACGCGGCCGCCGGTAGTTTCAATCCACTCGACGCGGCCCTCGATCACCTCGACGCCGGCCGCCCGAGCTTCTTCGAGTTGCAGCATGCCGAGCTGCTGGCCCGAGAACCAGCCGCAGCGGCGGGCGTGCAGCACCGCCACTGTTTCCTGAGAGAGGAAGGGGAAAGTCTTTCGGAGTAAACCCTCACCGAGAATCAGATCCGCTCCGTCGGGTTGATCCTTCCAGCCCTCCGCCGGTGTTGGCAGGTAATCGGGGCCGCCCGCCCCTCCGGAGTGGACCCGCAACGGGCCAGCTCCGTAGCTGGAGGCGAGTACTCCCGCAGCGTGCATCGCGTCGGCTCGCTCCGGATCGGCGGTGGCGTAGAGATAGCCACGCCGGTTCATCAAAAAACGGTTGTCGCTCGCTTCCGCCATCTCTTCGAGGAGATCGATCGAGCGGTTCATCAGCCGCACCATCGCGTCATCGGGCCCCGGCCACCAGTTGCGGTAGGCCTCGGTCGACTTGTCCGAGGTCAGCGTCATCGGCGGCCGCGAGTCCACCAGGACGACGTTTCTAGTTCCGTGCTTCACCGCCAGCCGCCAGGCTGTCGAGATCCCCGCGATCCCGGCTCCGCAGATCACGACTTCTGCGTTCTGCGCAGTCATCGAGGAAGTTGTAGCACACGGGTGGGTGGGCGGCACTCCGAATTCCGAATTCCGAATTCAGATTTCCGGCTATGATGGCTGTGTCTCCTGCCGGAGTGGCGGAATGGCAGACGCTGGGGACTTAAAATCCCCTGGGAGTAATCCCGTGAGGGTTCGATCCCCTCCTCCGGCATTCGTCGCTAGGGTTGCTCGCGTGCTGTGCACGCGAGCTCACGTCGGAATCAGCGGGTGGCCGTAAGCTGTCCACCACCCGCCCTGCCTTTTCAGCCTGGGATCCGGCCGCAGCGGGGCGAATCATGAGGACGCGACAAAGCCCCGGTTCCGGTCGTAGGTCCGACCGTCGTCGTGGCAGGCGTCGCACTGTGGTAGGGCCGACCAGCCGCCCGCGTGGCAGTCGCTGCAGTCCGCCTGCCGATGGACCTCGTCAAGGATGACGCCGGTGACGCGGTGGTCGAAGTTCGCGGTCGGGAATCCCCCCTGGTGGCAGGCCTCGCAGCGGGCGTCGAGCTTGTGAATGCCGGCGCCGCGCCCGTGGCAGGTTCGGCAGTCGAGATCGGCGTGGTAGACCCCGAGAGGCCAACCGGTGTCGGAGTGAGAGAAGAGGTCCGCTGGGTCGCGGCCGTGGCAATCACGGCACCGCTGGCTTTGGTGGCAGACGAAACACGTTTCGTGGAGATTCACTTCGTCGGGCCGACCCATGGGATGGAGTTCGCCGCCGTCCTGGATGTGGCAGCGGTTACAGCTCTGCTCGCGGTGGCACTCGGTGCAGTCGCGCTCGTAGCGCCGGCTGTGATTGCGATGGTGGAACGGCACCGTGTCACCGGGGGCGAAGGCGGTGGTGAAGATGATCAGCTCCTCGAGAATCATCGGCCGGTAGAGGCTGTGGTCGCACACGGTCGTGGCGGTCCCGCCGAGCCCACCTCCTTTGCGTTTTTCGTGGCAGATCCCACACGCGGTTTCGTGGTCCCATTCACTGTGGCAGCTCAGGCACCGCCGGTGATACGCGCCCCTGAGGCCCGGTTGCGCGAGGTCTTCATGCGCGACATCGGTGGGATGGCAGCCCTTGCAGTCGGGGTGCGGCAAGTCAGGCGGCGTGTAGTGGTGACAGATGTCGCAGCCGTTGGACATGCCCGCCATCACGGCGTGGGTCCTGTGGTCGAACCGCACCGGCACGTAGAGGTCCTCCAGCTCGCCGAGCACCACTACGTCGGGGCCGAGGTCCGGAGAAAGGACGGCGGCCCGGGCGTGGCGCGGGCACGGCTGCAGGCACGGCCGATCTGGGAGAGGTTCCGGGCAGGTGTGGCACTCCAAGCAGTCCGGCGCATCGGCGTTCGCTGCCCGGCTATGGGCCGGAAACGAAGCCGCCGCCAGCCCGAGCAGCACACTCACCGTGAGACCGAGCGCGGCCCGGTACCTCATCACCACTTGCCCCAGCTGGCCGCCAGCCAGCCTCTGGGGCGATGCATGTCTGGATCGGCAGGCTCGGCGTCCTCCCCGGCGGGCAGAATCGGGAGCACGGTCACCAGCACGCGGTAGAGCAGCACCAGCCCGGCGATGAGGCCAACCGTGACGGCGACCTCGCCGATACTCGGAACATAACGGTGGGTGGCGAAGGGTGGCGTGTAGGCCACCAGGAAGACGTCGATCCGGTTGCCGGCGACGCCGAGGACCGTCAGAGTGGCGGCGGTGAGCAGCAGCCTCGGGCTGCGCCGCACCCGATCCGAGAACAGCATGACGAGCGGAACCACCACGCCGGCGCCGACCTCGAGCAGGAAGATGGTCGAGGCGGTGCTCCCGTCAAGGAGGCGTGGGACCACCCCACGGATGGCCAGGTCCGCGACCTTGCACCCGAGATACACCAGCAGGACCACCGGCACGATTCGCGCGAGAGAGCCGAGCACGTTCAACTCGGGCCGCCGGCCGAACGCCCGCGCGGACACCAGGGACTCGAAGATGACCATGGAGAAACCCACCGCCACCGCCGAAAGCAGGAACAAGAGGGGTAGGATCGGCGTCCACCACAGAGGGTTCATCTTCGATGGTGCCAGCAGCATCAGGGTGCCGAGGGACGATTGGTGCAGACACGAAAGAACGACACCGAGGATGATGAATACGAACATCACCCGGCCGAGGGTCTTATCGAACAGGTAAAGGAAGACTTCAACTGGGCGGTCGAGAAGGGCCAGGGGGCCGGGCAGACGCACCCGTCCGCCAAAGCGTTCGACCACGATCGGCACGAGCTCTATATAGAGCACGGTGAGATACGCCATGACGCACATGGCCACTTCGAAGAGCGCCGAGTGGCCCGACCACATGGAGGGAAGCGCCGGGTGCCAGATGTTGTAGTAGCGGCCCAGGTCCATGAGGATCCCCAGTGCCACGAAGGTGTATCCGAGCGCGGCGGTGAGCAGGGCGGGACGGGTCAACGATTCGTAGCGATGACGGTGGAAGATGTGGGTGACGGCAGCGGTCGTGAAGCCGCCGGCGGCGAGGGCCACGCCGGTGGCGACATCGACAGCGATCCACAGTCCCCACGGGAAGCGGTCGTCGAGGTGGGTGACCGCCCCGAGCCCCGACCGGAAGCGAACAACGGCGAACCCCGCACCCACGGCCATCAGCAGCAGGAGCACGCGCACCCCCGGCGTGTTCAGTCGTCGGTCGAGAGGGGCGGCTTCAAGGTGGGTCAACGTTGCTCCCCGTCGCGGGATCCGTCCCGGGTCGCGTCAGGGTGAGTGAGGGCCATGACCGCTGTGAGCACCGCAAACAAGGAGAGCGGCGGGATGAAATTCCTGAAGAGGCCGTGCTGGAGGGACTCGGTGAGATGCGACGGGGACTGCGGCGAGAGGGTGGGAAACCCGAGCTCGGCGAACTGGGTGCTCGCCAGGTAAAGCCAGGAGGTGCCACCGGCCTCGGTTTCACCGTACACGTGATCCACATAGCGGTCCGGTTCCCTGCGTATCCGCCGATGGGCGAGCCGGAGGAGTTCGGCGCGTTGGCCGAAGATGAGACATTGGGGAGGGCAGATCTCCACACAGGCCGGCAGCCGTCCCTCGTTGACGACCCGCTCGTGGCAGAAGCTGCACTTGCGAACCCGGGGTGTGGTGGGGTTGTGGTACTCGTAGGCAGGCACGCCGAAAGGGCACACGACCATGCAGTAGCGGCAACCCATGCAGCGCCATGGGTCGTAGGTCACCGCCCCGTTCGCCTGCTTCACCAGCGCGCTCACCAGGCACGCCGAAGCGCACGCCGGTTCGTTGCAATGCATACATTGGACCTTGACGTGGACCGGAGGCGCCGCCGGGGTCGCTCCGGGAAAGCGGTTCACCACCGTATAGTGAGCGGCGTCAGGGCGGCGATCGTCCGCGAACACCAGGACATCCTCGAAGGTCTCGAGGGGCTGGACCGGAAGCTGGTTGGCGCGATTGCACGCCCACTCGCACTTGCGGCAGCCGATGCAGGCGGTGGTGTCCACGAGCACACCGACGCTGTCGTCGGCAGTTGACTCACCGTTGCTCGCGGCCGCGCCCCTCGGAACAATGTCGGCGGCGCAGGCGGCACCCACCGTTCTCAGCAACTGCCTGCGGGTGAAAGTCACAACTCACCCCAACTTTCAGCGGCCGGCGGCGTGACGCACTCCACCTCAGGCCCTCTCAAGCTCGAATTCGCCTATTCGTCCCACGGTCACGACCGATCCGGGTGTGCCCTTCTGACAAGATAGTGCCAACCATCGGTGCCCGCAACGGGCGGATTTTCGTCAGGCGGCAACAGCAGCTGCCTCTCGCCGTGATCGAATTCGCTCTCAGCAGCCCCCTCATCCGGCGCCATGCCCCTCCGCAGGCACCACGCATGGAGTACCGGCGGCGCTTTGACCGTTGTTTGACGTGAGCACCGAGACGGTTTTTCCCTCGGGAAGGTATGCTGAGAGTGCGGACTGGCATTTATTGCCCCGCCGACACGGTTATCCGGCCACGACATGACTACCGGCGGCTTTCTGAGAGGCCCAAACGGAGCAACCCATGAACCAAAGACCTCATGCGCGAGGGAACGCCTCCCGCACCATCCGGGCCCTGTGTGTCGCCTTCGTGATGGCGGCTATCGCGGTGCCGGTGGCCGCGTCCTCTCCAGACGAAAATCCAGAGCTCAGGCGGCAGGCGCCGAAGGCGTCGAGCGCCGAAACCGGTGTGACGAAATTGATGAAGGTCTTCGTCGACCCGGAAACCGGCGAAATCATTTCCGTGCCGCTTCGGGAAACCGATGTCCTGTCCGCCCCGCTGACCAAGGCGTTGACCCGCTCGACCGACGGCCTGCGGGTCTTCGAGCTTGCAGACGGCGGCAAGGGCGTCTTTCTGGACGGCCGTTTCGAGCATGTACTTATGGTCCGGATGAAACCGGACGGGTCTTTGGAAACCCTCTGCACAAATAGCTCGCATGCGGCCGAGAAATTCTTGCATGACGAGTCGGCCGGGGCGGATGCAGAGCCCCGGGACAAATAGGGGCATGTCGATGCGAATCGCGCTGCGCCTGGCGTGCCTGTTTCCAGTGTTGGCCATGGTCTTGGTGGTCCCTGCCGGAGCGGCCGAGGTCAACGGGACTCTGGCCCTCGACCCCACAAGGCTTTCGGGCACCGACGACCTTGAACAGCTGCTGCTCTACACTCCGGACCCCCTGGAAGCAGGCTCCTCGATTTCCCACTGGGACCTCTCGGCCACCCCGGACCTACTGATGGAGCCGTCATACTCTCCCACCGTGCCGTTGGGCGAGGTCGACCTGACCCTGCCGCACTTCTTGGACATCGGCTGGCCGCAGGGTTCATCCGTGATGACCATCCGGGTCACTGACCCCGAGGAAGAGGGTTTCAATGACCCGACAGCCGTGCCGGCAGCTCCGGACAATCCGGGTGGGACGACGTTGGGCGGACAGCGTCTGGCCGCCATGCAGTGGGTCGCGGGCGTCTGGGCATCCCTCCTCGGAAGCGGCGTCGAGATCAACATCGAGACGTCCTTTGACGAGCTCGATTGCGGCCCCGAACCCGAAGACGGAGCGGTCCTGGCTGCCGCGGGCGCTCAATTCCTGTTCTTCGATTTTCCCAACGCACCGAGGCAGGGAACCTGGTATCACGGCGCCCTGGCCGAAGCGCTTGCCGACGAGAACCTCAGCACCACCGAGGACGCCTATCCTCCGGAGGCTGGTGAGCTCGTCGTCACCTTCAACCGCCAGATCGACGAAGGCTGTCTGGCGCCCGGGTACCGCTACTACTACGGGTTGGACGGGAACACGCCAACTGGCCAGGTCTCCTTTGCCTCGGTGGCGCTCCATGAAATGGGTCACGGCTTGGGTTTCGCCAACTTCGTCGACGACGCCACCGGCTCGCCGCCTGATTTTCCCGGCCTCCCGCCGATGCCGGACATCTACACAGTTTTCACTTTCGACAAAGACGAGCAGCTTCACTGGTCGGAGATGACCAACACCCAACGCCGGGCATCGGCGGTCAACACCAACCGGGTGGTGTGGGACGGTCCCCAGACCACCAACGCGGCGCCCGCCTTTCTCGACAACGCGCCGACTCTCACCATCAACTCGCCGAGCGATATCGAGGGAAGCTATGCGGTGCAATCCGCCGAGTTCGGACCGTCGATTAACCTGACCGGAGTCAGCGGCGAGCTGGCGGTGGTGGATGACGGTTCAGAAGCACCGACGTTGGGCTGCGAATCCCTGGTCAATGCCTCCGAAATTGCGGGCAGGATCGCCGTCATCGATCGGGGCACATGTTTTTTCACCCAGAAGGTAAAGAACGCTCAGAATGCCGGCGCGGTGGCCGTCCTCGTCATCAACAACCAGCCGAACGGCCTGCCGCCGATGGGGGGTGACGACCAAACGATCACCATCCCGTCGGCTGGGATCTCCCAGGCGGACGGCGATCTCATCAAAGCTGCTCTCGAAAGCCGCAGCGTCATCACCCGTCGCGCAGGTCGCCGAGTCACCCCGGCCGGTCCCGTTACGCCGTAACAATTCCGGCCGCAGCAGATAGTTGGTGAGATATGCGGGCTAGTGCCCGCCGGCGAACTGGAGCTTCCAGCTCGCGACCTCGTCTGCAACGTAATCGGCGCAGCGGATGGCGCCGCGGAAGGCGCGCTCCTGCCCCTCTCGCAACTGGTTGACTGAAATCGTGTCGACGCAGATGAGCTCGCCGCCGCCATCGTAGAGACTGAGGTCGAAGCTGGCGACAGCGTACGAGGCACCGGAGTTGTTGACGACGATGCCCATAACGTCGACCCAGTCGTCCCCCGCGGCTGAGTGTTTGAGGCGTCCCTTGAGCGCGAAGTCCAAATCCTCGGCCGGCGATTCGTCCTCGGTCGGCTCCTCAACCACGGTCGGCTCTTCAGTCGCGGTCGCTGCGCCGGCGGCTGCGGCAGCCGCGACCGCCTCTCTATTGAAGGTGTCCAAGGTTGCCTCGACCTCAGGGCTCTCGTCGCTTTCGACGGTCGCCGCCTCCGCAACGGCTTCGGGTTCGACCGAGCAGTCTGTGGTTGCGGTGACGGCAAGGGCGACATAGTCCTTCTTGATGACCTGGGCGAAGGCGGTGATCTCGTCGCTCGTCCACTCGAGCTTGCGGTCGTCACCTGTGCCGCGGCTGCCGGTGAAGGACGCCATTAGATCATCGACCTGCTCGAGGACGGCGCCCTTCTTCGAGTGGAGGAGCATCACCAACCCCCCGTGCTGGCCTACCTCGACGCTCTCCAAAGACAGCGGGGATTCCGCGGGCAAGATGACACCGGTGTCGACCGGATCCGCGCACAGCTCGACGCCGAGAAACTCCACCGCTCCGCCAGGGGCTGCAGCGACCACAACGAAAACGATTGCGATGATGACCTGACGCATGCTGGTTCCTCCCAGGGGTACGCCGCAATTGTAGCCGGATCGAGGTCGAACGGGAATTCCGTTTTTTGTGGCCCACCCCGAGCTGAGGTTGGATCTCCCTACCATGACCGGCCGGAAAACAATATACGAGGCCTACCGCGAGCGGCCGTACCGCAATATCTTCTTGGCCCTGATCTGCGCCCACATGGAGCACCGGCGGCCGGGGACTTTTTCCATTTCCAACCAGGGCATCGGTGCTGCGGCATCCGAAGAGTCGAGCCTTGTGCCGGTCTTTACCTACTACAGCTTCGTTACCCTCACGACCCTTGGTTATGGGGACATCACACCCGCCGCCGAGCATGCGCAGACCCTGGCCTGGCTCGAGGCCCTGATCGGCCAGCTCTACCTGGCGGTGATGGTGGCCGGTTTTGTCGCCGTGCACATCTCGGAGAGCATGAACAAAGACCGCGGTGATTCACCATCTGACGAATAGCGATCACCGGTCGAGCTTCCTGAACTCCTCGAAAACGGTCTTGCTGCACGCGATCGGATCGCCGCCGTACACGTTTTCGACCGGCGGTACGCGTCCGAAATACTGGTCGAGGAAGGCGTCGGCCGGGGACCAGATTGTTTGCATAACCCCGGCGAAGTGATCGCGCATCGTGGGCGTCGAGCTGCGGCGGAAGCGAATCATGTCCTCGATCTGGGTGACGGCAACCTCGCCCAGCTTCCATGGGCAGGTCACTACCGTGAACCCCTGGGCCGCGAAGTAAGGCGCGGTCGGGTCGGCGCGCTCGTAGTGCCAGTCGTTGATCATGATGTCTTTCGGGATGAGATCGATGGCGCGGTGGGTGCTGTTCATGCTCGCCTCCCACTCGCCGATGCCGGTCGTCGCGCCGTCGAGCAGCCGGTCGCCCCAGATCCACAGCTCGACGCCTGATCGGGCGAGGTGGTTGCGCACGCGGGCGACCTCGCCGGCGAAGAGCTCCGCCTTGTCGCGTCCCCGGCAGCGCGGGCAGCGATCCATGCCGATGTAGAAGACCTCGTCCATACCGGCGTGGAAGGCGTCCGCGTTGAAGACCTTGACCAGCTCGTCGACCAATGCAAAGACCACGTTGTGCACGTCAGGGTGGAGGGGGCAGTAGCTCTTGCAGTAGAGACCGTCAGGGTTCGGCCACTGATAGGTCTCCGGAATCTCGATCCACGGCGTCTCGTCGAACTCGGGGTAGACCTCGAGCAATCGGCCGGGCTCGGTCTCCCACGACTGGTGGCCGAGGAGGTTGATCTGCGGGATGAGGCGGATGCCGCCTTTCCGGCAGGCCTTGACGATCTTGCGCACATCGGATTTGCCGAGGGCGTCCTCGTCGCGGAGCTCGGGGTGTGACTTGTAGCGGTACTTGAAGTCCACCCGCAGGACGAGAGTATTGACGTTGTTCGGCACCAGCTCGCCGTCGATGAAATCGATGAAGTCATCGACGCGTTCGGGTGACGGGACTCCGATCGCGAAGCCCCGGACTGGGAGGACAGCGTCGAGGTCAGTCGGCTCCTCGGCGAGCGCCTGGCCGGAAATGAGGGCAAGTATTACGGCAGCCGCAGCGCCGAAAACCCGGGTCACCATGTCAACGTCACCTTCGACAGCCCGCGGGGGCCTTCGGTGTTGTAGCCCTTGGCCCGGGTCAGGTGATAGCAGAAGAGCTGCGCGGGGACGATGGCGGGGATCGGCGTGAGCCACTCCGGCAGTCGCTCCGGCAACTGGACGGGCGTGTTGGCGAGGGCCAGGGCCGAACCCTCCGAGGAGACGGCGAGCAGCTCAACCTGCTGGTTCTGCACGAGCTCGGTGAGGAGGGTGATGATTTCCTGGTCGATCTTGCCGCCGGGCACCACCGCGAAGACCGGGAAACCGGGACGGGCGAGAGCCACCGGTCCGTGCTGGAAGTCTGCAGACGAGTACGGCTCGGCGACCACGTAGGCGAGCTCCTTGAGCTTCAGTGACCACTCGTGGGCGGTGGCGTAGTTGAAGCCGCGGCCGAGGACCACGCACTCGTTCATGTAACGGTAGCGGTCGGAGGCGTCCTTGACGGTCTCGTCGAGCTTGAGCGCGTCCTCGACCAGGGAGGGGAGCCGCCCCAGCCATTCGCGCTGCTCGGCGTCGCCGCTGAGGGCGACCGACAGCATGGCGATGGCGGTGAGCTGGGCCGTATAGGTCTTGGTGGCGGCAACCGCCTTTTCGGGACCGGCAACCAAATCGATGACGAGCTCGGCCGCCCCGGCGAGCGGCGAGTTGCCGTCATTGGTGATGGCGAGGGTCAGCGCACCCTGGCGACGGCCCTCCTCGACGACGCTGATGATGTCAGGACTCCGGCCCGATTGTGAGATCGCAACCACCAGCGCATCTTTGATCCTCGGCGGTTTCTTGAAAACGCTGAACATCGACGGCGCCGCCAACGCCACCGGGAGGCCGTCGCAGATTCCCCACAGATACTTCGCATAGAGGCCGGCGTTGTCCGAGGTGCCGCGGGCGGCGAGGTAGACGAACGATGGGTTTTCGTCGCGGATGCGGGCCGCGACCTCGCGCACCGTTTCGGCCTGCATCTCGAGCAGGCGCCGAATCACCGCCGGTTGCTCGAAGATCTCGTCCCGCAAGCCCATGCCCACCTCCAAAAGCGACAGAGTCCGAATCGTCGTCGCGGCGCGCGGCGTTGCATTCGGAGTATACTGTGCGGGCCAGCGTGAGGGGGGGTGAAGACGATCGACCGTGGATCCACGGCTCGTGGTTCTCTTCTCAGGAGCCGGCACCGATCGCCTGACGGAACGACCGGCCAGCCAGGATCCTGCCCTCCAGCGAATCCGGACAAGCACGATGCTGGCGTCCGGTGCCATCAATCGTCCGTTTCAGGGCGCGCTGTTTGGAAGGGATCAACCACATTTTTCGAATTGAATTCGACAATCTTGACCTTTTCCAAATTCAATTCTGAAGTGCGACGACCGCCCCCGGGTGATCTAATCTGCGACCATGCGGGGGTCCGATGTATGCCGCTGTCGTCTCTCACGCCTCGAAACCGTCGATCCAAGGTTGCCGGGATCTCACGATCCCGGTCTTTTCGTTGTTGGCCGTATGTCGTCCAGTCGCTGGATACGGCCGTTTTCGACTGGGATGAGAAGGGAGGAAGTGATGAGGAGTAGAGCAGTTCTGTGGTCTGGGGCCTTCGTTCTGGGCCTCGTTGTGTTGTTCGGCGCCAACCCGGCGTGGTCGCAGGCGGTCAACTCCGGCACGGTGACGGGCAGCGTGATGTTGCCGGACGGGACACCCGGACCGGGCGCCACCGTCGTGCTCGAGGGCCCCGCTCTGGTGCGGGGCAACTGGCCGACGATTTCGGATGACAGAGGGACCTTCGTCTTTCTCAGGGTGCCGCCGGGAACCTACACGGTGAGCGCTAGCCTGTCGGGCTTCAACACCGCCAAGGTCGAGGACATTGTCATCAACTCGGGGTCCACCGTGCCGTTGACGCTCAATCTGGAGATCGCGCCTGCGACCGGTGAGATCGTCGTCACCTCCGAGGCCCCGATCGTCGACACCCGGAAATCGACCATCGACACCACCTTCAGCGACAAGCTACTCGAGGTGATGCCAACGGCTCGTAACTCGTTCTACGACTTGACGCTGACGGCGGCGGGAATGTCGGCAGTGGGCGCCGACGAGTCGTGGCTGCCGAGCCCCTCGGCCTATGGCTCGGCGTCGAATGAAAATATCTTCCTGGTCGACGGGGTCAACACCACCAACCCGCGCGGTGCCTCGTGGGGCTCGCTGGTGGCCGTGAACTACGACACCGTGCAGGAGGTCAAGGTCCTGTCGCTCGGCTCGCGGGCCGAGTACGGTTCCTTCTCCGGCGCTGCGGTGGACGTCCTGACCAAGAGCGGGAGCAACACGTTTCACGGCAGCGGGAGTTACTACACCCAGCTCGGTGACGCGGCGGACAACTACACCACAAGCTTTGGCAACAGTTGGATGTACGTCGATCCCGCGGACGTCATCACCACCTTGCCCGTCGACAACACGGAATACAGCATCACGGTGGGTGGCCCGATCGTCAAGGATATGCTGTGGTTCTACGCAGGCTTCAACCGCCGCGATTCGAGCACCGACACACCGCTCTGGATCCCGCTCGAAACCTACAAATCGGACCTCTACGACCTCAAGTTGACCGGAGAGTTCGGGACGAGTCAACGGGCATGGTTGGGCTACCACTACGAGGACAACGTCAGCGGCAACACGTCGTGGGGCGCGACCTGGGACCCGACCATGCGCTACGACAGCCCGCAGACGAACGACACCGTCACCGCCCAGTACCAGTGGGTGATCTCCGACCGCAACCTCCTCGGCGCGAAATACCTGGGCTACAACACCGAAGTGACCCCGAGCACTCCAGGAGAGGTCGGCCATCCCGGATTTATCAACTGGTGGAAGTGGTGCGGCACCCAGAGCATCGGGGTCAACGGCGACTTTCCGTACGTCGAGGGGTCGAAGAACGGGCGCGAGACCATCCAGGCGGACTTCACCCACTACGCCGACAACTGGGCCGGTGATCACGAGCTCAAGTTCGGCGTCCAGTACACGACCGCCCACGGTGACTGGCTGGGAGGCTACTTCCAGAACTATGCCAACTTCGCTTACCCCTACCCATGGGGCTATGATTACGACTACATGAACACCGCCTGGTGGCACTGCGACTACACCTGGTGTCTGGCTCCGACCGATGATGTCTACGTCCCGTTCTACAATCGCGAGGTCACCCGCAATCCGTGGTTGACCAAGCGCGAATCGGACTCCCTCGGCGTCTTTGTCGACGACCAGTGGGTCGTGTCGGATCGGTTGACGCTGGACATCGGCCTCCGTTACGACAACATGTCCGCCAAATACGGCAAGGGCTACGTCTACGAGCCTTTCGCAACGCCGGACGATGTCAACAACCCGACCGTCCTCCGTGAACGACAGGGCACCGACAATATCTATGACTTCAAGACCTGGTCGCCACGTCTCGGGTTTGCGTGGACACTGACCGGCGACGGCAAGACGGTCCTCCGGGGGCACGTGGGACGCTACTTCTTCCCGCTCGGGGTCGAGAGCCTGCGCCGTTTCGGGCCGGACATGGGGGATACCATTACCGATACGTACATCTACCTGGTGCCCTGGAGTGAGTTCGACACCAACGGCAACGGACTGGTCGACTTCAACGAGACACCGCCCGCAACCAACCTCCTCTACAGCTTGCCAAGGTCTCTGAACAGCAGCGAGGTTTCCGACCCGTCGTGGGACCTCCAGGTGGAACCGGGCACCACCAGCCCCTATACGGACCAGTTCAACCTCTCGATCCAACGGCAGCTCGGCCGCGATATCGCCGTCGAATTCACCTATATCTACAAGGTCACAAAGGATCTCCTGGTGCTGCGGCCGTACGATCCCGGGACCGGCGAGTTCTACGAGTGGGAATCGATGCCGTACACGTCCTCAACCGGCTATCAAACCCAGGTGTGGTCGATCGTGCTCGAGGACTACAACGGCGACGGTGTCGTCAACTGGTCGGGCGATGGCGCGTACGTCACCGCGACCGGCGACGGACGGTTTTACAGGACGATCAACGCTACAGAGTTCGATGGCCACGACGTCAAGCGGACCTATCAGGGCCTCCAGATGGTGCTCAACAAGCGCTACTCCAACCGTTGGCAGGGGATGTTCGCGATCAACTACACCGATACGAACGGCTTCTACCCGAGGGTGGTCGATCAGAACTGGTACATCGACGGCCCGCTGGTGATGGACACGCCGTTTGGCAGCAGCTACAACCACTTCCAGAACAACCTCGAGGGGCCTGCGCTCATGACCCCCAAGTGGATGGCCAAGCTGGCCGGCAGCTACACGATCCCGGTGATCGAAACCGACTTCGGCTTCCGGGTGCGCTACGACTCGGGCCGGGCGATCTTCCCGGTCGATACGCTCCCGATCTATGCCGGATGGATGGGCGACACGCCGCCGCCTGGCACGCTTCTCACCACCGGGTGGGGCAACGACATGGTGGCGATCGACCCCACTGACAACGACTGGCTGCCGTCGACGACCATTGTCGATCTGAGCCTCAACAAGCGCTTCGGGATCGGCCGTGGAATGGGCGTCTCGGTCGCATTCGACGCGCTCAACGCCTTCAACGAGAACGCCGCCAACCGGGTCGGCTTCCGACCCGGCGACTACGGCCGGGTCTACGGTCTGGTCACACCGCGGATCTATCGGCTCGGTTTGAAGTTCGATTTCTAGCGGTCTCCGGGATCGCTGCTATCCTCTGGAGGGCCCTCGCTGGGCCCTCCAGTTTTAGGGGCTTCCGCGCTCGTTTCCGCGGTCACAGGGTGCAGATGGGCCAAGGGAGCAGTCGAGGGTGAAACCTTGGAACGTTCAAACCTAAGAATTCTGGATCGAGGAGGTTACAGCCCGCAATGAACCTGAAACGCGCCATGGTGGCTGCAGCGATCATCGTCGTCATCGTGATCGCTATCGCGCTGCTCCGTGGCGGCAAGATCTCGGTTCCCGGGACTGATCGGGCGCTACGGGATTTCGGCCTCCGCGGCGCCAACGTGTTGCTGATTACGCTTGACACGACGCGGGCCGATCGCATCGGCGCCTACGGGTACGCAGCGGCCGAAACCCTCCACCTCGACCGCCTTGCCGAGGAGGGCGTGCTCTTCGAGCAGACGGTCACGCCCACCGCCTTTACCCTGCCCTCGCACTCTTCGATCATGACCGGCCTGTATCCACCGTTTCACGGCGTCCGGCTCAACGGCGGCTCGGCCCTGGCAGACGTCCAGATCACCCTTGCCGAGCGATTGACGGGGGCCGGATACCGCTGTGGGGCCGTCGTCGGCGCCTTCGTAGTCGACGGGCGCTGGGGTTTGAACCAGGGCTTCGAGTACTACGACGACGATTTCGAAATGGCGCCGGACCAGCGTCTCGACCTGGCCGGCGTGCAGCGTCCGGGGGACCGGGTCGTGAATCTCGGCCTCGAGTGGCTCGGAGAGGACGACGGCAGGCCCTTCTTCGTGTGGCTCCACTTTTACGACGCCCACATCCCCTACCAACCGCCAGAACCGTACGCGACACGTTTTGCCGGGAGAGGCAAGAGCGGGCTCTACGACGGCGAGATTGCCTTTGCCGACTCCCAGGTCGGCCGCGTCTTCGATTGGCTCGCCGCAAGAGGGCTGACGGAGAAGACGATCGTGGTGGTGGTCGGAGACCACGGCGAAAGTCTCGGCGACCACGGGGAGAAGGAGCACGGCTACTACATTTACGACGCTACCGTGCGGGTGCCGCTGATCATCAAGGCGCCAGGTTCCGTCCTCCGCGGCGTGCGGGTGCGGCAGCAGGTACGAACCATCGACGTGCTGCCGACGATCCTCGATCTGACGGGCATCGACCCGCCGCAGCCGTTGCACGGTTCGTCGTTGGTGCCCCTGATGCGCGATCCCGCGGGTGGTGAACCGCGACTGGCCTACTCGGAGTCGATGTCGGTCCACCTCCAGTACGGCTGGAGCGCGTTGTACGGGCTGCGGACATCGACCCACAAGTTCATCGACGCACCGCGGGCCGAGCTGTACGACGTCACCCTCGATCCCGGAGAGACCGACAACCTCCTCGGCCGAGAGCCGGAGATCGCAAAAGGACTGCGGAATCGGCTGGCGAGCCTCCGCGAAGAGATCGAAACTGGTGCGCCCGATACACAGCAGGCGAATCTCGATCAGGAGACCCTGGGCATGCTGGCGGCCCTGGGCTACGTCGGCGGCGCAACGGCGGCTCCCGAGGGGAACAACCTTGCCGATCCAAAAGACAAAATCCACCTCTTCGAGTCGGTTGGCTACGCATCGCACTTGATCACCGGCGAGGACTACGAGGGTGCCGCCAAGGTCTTGGAGATCGTGCTCGGGGACGATCCTGAGATCCCACAGGCCAAGCTCATGCTCGCCACCGTCTTCCGGAAGCTCGGGCGCAACGAGGATGCCAAGGCGGTCCTCGACCCCTACCTGCGTGACAACCCGGACGACACGTTGGCGCTCATCACCATGGCCGGGATCCTGTCGGACGAGGACAGGACGGACGAGGTACTGGCTCTCACCAAGAGGGTGCTGGCGGTCGACGACCGCAACACCCAGGCCTGGGAACTCATGGCCGGTGTCTTCATGAAAGCGAACGATCACCAAAGGGCACTCTCTGCACTGCAAAAGGCGGTGGAGATTCAGCCGAAGCTGACTCGTCCCCGTCTCAATCTCGCGGTGGCCTACATGGGTCTCGGTCGCCTCGACCAGGCGGAGACCGTGCTCGATCAGATAGTCGCCGAACACCCGAAGTTCCCGCTGGCCCATTACCATCTGGGCCTGCTGTACGAAGAGCAGGGACGGCTCGAGGAGGCTCGGGCGGCCTATGCCGATGAGGTGGAGCTCTACCCAAGCTCGGTGCTGGCCCGGTTCAACCTCGGCGACATACTGTTCCGTCTCGGAGACCCGGCGGCGGCGGAGCGAGAGATGCGGGTGTTGATCACAGAATCACCCGAGACTGCAAAACCCTATCTCTTTCTCGCCCGGGTTCTCCTGCAGCAGGAAGAAGACCTGCCTGAAGTCGAACGCCTCGCCCGCGCCGGCCTCGTGCGGACCGAGGACGACGAGCTCAAGGTGCTCGGCTACTACCTGTTGGCCGATGTCTACTCGCGCCAGGGGCGGCAGAGCGAGCTCAAGCACGTGCTGGAACGGGCTCAGTACTACCGGTCGCGGATCGAAGGCGGCGGGGGATAGGGAACTCACGTGTCGACCGGGTTGGATGCGGTGTTGACTGTTGTGCTCGGAGCAAGGAGGAGACATGCGAAAAATGCATTTCAGTTGGGCGTGTCAATTCTTGGGAGTGATTTTATTGTTGTTGGGCACCGCATGTGGCACGCCTGAGGAATCGGTGACCACATCGCGGCAATTGACCGACGGCTGGTTCATTCGCGCGGCGGCCGATGTCACCGGTAATGGGGCGGAGGTGTCGTCGGTGGGCTTCGATACCAGCGGCTGGTTTGCGACCTCCGTGCCATCGACGCCGATGGCGGCGCTCGTAGCCAACGGCCTCTACCCCGATCTGTACCTTGGCACCAACCTCGAAAAGGTCGACAGCGAGCAGTTCGAAGGACCGTGGTGGTACCGGACCGAGTTCGAGATCTCCGTCGAAGAGGCCGAGCAGGTCGCCCGCCTGCAGTTCGCGGGCATCAACTACGCGGCCGACATCTGGCTCAACGGCGAGCAGATTGCTGCGCGCAACACAGTGGTCGGTGCGTTTCGTGTTCACCAGCTCGACGTTTCGGGTCAACTCGTCGCGGGCCGCAACGCGCTCGCGGTGGCAGTGTACCCGCCGCAGCCGGGCGACTTCACCATCGGCTTCGTCGACTGGAACCCCCGCCCGCCGGACAAGAACATGGGCATCTGGCGGCCGGTCACTCTCCGCCTCACCGGGGACGTGACCCTCGACGATGTCTTCGTCGAGACCGACGTCGATCTCGAGACTCTGGAGTCGGCCGACATCAGGGTGTCGGTGCTGATGCGCAACCACGGAGACGCCCAGGTCACAACGAAGGTGGTTGGACGCATCGAAGAACGCACATTCGCCGCCGATGTCATCCTCGCGCCGTACGAGTCGCAGCGCGTTTGGTTCACCCCAGACGACTACGACGTCCTGAGGGTCGACGGTCCTCGACTGTGGTGGCCACACACTCTCGGTGAGCCGAACCTGTACGCGATGACGATGACCGCGACGATCGATCGGCGGGTGTCCGACGTCGCAGAGATCACCTTCGGCATCCGCCAACTCGGAACCTACTTCAACGACGAGGGCCACCGCGGTTTCACGGTCAACGGCCAGCCAGTGCTGATCCGCGGCGGCGGCTGGGCAGATGATCTGTTGCTGTCGGACACGCCGGAGAAGATCGACGCCCAGCTCGCATACGTCAAACAAATGCACCTCAATACCATCCGACTCGAGGGCTTCTGGGGCTCGAGCCAATATTTGTACGACGCGGCTGACCGCGAGGGAATCCTCATCATGCCGGGCTGGAGCTGCCAGTGGGAGTGGGAGAACTACGTCGGCAAGCCGGTGAGCGAGGACTACGGCGGAGTGTTGGAACCCGAAGAGATGGACCTGGTGGCTGCTTCGCTCGCCGACCAGATACGCTGGCTCCGCAACCACCCGAGCATCTTCACCTGGGTGCTGGCGAGCGACCTGCTCCCCCACCCCGACCTCGAGCGACGCTACCGGCTCATGCTCGAGGAGGTCGATCCGACGCGGCCGCCACTGGTCTCCTGCGGCTGGCTGCAGTCCGAGGTCAGCGGTCCGAGCGGGGTCAAGATGAACGGGCCCTACGACTGGGTGCCGCCGGTCTACTGGTGGTCAGATCGCGAGCACGGTGGCGCTTTCGGTTTCAACACCGAGACCGGACCGGGGCCTCAACCGCCGCCGCTGGAGAGCGTCGAGCGGATGATCCCACCCGAGCACCTGTGGCCGATCGACGAGGTCTGGAACTTCCACTGCGGCCGCGGCGAGTTCAGCAACATGGATCGCTACGTCGAGGCCCTCAACCGGCGCTACGGGCGATCGACCTCGGTGGAGGAGTTCCTCATCAAGGCGCAGGTGGCCAACTACGAGGCGATCCGGCCGATGTTCGAGAGCTTTGCCGTCAATCGGCCCCTGACCACCGGCCTGATCCAGTGGATGCTCAACTCCGCCTGGCCCGAAACGTATTGGCAGCTCTACGACTGGTACCTGATGCCGAACGGCGCTTTCTACGGCACCCGCGTTGCGAGCCAACGGCTCAACCTCTCGTTCAATTACGCCGACGAAACGGTGTACGCGGTCAACGATTCCCAGTTTGCGAGCGGTGGTCTGACGGCCGTTGTCCGGGCCTTCGATCTCTCCGCGAAGGAGTTCTACAGCAAGCGCTATGAAATCGATCTGCCGCCGGCCGGGGCGCAGCCTTTGGTGTCGCTCGCTGATCAGGAGTCGCCGACGCCGGTGTGGTTTCTCGATCTGCGGCTGCGCGACACCACGGAGGCCGAGGTGGCCCGCAACTTCTACTGGCTCTCGAGCAAGCCCGATGTCCTCGACTACGAAAACAACCTCTGGTATGTGACGCCGACCAGGAAATTTGCCGACTTCACTGCGCTCGGGGACCTCCCCGAGGTTGAGCTCGAAGTCTCGGCTTCCGCAAACGGACCGGAGGTCACGGTACATCTCGGCAACCCCACTGAGGCTCTCGCCTTCTTTGTCGAGCTGCGGGTGGTCGATGCCGAGGGCAATTCCATCCTGCCGGTCCTGTGGAGCGACAACTATGTCTCGATCCTCCCCGGTGAGAGCCGGGAGCTGACGGCGCGTTTCCCGACCGTGGATGATGTGTCGGATGCAGCCCTCGCGCTGCAAGGGTGGAATGTTGCGGCGATTGAGGTGGGGTTGGGTAAATGATTATCCAAATGCCCGGTTCGCGCGAATTTTCACCACCAAAGCACCAAGGACACCAGGGAAATCCTTTGTTTCCGGAATGCCGGGCGGCGATCAATCAGGAATTTCTTGATTTCGTTGGCCAAGGCGATCCGATCAGCGAGGAAGCGACTGGGTGGAAGTCCTTCGTGCTTTCTTGGTGTACTTGGTGTCTTGGTGGTTCATGTTCGGAATTCGGGCGCGGACTCGGACTCGGGATGCTCGCCAAACAGTCAGTTCAAGGGGTAACACCATGAAACGCAGCATGGGAATCGTTTTACTCGTCCTTCTGATCTTCTTTGTGATCTCGTTCCTCACCAACATCCTCGGTCCGTTGGTGCCGGACATCATCAAGGGATTCAGCCTCAGCCTGACCCTGGCCGGGTTCCTGCCCTTCTCATTTTTCGTCGCCTATGGGGTGATGTCGATCCCGGCCGGCGTCCTGCTCGATCGCTTCGGCCAGAAGCCGATTCTCATCGCAGCCTTCGTCCTCGCCTTCGGCGGTTCGTTCCTCTTCGCCTCGTTGCCGACCTTCACCGTCGCCCTGATGTCGCTCTTCATGATCGGCATCGGCATGACCATGCTCCAGGTCGCTATCAACCCGCTGTTGCGAGTGGCCGGCGGCGAGGAGCACTTCGCCTTCTACTCGGTGCTGGGCCAGCTCGTCTTCGGATCGGCTTCGTTTCTCAGCCCCCACGTCTACTCGTACCTGGTGACGCGCCTCGGCGGAGACGGTGCGGCGCCGGCGGGCGGCGTCCTCGGGATGCTGGCGCGGGTCGTGCCGTCCGAGCTGCCCTGGGTGTCACTGTACTGGGTCTTCACGGTGGTGACTCTGATCATGATCCTGGTCCTTTTCGCGGTGCGACTGCCGAAGGTCGAACTCAAGGAGGATGAGAAGGCTGGTGCAGCCGCCTCGTATCTCGAGCTCCTCAAGAACCGCTACGTGTGGCTCTTCTTCTTCGGCATCTTCGCCTACGTCGGCTCTGAGCAGGGTGTCGCCAATTGGGTCTCGCGTTTCCTCGAAACCTATCACGGGCTCGATCCCCAGGTCGAAGGCGCCCGCGCCGTTTCGTATTTCTGGGGGCTACTGACCGCCGGCTGTCTGCTCGGGCTCGTTCTGCTCAAGCTGATCGACGCCCGCAGGGTCCTGGTGTGGTTCTCGGCGGCGGCGATGATCAGCTTCGCGGTCGCGCTCTTCGGACCGACCGCGGTGTCGTACATCGCTTTCATGATGGTCGGCTTCTTCCTGTCGGTGATGTGGTCGGTGGTCTTCTCGCTCGCCCTCAACTCGGTGGCCGAGCACCACGGGTCGTTCTCCGGCATCCTCTGCACCGGCATCGTCGGTGGCGCGGTGGTGTCGGCGCTGGTCGGCTGGCTCGGCGATCAGTTCGGTCTCCGCATCGGCATGACCGTGCTTTTCGTGACGCTGGGCTACATCCTCTCGATCGGGCTGTGGGCGAAGCCGTTGATCGACAACGCGACCGTCAGCCCCCGTGAGCTCCTGCGATCGCTCACCGGGGGCGGGGCCGACTGAGCGATGGCTGCGCCGGCCATCATCGGCGTCGACCTCGGCGGCACCAAGGTGTCGGTCGGCGCCGTCATCGAAGGCACCGTGTCCAGGGTCGTGCGCCGGAACGTGCCGGCGCAGGAGGCGGCGGAGGTCGTCCTGGCGGAGATCGTTGAGGCCATTGACGAGGTTTTCGATCCATCCGTCGTGGGCATCGGCTGCGGCGTGCCCAGCGTCGTCGATGTCGCCGAGGGCATCGTCTTCGACGTCGAGAACATCCCCTCCTGGAAGGAGGTGCGCCTCAAGGCGGCGCTTGAAGACCGCTTCGGCGTGCCGGTTTCCGTCAACAACGACGCCAATGCCTTCGCTGTCGGCGAGCATGTCTTCGGCCGCGGCCGGGATTTCGCGGACCTGGTCGGCCTCACCCTCGGCACCGGCATGGGCACCGGCGTCATCATCAACGGCAGGCTCTACAGCGGCGTCAACTGCGGCGCCGGCGAGATCGGCATGATGGCCCACAAGGGGCTGACGCTCGAGGATTACTGCTCCGGCCGGTTCTTTCAGCGGGAGTGCGGCGAGGCCGGCGACGAGATCTACCGACGGGCGCGCGTGGGTGACGCAGCGGCGCTGGAGGCTTTCGCGCGCTACGGCGCCGAGCTCTCGGAGGCGGTGATGATTGCGCTCTACGCCTACGACCCGCAGGCGGTGATCTTCGGTGGTTCGATCAGCGCCGCCTTCGATCTCTTCGAGGGCGGTCTGCGCCGGGGCCTCGAGCGGTTCGCCTACCCGCACGTCGTCGAGCGGCTGGCGATGGCACCGAGCGTGCTGGAGGATGCGGCGGTGCTCGGCGCGGCGGCCCTCTACGTGGATGCGACAGGATGATAAGGAGAAAGTGATGCGACTGACGTCACGTGTTTCATTCACGGTTGCAGGCGCGGTCACGCTGTTGATCGCGGTCGGCTGCGCCACGCTTCGCAAGCAAGCCGTCGAGGAGAGGCCTGCGCTCGGCGCGGGCTTCCGCTACTCGGAGTACGGTCCCGACTACAATCCCGGGCCGCAGTACTGGCTGCGGGTCGGCCAGGAGATGGCGGCGCGTTTCCCGGGCTCGAAGCCGGAAACCATCTGGATCGTCAGCCGATTGAAGGACGACGGGACGGTGCTGAACTTCCCCGTCGAGAACGCCCATCCGCTCATCACGGGCTCCGAGACGGACGAAAACGAAGCCGTGCTCGACCTCTTCGACCGCCACGGCTTCCGAGTGTGGCTACAGGCGGAGCCGGGCCATGCCCCGGTCGAAGAGCTGATCCACCTCATCCTCGGGCGCTACAAGCACCATCCTTCCGTGGTCGGGTTCGGGCTTGACGTGGAGTGGTTCGAATCCACCGAGCAGCCCGAGGGGAGGGCGGTGACCGATGCCGAGGCGAGCGCCTGGCTCGAGGCGGTGCGGCAGCACGATCCCGACTACCGTCTCTTCCTCAAGCACTGGGAGGCCGGCATGATGCCGCCGACCGTGCGCGACGGTCTGTTCTTCATCGATGACAGCCAGATCCTGCCCTCGCTCGAGGCGATGGTGGACGAGTTCGCGGAATGGGGGCGCGCCTTCGCACCGGCCCCGGTCGGCTTTCAATACGGTTACCCTTCGGACCGCCCGTGGTGGTCCGAGCTCGACGATCCGCCGGGTGACATCGGGCGGGCGATCCTCGACCGGGTGGCGAACACCGAAGGTCTCTACTGGGTCGACTTCACGGTCCTCGAACTCTTCCCGCCGGGGCCCGATGACCTGCCGCCACCCGAAGAGCCTGGAGAGGAAAACGCGCCGTGACTCGTCGAATACTCCCACTGGACGCGATCTTTCTGCTGAGCGCTTGTCTCACGGCAGGCTGTGGTGGCTCGCCCGACACATCCGGTGAGATGGCGATACCGGATAGCGCTCAATCGACAAACCGGGTGGAACGGACCGATGGATCCATCGTCGGTGTCAAGATCTACGAGACCGAGCGCGATCTCCCGGAGCTCTTCGATGAGTGGCGGGCGCTTGGAATCAACACCGTGTTCGCCAGCGAAGAGTTGACCTCGTCGGGCGGCTTCAGGGCGCTGGCAAAGAAAAACAATACTGACCTCTTCATTATCTTTCCGGTTTTCTTTGCCCCTGAAGAGCTCGCTGAGGATCCCGGCCTGTGGGCCATTACTGCGGCGGGCGAGCGGGCGAAGGAAGATTGGGTGGAGTTTGCCTGCCCGAGCCGCACGGACTTCCGTGATCGCAGAATCGAGGAAGCGCGGGCCGTCGTCAAACGGTTGCGCCCCGAAGGTCTCAGCATCGATTTCATTCGCGACTTCGTGTTCTGGGAGATGGTGGGGCCGGACCGGGATCCGGCCACGCTGCCGGATACCTGCTACTGCGTTCACTGTCTGCAGGCGTTCGCGACGTTCCTTGGTGTGCCGGCATTTTCGATCCCTCCTCAGCCGCAGCGGGCGGCGGCCTGGATTCGGGCCAACGCTGCCGAACAGTGGATCCGCTTCAAAACGGAGACCATCACCTCGATGGCGGCAGAGATCTCCGATGCGGTGCGGGATATCGATCCGGACATTTTGATCAATCTCCACATCGTGCCCTGGAGGCGCGACGACTACAACGGTGCCATTGAGCATGTCGCCGGCCAGGATGTCGCGGCCTTGAGTGAGATTGCCGACTTCCTCTCACCGATGGCTTACTCGTTCATGCTTCGGCGACCACCCGAGTGGATCGCGTCGGTGGTCGAGGACATCGACCAGGTCGCGGATTGCCCGGTGCTGCCGAGCATCCAGGTCGCCCCGGCCTATCGCGAGGGCGAGGTCTTCTCCGGTGCCAAGTTCGAGGGCGCGTTGCGCGCCGCCCTCGAACCGCCGTCGGCCGGGGTCGTCTTCTGGTCGTGGGACCATATCGAGGCTGACCCCGAGCGGGCCGAGATCATTCGGCGCGTCGTGCGAGGCGGAAGCCAGTAACCAGTAACCAGTAATCAGTTTGAGGATTCAATATCCCGGGGGGCGTGGGCGGTTCTGGGTACTGGTTACTGGTCACTCATCAGGTTTCACACTCCACATCAACGGTGGCGCCGGCGGCGGCGTACGACACCAGAGTGCCTTCGATTGCCGTGCCATCGACAACCAGCCTCGGCTCATCGTGCGCCAGCGAGTTCACGACGCGGATACGGTAGACGGCACCGCGGCACTTCCTGGTGACGCTGAAGCTCGGGACCTCGGCGCCGATGCGCGGCGACACCCTGAGTCCGTCGAGCTCGGGGCGGACCCCCAACATGTGGTGGGCGATGGCAACGTAGTTCCAGGCGGCGGTGCCGGTCAGCCAGGAGTTCTTGGCCTCGCCCTCGCGAACCGCGTCCCGGCCCGCGACCATCTGCGAATAGACGTAGGGCTCGGTACGGTGAATCTCAGAGATCTCTTCGAGGTAGGCCGGCGCGATCCGTTTGTAGTAGTCGAAGGCGCGGTCGCCGCGCCCAACCCGGGTCTCGGCGATCATCACCCACGGGTTGTTGTGGCAGAAGATACCCGCGTTCTCTTTGTAACCGGGCGGGTAGGATGAGATCTCACCGAGCTCGACGTGGTAGCCCGAGTAGGCCGGCTGGTTGAGGACGATGCCGTAGGGCGTAGCGAGTCTCTCTGCGACCGAATCGAGGGCCCGCAACGCCTTCCCATCCTCGACGCCAACCCCGGCCATGACGCAGAAGCCCTGGGGCTCGATAAATATCTGGCCGTCCTCGCACTCATGGCTGCCGACCTTGTGGCCAAAGAAGTCGTAGGCACGGAGGAACCAATCGCCATCCCAACCGTGCTCGAGGATTGCTTCCTTCATGCTGGCTGCGTGCTCGCGGGCCGCCGTCGCTTCTTCCGTGAAACCCATGTGATCTGCGAGGGCGGCGTAGTCGGACGCCGTATAGACGAACTGGCCGGCGATGAAGACCGACTCGGCGGTTCGGCCCTCGCGGTTGGCGGTGGTCTGGTAGGGCTCATCCGGGGTCTCCGAAAAGCAGTTGAGGTTGAGGCAGTCGTTCCAGTCGGCGCGGCCGATCAGCGGCAGCCCGTGCGGACCGAGGTTCTCCAAGGTGAAGTGGAAAGATCGACGCAGGTGCTCGAAGAGCGAGGCGGTGTTGGCCTCGTCGTTGTCGAACGGCACCTCCTCCGACAGGATCTCGAAATCTCCGGTTTCCTTGATGTAGGCGGCGACACCGACGATCAGCCACAGCGGGTCGTCATTGAAGCCCGAGCCGATATCGTGGTTGCCGCGTTTGGTCAGCGGCTGGTACTGGTGATAGGCGCTGCCGTCCGAAAACTGGGTGGCGGCGATGTCGAGGATCCGCTGCCGGGCCCGTTCCGGGATCAGGTGGACAAAACCGAGAAGGTCCTGGTTGGAGTCGCGAAAGCCCATGCCGCGGCCGATACCGCTCTCGAAGTAGGAGGCGCTGCGCGATTGATTGAAGGTCACCATGCACTGGTAGGGATTCCAGGTGTTGACCATCCGGTTGAGTCGTTCGTCGGGCGACTCGAGTACGTAGGTTCCCAGCAGTGATGACCAGTAGTCGCGCAGCTTGGCGACCGCGGCTTCGACCTGCGCAGAGTCGCTGAATCGTGACATCAGGGCGCGCGCCGGCTCCTTGTTGACCTCTCCCGGCTTCTCCCACTTGTCGTCGACCGGGTTCTCGACGTAACCGAGGACGAAAACGAAGTCCCGGCCTTCGCCCGGCGCGATCGAGACCTCGAGACAGTGGGATCCGATCGGCGCCCAGCCTGAGGCGGTGGAGTTGCGCGGGCTGCCGGTCAGCACAACCTCAGGTTCGTGGAGACCGTTGTAGAGGCCGATGAAGGTCTCGCGGTCGGTGTCAAAGCCGGCGATAGGCGCGTTGACGCCGAAGACGGCGTAGTGATTGCGCCGCTCGCGGTACTCGGTCACGTGATAGATGGTGCTGCCCTCGACCTCGACCTCGCCGGTCGAGAAGTTGCGCTGGAAGTTGGTCTGGTCGTCCCACGCGTTCCACAGGCAGAACTCGACAAAGCTGAAGACTTTGAGCGCTTTCGGCGTCTTTGAATCGTTTGTCAGAGTGAGCCGGCAGACCTCAGCGGTCTCCCCCAGCGGCACCAGATAGAACATCTCGGCGGTCACACCGTTCCTCGAGCCCCGGATCTTCGTCGTTCCCAGTCCGTGGCGGCACTCGAATGAGTCGAGCTTCGGCTTTATCGGCATCCAGGCCGGCGACCACACATCGTCGCCGTCACGGATGTAGAACGCCCGACCACCGACGTCGGTCGGGCTGTTGTTGTAGCGATAGCGCAGCAGCCGCCGGAAGCGGGCGTCGCGATAGAAGCAGTAGCCGCCGCCGGTGTGCGAGATCAACGAAAAAAACTCCTCGGTTCCGAGGTAGTTGATCCACGGATAGGGCGTGCGCGGCGTGGCGATGACGTACTCTCGCGCCTCGTCGTCGAAGTGTCCGAATCGCATCTGCTGCCTCCGCGCGGAGTCTACTACGGTCGACAGCGCACTGAGGCAGGGGGAGAATGCAGGTCATGAAGAGCACCTCTGGGTTCGTGATCTGGTCGATATTTTTGCTGACCTGCGCCATTTCTGCCGATGCGCAGTTCCTCGAAACCTTTGACGATCCCGTGTTGCGGGTCGATCAGAGCGGTCTCGAGGGCTGGTCCTTCTTCACGGGTGACGGCAAGGCGACGATCGATTTCCGGAGCACGGCGGAGGGTTACGCCTCGATCCTGGTCGATGCCACCCGCGACCGCCGCAATATCTGGTGGGCGCTGATCAAGCACAAGGTTTCGCAAGAGATGGACCTGGAAACGCTGGCCCTGCCCGGCTGGGAGCTGCGGGTGGAGGCGAGGATCCGATCCAGCCACGCCCCGCGGCGGGTCAACCTTCACGTCAACACCCAACGCACGACCGACTTTCACAGCCACCTCATGGAGTTCGACATTCCCGAAGCGGAGACCTGGTACACCATCAGCATGACGACCAGGGACTTTCCGGTCGAGACGGGCGACACGGTCTTCGCACAGATGGCGCTGATGGACTGGGGGCTCGGCCGCTACCGGGTCGATATCGACTCGTTCAAGGTCGATGTCGTGGAAGCGGCGCGGGTGGGACCCGACCTCGGCGAGCCGTTGCCCTACCATCCACCAGTTCCGGATCCCGGCACCTTCGAGCACGCGATCCCGGCGGCTGAGAGCGCGATCATCGATGTGGCGAATCCGGACGTCAACCTGGGTGGGTGGTCCGTGCTCGAGGGTGGGTCGAGGCGCCGCCTGCTGACGGTCGGCGGGACGATGTGGGTGATCCTCCGCTGGAACCTCGACGTGTTTCAGGGTCGACGGGTGGCGGACCACGGCCTCCTGGAACTGACGACCCACTCGGTCCAGCGAAATAAAGAGGAAATGAAGGACTTCGGGCTCGTCCGGGTGGTGGAAATCCTTGCCGGCGACCCATCGTGGCGGCGGAATACGGTGACGGTCGCCAGCCTGTTGCGGAGAGAGGCGTTCGAAGAGGTTTTCAATTCGCAGATGATCATCGATTGGCCGGTGACCGAGACCGCGGGTGCGAAGACCTGGTTCACGATTTCGCGCCCCGTTCTTCAACGACTGGCCGATGGTCGAACACTCGGCATCGCCGTCACGCCGTTGGGCTCGATCAACGCGTCCTTCTCCACACGTGAAGCCGACGCGCCCCGGCTGCTTTTCAATATCGAAGAATGACCAGGAGGTCACCATGCGAGCCATCTTCGCGGTTTTGACAGTGTTCATGGCGGTCGCCTCAGCGGCCCAGACGGCGCCGGATGGTGCGGCGATCGAAGAACTGCAAACCGGCAAAAGCTTCATCAAGACGCCGGTCTTCACGGCCGAGGAGGATCAGAAGCTGCTGACGCTCTTTGACGGGCTGCGGGTCGCCGACGTCTCGGACGGCATGGACGCCGCCGTCGGGCTCCCTAACACGGGGCTGATGGACCCGGCAATTCATCCTCTGTGGAAGGACTCCGAGACCTACCGCCACCGTTTCATCGGTATCGCCGTCACCGCGCGCTACGTGCCGACCAACCGTCCTTCCCCGGGAAAGATGTCGATCGGGGACTTCGACGAGTGGGTCGGGGAGTGGTACTCGAAGATCTCCCCGGAGCCCTTTGACGCCCTGCTTCGTCCGGGCTCGGCGCTGGTCCTCGACGACGCGAACTCCGTCGACGTGGGCTCGATCGGGTCGTACAACATCCTGGCCTGGAAGAAGCGTGGGATGGTCGGGGTGGTGACCAACGCTACCGCCCGCGACACCGACGAAATCGAGACCGAGGGTGTGCCCCTCTACTTTCGGGGCGTCGGCCGCGGGATCCGGCCGGGCCGCAACGAGATCGAGTCAGTCAACCGGCCGATCGTCTGCGGCGGCGTACTCGTTATTCCAGGCGACGTCATCGTTGCGGATGGCGACGGCGTGGTGGTGGTACCGCGGGCGCAGGCCGAAGAGGTGGCTCGCTATGCGCGGACGATCCTCGACAACGACAAGGCGGGACGACGCGAACTCTACCGTGAGCTGGGCTTGCCCGAAGATCCGTCGATCGAGTGAGGTGGACCATGGTCACGAAGATCGATCTCGGGGGACCGATCAGGACGTCGCCAACGCGGTCTCATTTCTCGCATCGGAACTCGCGGAGTTCATCACCGGTGCCTTCATTCCGGTCTGCGGCGGCAGCGAGACGCCGACGATTTGAAATGAGGAATGAGGAATGAGGAATTCCCACACGCCCAGGGTCCCACTGGACCATAACCTCAGACGGGGAACGCTTGTCGCCAGTCGGCGATGATCCGAGTCATCGTCTGGTCGAGCTCTTCATCGATGATCTTGCGTGATGGGTCGGTGTCGAACCAGGTGACGATCTCCTCGGCGCCCCGTGAAAAGGGAATTGTCGCTCTGAAGTCGGGGACAAAGCGCTTGATCTTGGAGTTGTCGAAGATCTTGCTGTGGGTCTTGTCACCGAGCAGGCTCTCCCCCCATCTGCGATCGTAGCGGTGGATGACTTCTGACGGTACGTGAACGATCTCGGCGGTGGTGCCGGCCGCCCGCGCCAGGATCTGGTTGATCCGGTCCCAGTTCAGCCATTCGTCAGAAGTGATGTGGAAGGATTCGCCGATGGCGTCCTCGCGACCCAGGAGTCCGATGAGGCCTTTGGCGAAGTCGCGGTGGTGGGTCAGGGTCCAGACGCTCGAGCCGTCGCCGTGAACCACCACCGGCTCTCCGCGGCGCATACGGTCGACCGCCGTCCACCCCCCGCGCGGGGGTGGCAGAGAACAGTCGTAGGTGTGGGACGGGCGGACGATGGTGGAGGGGAAGTGCTCCTCGCGGTAGGCGCGGACGAGCCTTTCCTCACACGCGATTTTGTCGCGCGAGTACTGCCAGATCGGGTTGTCGAGGATTGTCGACTCGGTCACCGGCAAGCTGGTTGGCGGCGTCTGGTAGGCGGACGCCGAGCTGATGAAGAAGTAGTGGCCCGTACGGTCCCGGAACAGCTCGAGGTCGGTCTCGACATGCTCGGGGGTGAAGGCCACCCAGTCGACGACTGCGTCGAACTTGAGCTTGCCGATCGCGCTTACGGCAGACGCCGGGTCACGAATGTCTCCCATGAGGCGGGTGACCTCATCGGGGATCGGCCGCCAGCTGTGGCCCCGGTTCAGAACGTAGAGCTCGATCCCGCGCTCCGCTGCGAGTCGAGTGCAGGCCGAGCTGATGGTGCCGGTTCCGCCGATGAACAGAACGCGCATGAGCCATCCTCCTTTCTACCAGGAATCCGTGCGGAACGGTGATGCAGGGAGATCTTCCGCGTTGTAGAGATTCGCTCCGTCAGGGTTGTCGGCCCAGGCGTAGCGCACCGCCACCGGCTCTTGAACTTCGTCGCTCCACACCACCACCCTGTTGTCTTCAATGATCGCTTCGGCCCACACAAAGTGTCGGTCGGCTCCGGCGATGGCGAACTCCGCCAGCTTCCCTTCCGCGTTCCCCCTGGCTACCAGCCCGCCGCCGACGTGATCGAAGTCGATGATCACGCGGCCGTCCCGCACCACGTGCGAGCGGTACACGGGACCGGAGAAAACGATCTCTTCTCCGTACGCGACCCCGCGCGCCGCCAATGCCAGACGACGGCCGACCTCTTGCTTGTTTCGCGGGTGGATGTCGTCAGCCTCACCGATGTCAATGATCACCGCTTGCGCGGTCTTCGGGAGGGTCAACGCCGCCGACTGTGATTCGCGGAGCACGGCCCAGTCGCTGTCGCCGGGCTGGTCGGCCGCGGCCATGTAGTTGGCAAGCTGCACCCAAAGGAACGGCAGCTCGCCCAGCCCCCAACCCGCACGCCACTCCTGAATCATCGTCGCAAACAGCAAGCGGTAGGCGAGGGCGTCATCGCGACCAGCGTTGGATTCGCCTTGGTACCAGATGAAGCCGGCGACCGGGTAGGGCAGCAACGGGTGCACCATCTTGTTGTAGAGCACCGTCGGTACCTGGTTTTTCCGGTAGTCGGTGTTGATCGTGACCAGACCGACCTGGAAGCGCCAGGGGCCGGCGAGTGGACGCTTGGTTCCGGCGATCTCGACGTACCGCTGATCGGAATCACCATAAAGACCACCGCCGCCACCGGTGTCCTCGACCCGCACGGCGATGACGTTGCGTCCCTCTTTCAAAGTGGCCGGATGCACGGCGTAAACCCGCGGTTTGTTCCAGGCCAGCATCGTCCGGCCCACCTCGTGTCCGTTGACCCAGGTAATGTCGGAATCGTCAATCGTCCCGAGACCGAGAAGGACCTCCGTCTGCGCCTCCTCGGCCGTGAGGGTGAACGTGGTGCGGTACCAGGCGACGCCGTCCATGCCCTCCCAGCCCTGGTCCTCCCACACTGACGCCGCGCTCGTCTTTTGCCATCCCGAGTCGTCGAGTTCTGAATCGGCCCACAGCGCCAGCCCGTCGACGAGGCCGTGGTCGGTGTCGGGCAGGTCGCCGATGCGTGCGCGAATCGCGTGAAGGGTCTCCAGTTCGTCGACCTCTTCGGTGGCAAGAATCCGGGCCACACCGTCTGCATCAAGACCGAGCGAACCGGCGCTCATCCAGGGCTCGATGCGGCTGCCGCCCCAGGTGGTGTTGATGAGGCCGATGGGCACGTCGTGGTGACGACGTAGCTCGCGGGCGAAGAAGTAACCCACCGCAGTGAATGCGCCAACGTGCTCAGGATCGGCGGGCTCCCACGATCCTCCGGCGAGCGAGGTCTCCGGCTCTTCGGCCCATGATCTGGGGACCTTGAACTGGCGGATCGCGGGATCGTGGGCCGCTGCGATCTCCTGCGCTGCTTTCATCGAATCCGCCACCGTCCATTCCATGTTGGACTGGCCGGAGCAGATCCAGACGTCGCCTACCAGCACGTTGGCGAAGCTCAGATCCTGGCCGTCACTCGTGATCGTCAGCTCGTACGGCCCACCGGCCGCCATCGGCTGAAGCTCCGCCCGCCAGCGGCCCCTCGCGTCGGCTTGGGCTTTGGCTGTGCGATTGGCGATGGCAACGGTGATGTGCATTCCGGACGGCGCCGTTCCCCAGACAGGGACGGTGGCATCGCGTTGCAACACCATCCCGTCACCGAAGAGTTCGCCCACCGTGAGCTTTGCTGCCGCGGGTTGGGCAAGGGCCATCAGGGTCGTCAGGATGAAGGTTATCCGCATGGGGTCGTCTCCGTCACTCGCCGGGCTCGAGAAGCCGGGTGAGGCGCATCATCAAAACGTCGTGCTCTGGGACCTCTGCTTCGAGAGTCTGCCGCGTGGTGCCCAGATCGTCTCCAGACCACAGATCCCGGATTCGATAGAGCCTCGCCTTAAAAAGAGTCTCTCTGCCAGAAAAATCGTCGGCGACCGGTTCGCCCTGCCAGGTGAACTCCACCTTCCGAGCCGAGGGACCCCGGTTGAGAATGCACACCGCCCAGTCCTCTTCGGCGAGCGGTTTGAACCAGATCTCGAGATCGCCATCGTCGGAATACTTGAAGCCCTGGATGCCGAGCGCGTCCTGGTTGACCGCGATCACCTCGGAGTTGGTGAGAATCCGGCGCGTTTCCTCGGACATGGTCCGGAGGTCGTTGCCGGCGATCATCGGCGCGGCAAGCATCGCCCACATCGAGAAGTGGCCCCGATCCTCGCTCTCGCTCATGCCGTTGCCGACCTCCATCATGTCGGGATCGTTCCAGTGACCGGGTCCGGCGTGGATGCGCAAACCATCCTGCAGGTCGAGGATGCGCAGCACGCCCCACGACGACCAGCTGCCGTGATCGACCTCGCAATCCCAGCACGCAGTGATGTCGCCGGTGGTGCGCCACAGATGGCCGATTTCTCGAGCCCATTCCCAGGGCCGGTTGGAGCCCCACTCACAGAGGCTGAAGACCACCGGCCGGCCCGCTGCAGCGATCGCTCTCGCCATCGTCTGATAGGCGCCTTCGGCGTTGAGGCCCGCAATGTTGCACCAGTCGTACTTGAGGTAGTCGATGCCCCAACGTGCGTAGGTGAGGGCGTCCTGGTACTCGTAACCACGACTCCCCGGCTGGGCGGCGCAGGTCTCCCAACCGGCGTCGGAGTAGATACCGAGCTTGAGGCCCCTGGAGTGGACATAGTCGGCGAGCGCCTTCATGCCCGAGGGAAACCGCTCCGGGTCGGGTTGGATGAAACCGTCTGCGTCGCGTTCGCCGTGCCAGCAGTCGTCGATGTTGACGTAACGGTATCCGGCGCCGCGCATGCCCGAGCTCACCATTGCGTCGGCGGTTTCACGGATCAGCTGTTCGGTGACATCGCATCCAAAGTGGTTCCAGCTGTTCCACCCCATCGGCGGTGTCTGGGCCAGGTCCTCGAACTTCTGGGCGTGAACGGTCGCGGCCACGCTCAGGAGCATCGGGATCAGCGCGAGAGCGACCCTCTTCATCACGCACCTCCCATCAGCTTGAGGTTTTTGTCGATGAGGTCGACCCTTTGTTTGACGCAGTCGGCGGAGCGCAGCGGGTCGGACGGAGTGTTCCTGCAATAGTCGACCAGTCGCTCGATCGTCGTCGTCGCGACGTGACAGCGGGTGTCCGACGACGCGTAGTAGATGAGGAGCTCGCCATCCGCGCGGGCGATCCAGCCGCAGGAGAAGGTCACGTTCATGACGTCGCCGATGTACTCCTCGCCCTGCGGAGCGAGCAGGTAGCCGCCGGGTTCATGGATCACATGCCATGGTTCTTCGAGGTCGGTCATGAAGGCGTAGAGCACGTAGCGCAGTCCCGATGCGGTACCGCGGACCCCGTGCGCCAGCTGCAGCCAGCCTTCGCCGGTTCTGACCGGGGCTGGGCCGAGCCCGTTCTTGACCTCGGTGATGGTGTGGTACTTGCGGTCGTGAACGATGATCTCGTCGTCGATCACCGCCTCTTCGATGCTTTCCGACAGCCCCCAACCGATACCGCCGCCGGACCCGGCCTCGATGAACCCATCCTGGGGACGGGTGTAGAAAGCGTACTTGCCGTCGATGAACTCAGGGTGGAGGACGACGTTGCGCTGCTGCGGCGAGCGCGTCTTCAGATCGGCCAGGCGCTGCCAGGCTTCGAGGTCGGCGGTGCGGGCAATGCCGCACTGGGCGACCGCCGACGAGAGGTCCCCGCGCGGCGCGTCCGGATCTTTGCGCTCGGTGCAGAAGAGCCCGTAAATGTGGCCGTCCTCGTGCGCAACCAGCCGCATGTCGTAAACGTTGACGTCGGGGTTCGAGGTTTCGGGCATCACTACCGGGCGGTCGCGGAAGCGGAAACCATCGACGCCGCTCGTGCTCTCGGCAACTGCGAAAAAGCTCTTGCGGTCGACGCCCTCGACCCGCGCCATCAGGCAGAACGTGCCGCCGAGCTCGATAGCGCCGGGGTTGGAGACTGCGTTGACACCGATTCGCTCCATGAAATGCGAGTTGGTCGCCGGGTCGAGATCATAGCGCCAAAATGGCGGCGTGTGGTCGGCGGTCAGCACCGGGTACGTCCAGCGCTGGATGACCCCGTTGTTTTTCTCAACCGGCTCGTTGGGTCGCGTCACCAGCTCCTCGTAGTCGCGAAAGAGCTGTTGCCTCCGCTCGTCGAACTCCTGCTGTTTCATGGCATCTCCCCGTTCGCATTGTCGCCGAGGCGCCGCGCCATCTCGAGGCACATCCGCACCGTGTGGTAAGGCCCCTTCCACTCCGAGACCTTGGGCTCGTTCTCGTCCACCGTACCGTCGGCCCGAACCCGCCAGAACCATTCACCCCGGTTCCTATCTACCAGATGACGGTCGATGAATCGCCATATCCGGACCGCCGCGTCGGCAAAGGCCGGCTCGCCGGTGAGTTCGAAGACGTGCCAGAATCCCACCACCGCTTCGGCTTGACACCACCAATCGCGGTCAGCGTTGACCACCTCACCGCCCCGGCCTTCAAAGGCGAGCCCGCCGTCGGCATCGATGGCCTGCACCAGGGTCGTCCGTGCGAGCTCGATCGCCCACAGACGAACGGTCGCCTCCAGCTCCTTGTCGCCAAGGACCTCGGTCGCCTCAGAGAGCAGCCACGCGGCTTCGATATCGTGGCCGTAGATCCTGGTGTCGGAACACGGGTTCCACGCCTCGTCAAAGAAGTGCTGGAGGTGGCGGTCGTCCGCATCGCGAGTGATGATGTGTCGGCCGAAGATTCCGATGAGCTCATCGAGCCGCGTCGCAACTGTTGAGTCCGGCCACGCGCGGTAAAGATTGGTGTAGGCCTCGAGGAGGTGGAGGTGGGTGTTCATCGATTTGGCCGTGTCCATGTCCTTGGCGGAGAGGCGCAGGTCGGATGCCGCTGACCAGTCGGCGGCTCGGGCCTCGATGTAGCCGCCATTTTCAGAGTCGTGCGCGTGGCGCTCGATGAGGTGGAAGAGCTCTCGCGCCGCCGCCAACGGCTCGGGCTCCCCGGTGGCCAGGGAGAACTCGCTGAATGCATAGGTGCAAAAGGCCTGGCCGTAGATCTTCTTGGAGCGGTCGAGAGCTCGCCCGTCGACGTCGACCTGCCAGAAATAGCCACCGTTCTCGCGGTCGCGGAAGCCCGATTCGAGGACATCGAATGCGTGCCGAGCCAGCTCGAGATCGCGTTCTTGGCCGAGACGGCGATACAGGGCCGCAAAGGTCCACAGCAGGCGGGAGTTGAGGATCAGGCCGCGCGGAGTGCCCTCGCGAACAGTGCCGTCCGAGGCCATCTCGGCCACGAAGCCGCCGTGGGCGTTGTCAACACTTCGCTCGCGCCAGAACGGGAGGAGGTTACCCTCGAGCTCCGATGCGATCTCGGCACGGAGCGTCGCGGCGTTCACCGTCGTCTACTCACCGTACTCGAGCTCGATGCGGGTGATACGCACGGGGGCCCCTTCGAACTCCATTCGCAGGAACCGTGTCCCTATCGGCGGGTCGTCGAGGCGGTAACGGACCGGCCGCCAGTAGCCGTAGGTGGCGGTGTCGCCGGGCAAAATGGACTCCACGTAGGGTTTGATCACCGAGAAATCCTCGCCGTCGCCGGAGACGCTGAACGTGACGTGTTCATCAGCCGTGTCCGCGAACGCCCAGATGCGGCCGCCGATGATCGGCCCGTCGGTCCGGTAGACCGCTGCCGAGCCCTTGCCGCCCGTCAGCGCATGCGCGTCCTCCTTGAATCTCCGCGCCCGGTCGCTGCGGAACTCGAGTGAGCCGACGGAGAAGAACATCCGCGAGCCGTTCCAGAGCTCGTCGACCAGCGTGCGGTGGGTCATGGTGACCGGGCCGGACGGTTCCGACGGCGCGGAACGGCCGGCGTCGTTGCGTGCCACGACTCGGTACCAGTAGCTCCTGCCGGGGATCACCGACTGGTCGGAGTACAGCGGACGGTATTGCACGGCGGCGTCGGAAACTCCGGCTGTGACGGTGCGCCACGCGTCCTCGAGAGACTCCGTCCTCTGTATGTCGTAAAGATTCGCGCCCGCAGATCCGCGCCAGGACAAGAGTCCGCCGGAGCCGACATTGATGAGGACTGGCGCTGCGGGGACCCCGCGTTCCGGGTCGCGGATGCCGCGGATCGAGAACGCACGGCGACGGGTCTCGCGCAGCAGTCGGGCTTCGTCATAGACCTCACCGGATGCGAAGCCGGGCCAATGGTACGCCTTGAAGAGATCTCCGCCGTGCGGCTCCGAGTGCCAGTAGAAACCGCCGTCCTGGCTGTGAAAGCGCAACGACCACATGAATCCTCCGACCAGGCCCTCATCGATGATGGTGTCCATCACCGCCGTCATGCCGGCTGTGGTCAGGAAGCCGAACTCGCCGACGTGATAGGGCTTTCGTCCGCGCGCCAGGGCCGCGCTGCGGCGGATGTTGGCGATCATTTCACGCGGGTCCTTCTCGTAATGGTGGGTCTGCACAAGGTCGATATTGGGATCATCGATCGTCTCCCGGCGCAGAACCTGTTCGTGCCGGCCGTCGATCACGAGGTGATTGGGATCGATCTCCTTGATGAAGGCGGCAATCTCCGCGGTCCAACTGTGCGGGCAGTGGAGCTCGTTGCCGGTCTCCCAGGCGAGGATCGTCGGGTCGTCCTTGTAGGCCACCCCGGTGCGCGTGTTGACGCGCTCGAGCACGAACCGAATCATGTGCTTGTAATCCTCGACAAGCTGCGGGTCCGACCAGAAGGCGCTGCGGGTTTTGCCTCGAAAGCTCGCGTACTCGGTCACCCCTCCCCACCAGGACCAATTGTCAATCATCGGGATAATGACTCGGATTCCCTTGGCTCGAGCGACGTCGAGCACCATGTCAAGGGCCTCGAAGGCCCGTTCGTCGAACTTATCCGGTCCGAGGACATGACGCGGCATCTCCGGTGGGTCGTCCGCCTTGCGTATCGACAGGGTGTAGGTGCGAACCACCCGGCCGCCCATCTGGCGGATCGAATCGAGGGCGTCGCGGACCTCGAACTCAACCGGCCATCGAAACGGCATCGCCTGAGCGAAGCGGAGGTCGTCTTCGATGTAATGGAGGTTGGGAACGTTGAACGAGAGAAAGCGAAACTCTTCCTTGCCGTCGAAGAGACCGTCGCCGCGAGCTGTCACGAACCCGATCTGGGCCGAAACCAGCGGCGCAGGCTTCGGTGCGCACGATGCGAAGCATCCGGCGCATACCACCGCCAGGGCAGTGTCGAACAGGGCCGAGCGAAGGGTTTCGCATTTCATTCCCTCTCCAGCTTGTCGTACCAGTTCTTCTTGAGGAAGATCATCGTCACGACCACAATCGCCGCCGTGACGGCGACCGGCGTCCATCGCATGAGCACGAAGTAGATCGGCATCGCCACCAGCGCCGTCTGCCAGATCGTGCCGACCACCACGTTGACCATGTCGCGTTTGAAGTTCGTGTTGCGCCTGAAATCCGGGTCCTCGGCCTCGACCTCGAGTTGGATCGGCCCCCAGAATCCCCATGGCCTCACCGAGCGGTAAAAGGCCTTCAAGGTTTCCCTGTCGGTCGCTTTGGTCAGATAGGTGCCGAGAATACATCCGACCAGCGAGATCCCCATCAGGTGCGGGAAGTAATAGAGCGGCAGCATCTCGGACCAGATGGTCGGGAAGATGAGGGCCGGAATGATTCCCGCCACCATGCCCCAGAAGTAGCCGTAGCCGTTGAACCGCCACCAGTACCACTTGAGCACGTTGGAGGAGAGATAGGCTCCCCACAGAGCCGACACGATCCACTGCAGCATGTTGTTGACGTTCTTGGCGAATAAGCCGAGGACGATACTGATGACGACAATGAGTAAGCCACTCGCGTAGTTGACGATCACCGTGCGCTTGTGTGAGGCCTTGGGGTCGATGTACTTGTGGTAGAGGTCGTTCACCACGTAGGCCTGGGCCGCGTTGAGGGTCCCCGAGAAGGTGGAGACGAAGGCCGCGGCGAGGCCCGCAAGCAGGACACCGGTAAAGCCCGCGGGTACGAACTCGTTGATGGCCGACGGCAGAATCTGTTCGAAGTCGAGCTGTCCTCCGGAGATCAGATCGAGCCGGTCGTAGAACAGAAGCCCCAGAACCACGAATCCGGCGATCATCAGGTACCGTGCCGGCGCCAGGACGAGGCTCACGAAGCCGCTCATCAGCGCCCCTTCGCGGGGCGACCGTGTAGCGAGGATCTTCTGCATATCGTAGTTGGGCGCCGGGCCGGCGGCGCTGACGAGGATTCCCTTGAAAACCATCATCATGAAAAAGACCGTGAAGAGCGAGAATTGGTCCGAGGAGATCTTTTGGCTCACCTCTGCGATGATGCCGGACCAATCGAGGTCGAGCTCCCAACCGAACCACGGACTCATCCAGCCGTCGGGCACGACCAGCGGTGTGTGGGCGAGCGCGGTCATGGCGATCACAGCAACCACTACCGCCGAGATGGTCATGATCGTGAACTGCAGTACGTCGGCCAACACGATGCTGCGCATGCCGCCGAGAATGGTGTAGAGGACCGCCGCCAGGGTGAACACGATGCCATAAAAGTGAGGCACGAACTCGGGCGCGATGTGGATCCCGAGAAGCGGCTGCACGACCTCCCAGGGGAGGAAGATCTCGACGAACTTGCCGAGGCCGACGAAGCCGTAGGCCAGGAAGCCGAGCCCGCCGATCAACGCGAAGATCACCACCACCGTGTGCGACAGACGGGCACCTGTCCCGGTACCAAAGCGGGTCTCGATCCACTGCGCGCCGGTGGTCACGTTCGACCGTCGGAGCCACGCCGACAGGTAGACCATAAGGAAGATCTGGTTGAAGGTCGGCCACAGCCATGGCAGCCAGATGCTTTTCAAACCGTAAACGAATCCGATGGTGACCAGCCACATGGTGCCCGAGATGTCGAACATCCCGGAGGCGTTGGACAGCCCCAGCATGTACCAGGGGATGTCCTTGCCGCCGAGCAGGTAGGACTCCACGCTCTTGGCGGCGCGGCGTCGCATTGCAAAGCCGATGGCGGTCACCGCTACCAGATAGACGACGATGATGCTCAGGTCGAGGCCGGTCAATCCCAACTGTCTCATCAATCCCCCGGCATGTTGATTTCTCGAGTCAGATTATATGAGTCGCATGGCTTGTGGCTTGGGGCTTGAAGATCGCTCAAGAGCCTCAATAAAATCGATGCTGTCGACCTCAAGCCTCAGGTCGCAGGCCCCAAGCCCGTACAACTGTCTCGCCGTCATTCCGCATAGCCGTCTCGGGCGCTGAATCAAGCGACCGCTACTGCTCCCCTAACATATACGCCTTGAAAAACGCTCCCTGCGTCGTCGGCGTGTAATCCCAATCGGAGATCAGCTGCGGTGGCCAGTCGGGGTCGAAACACCAGGCGGTCCAGGAGATCCCCTTCTTCTCGAAGTAGGCCAGGATTCTCCGCCCGTACTCCTCGTCCGCGATCACCGGAATGTGGGCGCCGGGCTGGTCGGCGGCCATGAAGCCGATCTCGGCCGCCATCAGGGGGTAGGTGTCGGCGACATAGCCGAAATCCTTCTCCCAGTTCACCTCCCACGGCTGCTGCGCCTTCATCGGGTAAGGGTGGCTGACATAGCCGATGCCCTCGAAATCGATGGGATCTGCACCAACGTTGCGCAGCTCGTAGGCCCAGTCGAAGCCCCCGACCAGGGGGATGACCCTGGTGTCGTGGGCGAAGATGATGCCGATCATCTGCTCGACGATGACCTTCCACTCGGCCCAGCTGATCCGCCCGAGTCGGCCGTTGTAGGTGGTGGGCTCGTTGAAGAGCTCGTAGAACGCGACCGCCGGGATGCCGGCGTAGCGAAACGAGATATCACGCCAGAAGTTGTAGGTCTCCTGCCGGGTGGTGTAGTGCATGGGGTGCTGGAAGACCTCGGTTTCGAGATTGCCCATGCTGTGCCACTCGATGTTGAGGTAGAGACCGAGCTCAGAGGCCCAGGTCACCGCCTGGTCGAGGAGATTGAAGTACTCGGCCTCACCGCGTCCCTTCCAGGCGACCGGGTGAACCGGCACGCGGACGAGGTTCGCTCCCCAGTCCTTGATGACCTGGAAGTGGGCCTTGCTCCAGTAGCCGTTTTTTTCCAGCTTGTCGGGATCGGAAATGTTGACCCCCTGAAAGATCCTCGTGTTGCCGTCCTCGTCGACAAAGCGGTTGCCCTCGACGTGGATGAACTGCAGAGTGGTCTCGATCTTCGATGCGTCGAACGGCTCGGGGTACGGAACGTACCACCAGTCCCCGCTCCCCTCCTCCGCCTCACCCGCACCTGCCACTGAACACGAGAACAACACCATCGAAATAACAATTGAATATGCGATGCGTCTCTTCATGAAAACCTCCACCTCTTTTTCTCCTCTGCTCCCCGGCCCCCTGCTCAATCATCCCCACCCACGGCTACCGCGTCCTTTTCCTGACATCCCTCTGCCGTCAGACTCGCTGGCAATGAGACCGCGCACACCAGATCCACCACCGGATCGACGATCATCAGCTCGGTCTGGCCGTAGGACTCTCGCGCCTTGTCGAGGCTATCGAGCCGGAGATCGAGCCAGTCTCGCTTCGCCGCGGTGCCTGCGCTCGCCAGATCGAGGGCCTCGAGACCGATCGTCGAAACCTCGGTGAGGGCGATGGACATCGGTCCGATGTCGGCCAGGGCCGGTGAGGTCTTAAGCGTTGCCTCGAGGGCCGCATGGTTGTCCCGCCACGTGACGAGGGCCGTATGGACGGCATCGAGATCGTCCTCGTCCATGAAGTCGGATTCGATCAGGCGTTCGACCGCCCACCTGAACTCGCGCGCCGGTCCAGCGTCGGGCCACGCCGCGTCTACCATCCGGGTCAGGGGCGAGAACTGGGTGTGCTCGCGAAGGCGGCCGCGGTTGTAGACCTTGACCGGCTCGATGGCGCCGAGCAGGACCTCGAAGGCGGCCACATTGCGGCACTGGCAGAGCCGGCGCAGCATCATCGGCCGGTTGCGTTCGTGCTGCAAACCGAGCTCCTCGAGCGTCAGGCTCATGTGGTCCATCCGCCGGTACATGTCCTCGAGGTCGCGGACCCTGCCCGGGGACCAGAAGCGCTCGGCGATGGCGGCGGTGCGCGGCCAGATCCGGGAATCGACGGTCTCGGGCGAGACGTACTCCGCCCACATCGTGGCCTCGCCGCCAAGGATCCTGGCAGCCTCCTCGGGCGTAACGGGTGAGTCAGCCGGCAGTGGGTCGTTGAGATAGTGGAAGTCCGTCGGCTGGATGAGGTCGATGTAGTAGCCGTTGGAGAGGATGCCGGAGTAACCAAGGCGGGCGGCCTCGAAGAGCGATTCCCGCCCGCGCCACGACTGGATGACGACGTTCTTCGGCAGACCTTCCTCGAAGATCTCGTCCCATCCGATCATCCGCTTGCCGTACTTCGTCAGGATGGCCAAAACGCGCTCGTTGAAATAGCGCTGCAAGGTCAACGGGCCCGCGTAGCCCTGCTCTTCCATGAAAGCTACGATCTCGGGATTGGCGAGCCAGTCCTTGCCATTGTTCTCGTCGCCGCCGATGTGGATGAACTCGTCGTCGAAGAGCTCGGCCATCTCCGCGAAGAAGGCGTCGAGAAACTCGTAGGTCTTCTCGATGGTGGGGATGATCGTGGGGTCGAAGATTCCCCAGCTGCGTTCAATCTCGTACGGCCCGGGCGCGCTGCCGAGCTCGGGATAGGCGGTGAGCCAGGCGCTGCCGTGACCCGGGAGATCGAACTCGGGGACCACGCGGATGCCGCGGTCGGCGGCGTAATCGATGACGTCATGGATCTGGGCGCGGGTGTAGTAATCGCCGTCGGATGCCTGCTCGTGCAGCTTCGGCCAGGCGAGCGTCTCGACCCGGAATCCCTGATCGTCAACCAGATGCCAATGGAGGACGTTGAGCTTGACCGCAGCCATCCCGTCGAGGTTGCGCTTGACCATCGCGACGGGCATGAAGTGGCGGCTCACGTCGATCATCAGGCCCCGCCACGGGAAGCGCGGCTCGTCGAATATGGCGATCTCTGGAACGGTCACCCCGCGCTCGTCGAGGCTCAGCAGCTGGAGGAATGTCTCGAGACCGCGGAGGGCGCCGATGTCGGTCGCCGCCTGCAACGCGATGCCGTCCGTGGTGATCGTCAGCCGATAGCTCTCGTCCTCACCGAGAAACAGCTCGCCCTCCCGACCCGCTGTTACCACCATCGATGCCATCGATCTCCCTTCGAGCTGAAGAAAGGTGGAGTTGTCGAAGAAAATGGCGGAGCGGTCCGAGAGCCGGCGCAACATCCGCTGGACACCGCCGCGGAGACGTGGTGTGGCGCCGGCACCTTCGATCGTCACCGAGAAATTCGGACTGATCTCGACGGCGGCCTCGCCGAACTCGATCTGGGCCGGCACGGGCATCAGGTTGAGAGTTGGGGGACCCTCGACCGCGGCGACCGGAATCGACAGCATAAGGACGACGGCAAACGATGCGTATTTCATGGCTTCCCCCGTGTCTGGATTCACCCGCATATTCTCGCCCACCCAGCGCGGAGGCGCCAGCAATGGGCTAGAATTCGTCCAACGGAAGGGGTCCCGTCATATGCAGCTTGCCTCGATCGACTGGGTCGTGATTGTCATCTGCCTGGCGGCCGCTTTCGCACCGGCCGTTTTCTTTGCTCGCCGCGCGAGCACGGGAACGGCGGAGTTCTTCGCCTCGGGCCGCTCGGCGCCGTGGTGGCTGATCGGGACCTCGATGGTGGCCACCACCTTTTCGACCGACACCCCGAATCTGGTGACCGACTTCGTGCGCACCGGCGGCGTGTCACAGAACTGGGCGTGGTGGGCGTTCCTTCTCACCGGGATGCTGACCGTGTTCTTCTACGCCCGGATGTGGCGGAGGTCGGGAGTGCTCACCGACCTCGAGTTTTACGAGCTGCGCTACTCTGGCCGCTCGGCGGCCTTCGTCCGCGGCTTTCGCGCAGTCTATCTCGGGCTCTTCTTCAACTGCGCCATTATGGCCTCGGTAACCCTGGCCGCGGTCAAGATCGCCAACGTGATGCTCGGGTGGAGCCGGCTGCAGACGGTGATCATCTGCGGCCTGATCTGCATCGTCTTCTCGGCGATCTCGGGATTGTGGGGGGTGCTGGCTTCGGACATGGTGCAGTTCGTGATCGCCATGATAGGGGTCTTTGCGGCCGCCTACGTGGCGTTGTCCCAGCCCGAGGTGGGTGGATTGGCCGGGTTGGTCGCCAAGATCGACCCCTCGACCTTGAGGCTATTGCCCGACTTTTCGAACTGGGGTTTGACACTGTCGGTCCTGATCATCCCGCTCACTATCCAGTGGTGGTCCGTGTGGTATCCAGGTGCTGAGCCGGGCGGCGGCAGCTACATCGCCCAGCGCATGCTGGCCGCCAAGGACGAGAAGAACGCGATGGCCGCTACCCTGTGGTTCAACATCGCCCACTACGCCCTCAGGCCGTGGCCGTGGATCGTCGTCGCGCTGTGCTCGATGCTGGTCTTCCCGAGTCTGAACGACATCCAAACCGCCCTGCCGCACGTGTCCGACAATCTCATCGGCAACGATCTCGCCTACCCGGCGATGCTGACGCTGCTGCCGGCAGGCCTTCTCGGCCTCCTGGTCGCGTCGCTGCTGTCGGCCTACGTCTCGACCATGTCGACCCACCTCAACTGGGGCTGCTCCTACCTGGTGCACGACCTCTACCGACGATTTCTCAGACCCGACGCATCGGAGCGACACCTGGTGTGGCTGTCGAGGATCATGACCGCTGTCCTGATGGTGGTGTCCGGCGCGACCGTCTTCCTGCTCTCGACCGCGGGTGAGGCCTTCCAACTCCTGCTATCGATCGGCGCCGGCACCGGTCTGATCTACCTCCTACGCTGGTTCTGGTGGCGGATCAACGCGTGGTCCGAGATCGCCGCCATGGCGTCCTCGTTCACGATTGCACTGGCCCTGCTCGTGGCCCGAAAGACCGGGCTCGACCTTTCGTCCCACGCCGCCCTCGTGTGGTCGGTTGCTCTGACCACCGTCGTGTGGGTGGTGGTGACCTTCCTCACCAAACCTTCCGACATCGAGACCTTGCGCCGCTTCTACCGCAAGATCCGGCCGGCAGGCCGCGGATGGGCAAAGGTCATAGGCCCCGAGGAGCTGGATGGTCCACGGGACAATCTGTCGTTGGCATTTCTCGGCTGGGTCTTCGGCTGCACCTTCGTTTACTCCGGCCTCTTCGGGACCGGGGCTTTGCTCTACGGCCACCACCTTCAGGGTGTCGTTTGTCTCTCGGCCACTCTCGGCGCCGGTCTCGGGTTGGCATGGGTGGTGCCGAAGATCTGGAGGGCGAGCGATTGAACGGGTTGGCGGTCGAAGCGAGGCACCGGCCAGTTCTCGATCCCGATTTCGTCCCGGCCTTGCTCTGGAATCGGGCCTACGAAGAGTGGGCCGAGGTTGACCCGGGGAGCACGCCGCTTGTCGTGGCCGTGACCCGGCCCGACGGCACGATTTTTCGCCACCAGACTCGGGTCCTCCCGCACACGGACGAGAACAGCCCCCTCAACCTCAAATACGTCGAGCGTATCGTCAAGCTCCTGCTGTGGATGAAAGGAGGTTCGGGCATCGTGATCGGCGGCCACCCGGAGCTGGCGAAGGCGGTATCCGGCCTCTATATGCCGGGGGGCGGCCGCTCCTTCGACTGCGATATCGTCGGCAGGAGGATCTTTCTCGAACCGATGACGGTCACATCGTGCGATTTCGAGTTTGTGTCGGAGGAGAAGGTGACTGCGATCCAGCTCGGCGGCCACCTCGAGGGCTGCCGCATCGGCTTCGATCTCGGCGGCAGTGACCGCAAATGCGCCGCCGTGGTCGATGGTGAGGTGGTGCATTCCGAGGAGGTTGCGTGGAGTCCCTACTTCGAGTCCGACCCCCGATATCACTTTGACGGCATCATGGATTCGCTCGAACGCGCCGCCGCCCACCTGCCGCGCGTCGACGCCGTTGGCGGCAGCGCTGCGGGCGTCTACATCGACAGCGAACCGCGCGTCGGATCACTCTTCCGGGGCATCGCAGAGGGCGAATTCGAAAGCGAGATCCGGCCGATCTTCAAAAAACTCCGGCACCACATGAACGATGTGCCCTTCGAGGTGGTCAACGACGGCGAGGTCACCGCGCTGGCTGCAGCGCTCGCCTTTGACACCAGCAAAGTTCTCGGCCTTGCCATGGGCACCAGTCTGGCCGCCGGGTTTTGCGATGCCGATCGGCGCATCACCGGACAGCTCAACGAGCTCGCGTTTGTCCCTGTCGACTACCGCGATAATTCGCCGGTCGACGAGTGGTCGGGGGATGCCGGTTGCGGGGTGCAGTACTTCTCGCAACAGGCGGTTGCGCGGTTGGCGCCGGCCGCCGGTCTCGATCATCCGCAAGAGATGCCGTTTGCCGAGCGGTTGGTCGACGTCCAGAGATTGATGAACAGGGGTGACGAGCGAGCGCGTCGGATTTACGAGTCCATCGGCGTTTACCTCGGATACTCCGTCGCCTGGTTCGCCCGCTGGTACGAGATGGAAAATCTCCTGACCCTCGGCCGGGTGACCTCGGGTGCGGGCGGTCAGGTCATCATCGATACCGCGTCGGAGGTGTTGAGAGACGAATTCCCGGAGCTCGCGGATCACCTGCGGATGATGGCGCCGGATGAAAGATTCAAGCGGCATGGGCAGGCAATTGCCGCTGCCAGCCTGCCAATCCTCCCATCCACTACCTCTTCTCCCCAATACTGAAGTACAACTCGACTCACGTTATGATGGAGTGGCGGATTCTCGCGTGTATATAGGGAGGACTCCGAGGTTATTGAGGGGAATCAAGGATGCAGCTCAAAAACTCTGATGCCGATGTCTATGCCCCCGATGGTTCAACCGTCGCGGAAGCCCTCGCCAAGACCACCCATCTGGCAGTGGGCGCGCACCAGGACGACATCGAGTTCATGGCCATGCACGGCATTCTCGAGTGTTTCCGTCAAGCCGATCGCTGGTTCAGCGGCGTCACCGTCACAGATGGTGCCGGCAGCCCAAGGAGCGGCCCTTACGAAAAGTACTCCAACGAAGAGATTCGAAAGATTCGGGTTGCCGAGCAGCGCAAGGCGGCGTTGGTCGGCGACTACGCATGCCAGATTCAGCTCGGCTTCCCGAGCGCGGCGGTGAAAGACGCAGCAAACGACGACGTGGTCGTGTACCTGAAGGCGATCTTTGAGGGGGCGACCGCGGAGGTGATCTACCTCCACAACCCAGCCGACAAACACGATACTCACGTCGCCTGCTGTCTGCGTTCGATCGCCGCTCTCAGAAGCCTGCCGGAGGACAAGCGCCCGCAAAAGGTTTACGGGTGCGAGGTTTGGCGCGGTCTCGACTGGCTGTTTGACTCCGACAAACAGATCCTCCGCCTCTACGACCGGGCCAATATCGCAGAGGCGCTGTGCGGCGTCTTCGACTCACAAATCTCGGGTGGGAAGAGGTACGACCTTGCAGTTCACGGTCGGCACCTCGCCAACGCGACTTTCTACGAGTCGCACGAGGTTGACAAGTACGAGCGCTTGAGCTTTGCCATGGATCTGACGCCGTTGATCAAGGATCCATCCCTCAACGTTGCCGACTACACGCTCAGCTTGCTGCGCAACATGAAGGACGATGTCACCGACCGGATCGTGCGGATGAACCGCCAGGTGTAACCACCCTCGCGTCCGAGTAACCAGTCCCGACGAGCCACTCAGTAACCAGTGATCAGTTTGAGAGCCCGAGGGGTTGCGCGGAGGGAACTGGTTACTGATGACTTGGTACCAGCTCTGCGCGCCCGACCTTCGACTTCGGCACGAACAACGCCAAGAGGAGCCACGCATAGACCAGGGCGTCGCCGAGGATCTCGATGCTGTGGGTGATTCGCAGAACCGGCGGGAGGAAGGTGACGCTGAGGAGTCCGATCAATCCCATCATGGCGAAAAAGCCTACGGCAAGCGCCCAGTACAAGCTTCGCCGAGATCGCGCCCATGTGACGAGTATCGGAACTGTGACGGCGAGGTAAAGCGCGCTTCTGCACAGCGCCACCGGGAGCATGGTCCCCCAACCGGGGAGTGTCAGACCAAAGTCCTGCGCCTCGTAGACGGGCACCACGAACGGCGCGGCGAGCATTCCAAAGAACACGTAGATCACCGGAAACGCAAGCCACACGACGACCGCCCGCCACCACCACCTGGACACGGGTTGGGTGGTGATGACGGACTCAAGAGATGCGTTTGCTCGCTCGGGTTTGAAGAGCCAAACGGCTGCCGCGGCACCGAAGGCACAGGGCAGAATCAAAAACACGAGCATTGTTGCGGTGCCGCCGTAGGTCGTGAAGATGGCCGCTTCGATCTGGTTGTTGAGACCGAATGCGACGTAGGTGAAGGCGGCGAGGATGAGCCAACGCGAAAACTGTGATCCACGGATCCCCCGGGCGAGCAGCGCGAGACAGGCGGCCATGAATATGGAGCTGATCAGCTCGAGGATGAAATTTCCTGATTCGCTCGCCGACCCGGGAAATACCGGCCACGGCATCTTGACTGCGGTGATGGCGGCGCCGCTGATCATGACTCCAATGAAGTAGGCGGCGGCGATTGCTGGAATCTTCCACATCCAGCTGATGATGGGGCTTTGCGCTTCATGAGACATTTCGAACCTCATTTCTTTGCGAGCTTGGAGAGCTCGGCAATTGATTTCTTGGCCCACAGGGCGTTGCCGCGGAAGGCCTGGATGCCGTGCTCGAGGGCGAGCCGCCCGCATGGCGACATCTGTTCTCGCATCTGGACCCTGATTTCCTCGAGGTGATCGAGATAGGCCTCGGACTCGGCGCGAAATTCCCCGAGAAAACGCACCGCCTGCTCGTTTCCGATGCGATCGATGAAAGCGAAGCGGAGCATGACCAGATCGAAGTGCCAGATCAGGTCTTCATGGGTGACCGGTTTCTCGAGCTCGGAGCGGAGGATGTTGTCTCCATCCTCGGTGATCGAATAGACGAGGCGGGGGCGGAGAGATTCTGTCTTGTCGGGCTCTCCGCGTATCCACCCCTTTTTTTCGAGGCTCTTGAGGGCCGGGTAGATGGCGCCCGGGCTGCTGCTGAAGTGGCCCATCGGTGTTGTATCGAAGACCTTTCTCAGGTCGTAACCGGATTGTGGGTGCATCGCGACCAACCCGAGAATCGCAAGGCGAAGGGGCGAGAAGGTGATGTCATTCTCCATAGTACGAATAGTTATAATACGATTCGTATCATTTGTCAACCCTCGGAGAATTTTTTTGCGGGTTAGAATCTTCGGTAATCGAAGGCGGGGGGCCGGATGACTCTCAATGAGGTTGTCGCACTTGGGCTTGGATTCGGAGTGATAGTGCTTTCGGGTTGTGGACAGTCGTTCGAAGCTGTGGAGAATGCCGGGGGCGTGGAACCCCCGATTGTTCATCCAGAGGTGTGGCCCGCGATGGAAAGTCCGGTCGCCATAGATCCCGAAATCGAGGGGCGGATCGACGACCTCCTTGCCCGCATGTCGATCGAGGACAAAGTGGGACAGGTCGTCGAGGGCGAGATCCGCCACCTCGAGCCGAAGGACGTCCGGAAATACCGGTTGGGCTCGGTGCTCAACGGCGGCGGTGTGCAGCCCTTTGACAAGAAGTGGGCGTCGGTCGGCGACTGGCTGGCGCTGGCCGATGCCTTCTGGGAAGCATCGATGGACACTTCGGACGGTGGTGTTGCGATCCCGGTGATCTGGGGAACGGATGCAGTTCACGGCCATACAAACGTCGTCGGTGCTACGGTCTTTCCGCAGAACATCGGTCTCGGCGCCACCGGCAATCCGGAGCTGATCCACGAGATCGGGCGGGTGACCGCGGTCGAGATGGCTGTTACCGGCCTCGACTGGGATTTCAGCCCCACCGTTGCGGTGGTCCGTGACGACCGTTGGGGACGTTCCTACGAGAGCTGGTCAGAGGACCCGGAGGTGGCCCGAGCTTATGCCGGCGCAATGATCAGTGGTCTTCAGGGAGATGCGAAAAGCGAGGCATTCCTGGGTGTAGATCACGTGGTCGCCTGTGCCAAGCATTTCCTCGGCGACGGCGGTACCGCGAACGGCGTCGACCGCGGGAACAACCTCTCGACCGAGGCCGAGCTGCGCGACATCCACGGCGCCGGTTACTTCTCCGCGCTCGAGGCTGGCGTGCAGACCGTGATGGCGTCTTTTTCCTCCTGGCAGGGGCTCAAGATGCACGCCAACAAGGGGCTTCTCACCGACGTGCTGAAGGGGCGAATGGGATTCAACGGGTTTGTGGTCGGCGACTGGAACGGACACGGCGAGGTGGGGGGCTGCAGCAACTCGAGCTGTCCGGCGGCCTTCAACGCCGGCGTCGATATGTTCATGGCGCCCGAGGATTGGAAGGCGCTTCGATCGAACACCATCGATCAGGTGGAAGCTGGTGAGATCCCGATGGAACGCCTCGATGACGCGGTGCGTCGCATCCTCCGGGTCAAGATGCGCGCGGGCCTCTTCGACAAGGGCAAGCCGTCGAGCCGGCCCCTGGCCGGAAAGACCGATCGCCTCGGCTCGCCGGATCACCGGGCGGTGGCGCGTCAGGCGGTGCGCGAGTCGCTGGTCCTGCTCAAGAACAACGGCGGGCTGCTGCCGCTCGAACGGGCGCAGACGGTGCTGGTGGCCGGCGATGGCGCCGACAACATTGGTAAACAGTGCGGCGGTTGGACCCTCACCTGGCAGGGCACCGACACCAGTAACGAGGACTTTCCGGGCGGATCTTCAATCTGGGATGGGATCAGGCCGGTGGTGGAAGGCGCCGGCGGCACCGCCATCCTATCCGAGAACGGTTCGTTCCGATCGAAGCCCGATGTTGCTGTCGTTGTCTTCGGTGAGAACCCTTACGCAGAGTTTCAGGGTGACCGCGAAACCCTCGACTACGATTTTTCACGACCGGACGATCTGGAGTTGTTGAAGCGATTGAAAGCTGCTGGAGTCCCAGTTGTCTCGATCTTCCTTTCGGGCAGGCCGATGTGGGTCAACCCTGAGCTCAACGCCTCAGATGCATTCGTGGCGGCTTGGTTACCGGGCTCAGAAGGGGACGGGGTGGCTGAGGTGATCCTCGCCGCCGGCGACGGTGCCGTCAATCACGATTTCAAGGGTCGGCTCGCCCACTCGTGGCCGAAGACCGCGGTGCAAGAGGCCCTCAATCTCGGAGACGAAGGCTACGATCCGCTCTTCGCCTACGGCTTCGGACTCACCTACGCCGACAGCGCGGACCTTGCCGATCTTCCGGAGGATCCTGGAGGAGCAATTCCGGACACGAGCCGCACCGTCTACTTCCGTGGCGGATCGGTGGCGCCGTGGCGTTTGTACGTCGGTGACGAGCGTAATTGGGCAGTGAAGACGGTCGGTGGAATCACCTCGACCTGGGACCGCGACAATCTGGTCGTGACCGTGGTCGATCGCGAGCTGCAGGAAGACGCGCGCGCCGCCCGCTGGGCCGGGTACGACCTCGCCATCCTCTATCTCGAAGCCGCGCCGGCGGTGGATCTAACTCCTGAGGCTTCAGACTGCATGGTGCTCGCCTTCGACGTGATGGTGGAAGAGGCACCGAGCGCGCCGGTCTATGCGGCCATGCGGTGCGGCGAGGGCTGCGAGGGCCGGGTTGACATCACCGAAACGCTGGCTCGAAGCCCCGTCGGGGAATGGAAAACGATGAAACTCCGACTGCGTCACTTCGGCGATTCCGGCGCAGATCTCAGCCACATCACGGCGCCGTTCCTGCTCGCTACCGAGGGCTCGCTCGCGCTGCGTTTCGCCGATGTCAGGCTGGAGGGGACGGCCGAGGGTGACCTCCCCTGCGAGTGAGTGTCGTCGAGCTTAGCCCGCATATCTCACCAACTTCCTGCTGCGAGCGCTGATGCACCGCACCCAACGGTGTTTTCTCGCCTCGGGGTGCTCGACGTACTGCAAGTACGCGCTCCGCGCCCCTCGGGTCGAAAACCCCACTGGGCACGGCACCTCGCCGCCCTCGCAACGAAACCCGGTGAGATATGCGGGTTAGCCGGCGAGGATCCGATCGAGGGTGGTGAGCTCGTCCGCCGTGAAGTCGAGATGTTCGAGGGCGGCGACGGCGTCCTCGATCTGGGACGGCCGACTCGCGCCGATCAGAGCGGAGGTGACGCCCGGCTGGCGGAGGACCCAGGCTACAGCAAGCTGGGCCATGCGCTGGCCACGTGCCGATGCCACCTCGTTGAGCCGACGGACGGTGGCCATGACCTCGTCGGTCACCTCGGCTCTTGAAAGGTAGCTGTCGTCGCGTGCAGCGCGCGAGCCTGCCGGGATACCGTCGAGGTACCTGTCGGTGAGAAGACCCTGGGCGAGGGGCGAAAACACGATGCAGCCGATGCCTTCCTCGGAGAGCACGTCGAGCAGCTCGCCCTCGATCCAGCGATCGAAGAGGCTGTAGTTGGGCTGGTGAATGAGACACGGGGTCCCGAGCGAGCGCAGGATCTCGGCCGCTCTGCGCGTGAGGTCTGGCGGGTACATCGAGATGCCGGCGTAGAGCGCGCGCCCCGAACGGACGATGAAGTCGAGCGCGCCCATCGTCTCCTCGAGCGGGGTGTCGAGGTCAGGGCGGTGGTGGTAGAAGATGTCGACGTAATCGAGCCCTGTGCGGGCGAGGCTCTGGTCGAGGCTCGCCACCAGGTACTTGCGCGAGCCCCAATTGCCGTAGGGTCCGGGCCACATGTCCCAGCCGGCCTTGGAGGAGATGATCAGCTCGTCGCGGAACGGCCGCCAGTCGTGCGCGAAAAGCCGTCCAAATGTCGCCTCCGCCGAGCCGTAGGGTGGACCGTAGTTGTTGGCGAGGTCGAAATGAGTGATTCCCAGGTCGAAGGCGCGTCGCAGCATGGCGCGGGCGTTCTCCAGGGAGTCGACGCCTCCGAAGTTGTGCCACAGCCCGAGCGATACTGCCGGCAGCTTGAGACCGCTGCGGCCGCATCGGTTGTAGATCATCGAGTCGTAGCGACCTGGAGCCGGTGTGTAACGGCTGGTGATGTTCATGCTCCGCCTCCCCTGTTTCGAAAGGTCGTTGTTGGGACGCAATGTTCGACGCCATGATCGCACGATCCCGGCCACGGACGAGGTGTGGGTTAGGTGGTGCCGCGAAGAGTTATCCTGTGGAGCGTGCGAAAGGGGAAAGCTCGATGAACCGAGCAAAGAACGTCGGCCGTTTCGCTCTCGGAATGCTGGCCATCGCACTGGCCCTTGGCTGCGACCGCCCGCCTGCAGAGGAGACAACCGCGGAAGGTGTGAAAAGCGAAAAACGGATCTTTTCCCGCTCGTACATCAACACCGTGATGATGCGCGCGTTCGACTGGCAGATTGACCACATCGTCTATAAGGCGCCGTTACCGGATGGGGGGTTCCAGGACGTCAGCGATACCGAATGGGTGCGCGGAGCCTTTTTCTCCGGAGTGATGGCCGCCTACGAGGCAACCGGTAACCCGAAGTACCTGAATGCGGCGATGGAGATCTCGGATCGCAACAACTGGAAACCGGGACCGCGACAGCGCCATGCAGACGACCAGTGCATTGCCCAGACCTATGCCAGGATCTTCCTCATCAAACACCAAAAGCGGATGATCGACGCGATCGTCGCCAATTTCGACGAGATGATTGCGGAGCCGCGACCTGGGCCTGAAGTGGGGTGGAACGAGGACGACAACTGGTCGTGGTGCGACGCCCTCTTCATGGCGCCGCCGACCATGGCTCTGATTGCCGAGGCGACCCATGACCTCAGGTACCTCGACCTCATGAACAGCATGTGGTGGCAGACCTACGACTACCTCTATGATCCGGCGGAGCACCTCTGGTATCGCGATGGCCGGTATGTCATCCAGGAGAATGGCTCCGGGCCGCGGACGACGCATGGGCAAAAGGTGTTTTGGTCGCGCGGCAATGGCTGGGTGTTCGCCAGCCTCGCGCTGGTTCTCGAACACATGCCGGACGACTATCCGGATCGCCCGCGCTACGTTGAGCTCTTCCGCGAGATGGCCGCGGCCCTCGTCGCCGTCCAGGGCGACGACGGGCTGTGGCGGTCGAGCCTCCTCGATCCAGAGGAGTTTCCGATCCCGGAGTCGAGCGGCAGCGGCTTTTTCACCTTTGGGCTGGCGTGGGGCGTCAACAACGATGTGCTGGACGCCGATTCGTTCTTGCTTGCAGTCTACCGGGGTTGGGAGGGTCTGATCTGGGCCCTCCAACCGGACGGACGGCTCGGTTGGGTGCAGCAGATCGGCTACGACCCGCGCTCGGTCACCGCCGAGGACAGCATGGAGTACGGCACCGGCGCCTTCCTTCTTGCCGGCAGCGAGATGCTGAAGCTCGCTAGCGAGGTCAAGAGTGAAGAGTAAAGGGTTAAGGGTGAAGAGAAAGTGGCGGTGGGATGGGTGGGCTTAACTCTTAACTCTTTACCCTTAACCTGCATCTATTGGCTTGGTACGGATCAATCTTCTTCAACGAAACTTGAAGAGTAGCTGGTCAGGTTCTCGGGCGGGTTCATCGACTCGAGACCCATCTCTGAAACAACTTCCTTGTAGGTGACGAGCTCGATTCCGGCCTCCTCGATCGCTGCGCGAAATGCCGGTGAGGTGATGGCGTCGAGCTCCGCCTGGCGGTGGATAGCGACCCGGTAGGGATCCGCCTGATTGTTCATGTCCACCATCGCCGACATTTCGGGGGTTTCCATCCCGAGGTGGATCACCAGAAGATTGAGTCCTGGCTGGGCGTTGCGAACATGGTCGAGCAGGCTTGACAGCTTGTCTTCCGGGTCGGCGTCCCATATCGACACCGACGCCTCGCCGAAGTAGCGGGAGAGCCCGAGACGGTACTCGTCGGCGAGCCGCTCGACGATGGCCCGCAGCTCGGGGGTCGAGACCGCAGTCAACATGTGGTAATCGAGGTAGTCCACGCGGACGCCGGCTCTGAGGGCACGTTCGATCTGGGCGCGCAGCTCCATCTCGACCTCGCCAAGATCCACCTTTGCGGCAGCGAACTCGGCCTCCGAAGCGTAGAAGTGGCCGTTGGCGTTGACCAGCGACGGCACCGTCGCAGCCCCGAGCACCGGCCCCCACTTGTAGTGCTGCCACTCGGAGTTGAGGGTGAGGTGGATACCGACGCCGATCTGCGGGTTGGTCTTGAGGATCTCGACCGCTTCGAGGTACCAGGGACAGGCGATCATCACCGAGGTCGAGAACGGCACCCCGGTCTCGATGAGCTCGCGCACCGCCATATTGACGGTGTGCGACATGCCGACATCGTCGCACCGGATCAGGAGTTTTTTCGGCTGATCGTCGTCTTCGGCTCTGGCGAAGGTCGAAACGGCCATCAACGCCGCCAGTGCCAATACAGTCGTGCCGATGAGGAGTGGCGAAACCAGGTGATGGGTGCGCACAGCTGACCTCCGATGTTCGTGATGATTTCAGGATCCTATCTCTCGGAAACTGCTGTGTCCAACCAATTCCTGGCTAAGAAACGTCTTCAGCATCGTTTGGTGGTATGGCCGCTCCGTCCACCAACCATCGACGCAGAAACAGACTTGCGATCTCGTACCGGCCGTCGCGATCCCTGCTCACGATGCCCAGTTCGTAGAGAGCCGACAGACTGATCGTGATGGCATCGGACAGTTCCTGAGTGTGGCGGCCGATCTCCGCCGGTGACGCTCCGGGCTGATCGGCGAGAAACCGAAGGATGGTCCGTTCCACCTCGCTGCGCAGCTCGTAGTCGACCGAGAAGAAGAAGCTGACCGCCCGGTCGTGCGCCACGTCTTCGATGGCGTCGTCGAGATCTTTCAGGTCGAGGGCCCTGCGACAGAGGAGCTGGATCTGGTAGGGATGGTTGCCGCATTGGCGACGGATTCGCTCGACCTCGTCGTCGCTGAAGCTCGGGTGTGTTGCCTCCGGGAGTTGGGTCTGGCGGATAAGCTGCCGAGCCTCGTCGTCGTCGAGGGAACCGATGGCAAGCGGTGGCGTGAACCCATCGAGAAATGGTGAGGTGTCCTCGTTGGTTTGCGCGAGCTGCCAGAGCTTGCTGCTCGACGCCAGCACCGATCGGATGCCGTCCCGCGAGTGCAGTGCTCGACGAAGCTTTCGGAGGATGGATGGATCCTGTCGATTGAGCTGGATCAGCTCCTCGACCTCGTCACAGAGGAGCAACAGCCGAAGGTTTTTCGTGAACAATCTGCGCCGCAGACGTCCCAGCGATTCGAAGCAATCATCGGTACGAACCTCCGCCAGGGGAACACCGGCCTCTTCGAGGCGCCCCTCGGCATCGAGCAGTGCGTCGGCGAAGTCGAGGTGGAGCTCCTCCGGCCGGTCAGCGCCCTGGAGATCCCAGAAGACCGGCAGGAAGCCGAGATCGGGGGAGTCCAGGGCGAGGTATTCGAGCTGTTTGAGGACGGAGGTCTTGCCGATCCTGCGGGTGCCGAGAAGCCACAACCAGTTGCGGTTCCCTGAGAGAACCTCGTTGATGACGGCCCCCCGGCCGTAGAAGTTCTCTCGGCGCACCCATTGTCCGACGACAAATGGAACGGTCGTTTTCCCGAGGTTGACAGTCTGCTGGTGTCCTGGACGTTGAAGGGGAGACGAACGTTCGTCTCCGGCTGGCGTTCGTTCGACCGCGGCGATCAGACGATAACCGCGTTTCGAGATGGTCTCGATGAATGTGGGGTCCTTGGCGTCGTCGCCGAACGCGCGACGCAGGCCTGCGATCGAGCGGGTGATTACCGACTCGGTGATGAAGAGATCGGGCCATACGGCATCGCTGATGTCGATCTTCGACATGACCCGGCCGGCGTTGTCCGCCAGATAGACCAGGACATCCATCAGCTTGGGTTCGATGTGGATGACCTGATCGTTGAACGAAAGTCGGTTGAGACTCGGTTGGACGAGCCATCCGGCAAGCCAGAAATCGGCTGGAGAGGGCCGTTCCGGTGTATCCGGGCTATTCATCACGAGGCATTCTATCCTGGGCGCTTCTATTCACGCGGGCCGGTACGAGTTCGATTTCCTCGAAGAAGTTGTACCAGGGGCTTCCCTCCTGTTCCCAATGCCGGTCGATTTGAATAGCCGACGCCACCATCACCAGGCTTTCGGCGAGGCTCGCCATGAAGAGGCTTCGGACCCTCTGGGTCGTCCGCGGGTCGTAGTGGTTGAGCGCGTCGATGCCGTCGACCAGTAAAACCAAACGGGCGGGCTTGAGGTCGCGCGCCCGCAGCGCGAGGATCACGCCACGGAGGTCGTTGGCGAGGTCGCGATGACTGTAGTCGGAGCCGAAATGTAAGACTTTGCTCGGCGGGGCGAATGTGAGCTGGCCCAACACGGCGTCTGCGACCGTAGCGAATAGGAGCTCCTCAGGCACCGCGCGCAGGTCGATGTAGACGGGGTAGAAATCCACGACCGGGTCCGAGCCGGCCATGAGGCGACCCTTGAGGTGCAGGAGAATCGAGGACTTTCCACACCCAGGTTCGCCGCTCAAAAGAATGCTGTTGTTGTGGATCGAGCTCAGGATGCGTCGGATTAACTGCTCACGTTGCTCCATCACGAGACAATCAGCCGCTGAGAGACTCGGTGAGCCCTCGTCACGAGCCCTTCTCCCGAAACGGCGTATGAGGCGGACAAAAGCCCGTGCGGAGGTTCGGACAGAGGTGATTTGACTTCTCCTCTCATTATCAAGCTACGGTGTGGACTCATATGGTGCTTGAGGATGGGATGAGGATCTGATGAGGGTTTTCCCCGTGCTACGATTCCGGTTGGGAATCCTGCAGTCAGTGAAAACGACGCGGATCAAAGCATGAAAGCACAACGAATCATTCCCTTGGTTTTCGTCGCGGTGATCGTCGTGCCCGCGATTGCTTTTCCTCAGGAGACCCCCTCCACCTTCGAGTTCAGCTTCTCGAACCCGGGCGCACGAAGCCTCGGCCTCGGCGGCGCCTTTGCCGCCCTCGCCGACGACGCAACCGCGGCCTTCGCCAACCCTGCCGGCCTGGTGCAGCTCGTGTCACCCGAGGTTTCGGCAGAAATCCGCCACTGGAGTTTCTCGACGCCGTACATCATCGGAGGGAGGTACGAGGGCGAACCCACCGGTATCGGGCTCGACACCATTGACGGCCTGCGCACAGCCGTCTCGAGGGAGCAGCTGAGCGGGCTGTCGTTCCTCTCGTTCGTCTACCCGAAGGGGCGGTGGTCGTTCGCTTTCTACCGGCACCAGCTGGCGAACTTCCGCGCCCAGACGGCGACCCAGGGGCTCTTCCCGGGATGGGAGACTCCTCGTGCCTACGACCGCAGGTGGTCGACCGAGCTCGACATCGTCAGTTACGGCGCCGCCGGCGCCTACCGATTCAGTGATCGCTTCAGCTTCGGTCTCGGCATCGTCCACTTCAAGGGCCGGCTCGACGCTCCCTTCGAGTGGTCCCTTCCGGACGATATCGACACATTGCAGGGCGCCTTCGGTCCGACCTCCTACCTGCCCGCGAGCCAGCTCGCCAACGGGAGCATGGCGATCGACGACTCGGATTGGGGCCCGAGCGCGGGCCTCCTGTGGCGCTTCGCAGAGCGCTTGAGCCTCGGTGCCTTCTATCGCCAGGGGCCAGAGTTCAGGTTGGCGTACGACGTCACGGGTGGACCTCTCGCACCGGAATTCCTGGATCCCGCGTTCACGCCGGGTGAAACGATTCTGATCGTTGAATCACCGATGCAATTCCCGGATGTCTACGGGCTCGGCGTCGCCTTCAGATCGCGCGACGGCAGACTCGCGGTCGGCTTCGAATGGGACCGCGTCGAATACTCTTCTATCTTCTCGAGCTTTGATCCCGTGGTGATTGAAACTCTCGACCTTGATCTTGATTTGGAGGTCCACCTGGCTGCCGATGACGGCAACGAATTTCGCCTCGGAGCGGAGTACGCCTTTCTCGATCTCAAACCGGTTCTTGCCATCCGCACCGGCGTGTGGCTCGACCCTGACCATCGCTTTCGCAGTACACACCCCGACGACCCCAGTCACCGGGCGCTGTTTCAATCCGGGAAGGACGAGGTCCATGTGGCGGTCGGCCTGGGGCTCGCCTTCACGTCGTTCCAGATCGATCTCGCGGCCGATTTTTCGGATCTCGTCGACACCTTTTCGCTGTCGGCGATCTATAGCTTCTGAGAGACCCCTCACAGCACAGCGACAACAACCAGGACGATGAGGAGAATCAATGCGGTCAGTACTGTGATCGCGACATCGCCCGATCGTGGTTCGCCGGTGCCTGAGAATCGCGAGATACGCGCATGTTCCCCCGTATCCATCGCGGGCCTCCCTTCGTCCTTTTTCTTCCGGTGCAATTCGTCCTACCTCTTCATGGCGATGGCTGTGCCGTCGTTGGTGGCGTTGTCGATCACCGATGCGTAGGCGATGACTCCGTCACCCGAGTCAACCTTGAGCCGTGCATACCCCGCGTCGATGTCGGTGCGCCCGGCGAGGCGGGAGAACGGCTCCTGGAGTTGCATCCAGGCGTGCGGTTCGAGCGTTCTCCATCTGGAAACAAGTTCGATTCCGGATTCGTCGTACAGGAAGATCCGAACGCGGGCTTCGACACCGCCGCTGTTGAGGAGCCCGATATTGGTGCGGAACGCCTGGTCCTGGCGAAGCTGGGAGAGCCATACCGTGTCACCGCTGTCGGCCGCGGCCTCCGCCGAAACACCACCGAGGAAAAGGCCGAAGGTGCCGTCCACCCCCGCATTGAACGTGCGGGAGCTCGCCAGCAGTGGTTGATCGGAGTGGATCTCGATCGATCCCGAACCGGCCATGCCCAGCTGTGCCACGACGTCGCCGAGGAGGATCTGCCGGCCATCGAGGACGTTGACGGGGAGCACGGCCGTCGCGCCGTCACCGCGACGGAAGATGATCTCGGCCGTCGCCGGGCCGCCGGAAAGGTTGAGCAAAGAGAGGTCGGTCCGCCACACGCTGTCGTGGGCTCCACTGCTGTGGGCGGCGGCGGCGATCCACTGGCTGTGGGCGCCGTCTCCACGCTTCATGGGAATCGCGGTGGGGTCGTCGGTGGCGTTGTCGATGACCGACCCGTAGACATAGATATCCTGACCGGAACGCACTGTGAGGACCGCATACCCCGACTCGATATGGACGGCACCGCCGAATGTCCGGAAGGGGCGGTTGAGCTGGACCGTGTGGAGCGGGGGGATGGTCCATGTGTCCGCGATCACGAGCGATCCGTCGTGGTCGTAGAGCTCGACCTTGACCCGGGCAAACCCCCGCCACTGGTTGAGGATGCCGATGTTGGTCCGTGCGCTGTCATCCTCGCGGAGCTGCATCAGCACCACCGATTCTCCGGACTCGAGACCGCCGGTGGCGGTGACACCGTCGAGAGACTGTCCGAAGGATCCTGCTGAAGACTGGTTGAAGGTCCTCGAGGTGGTGGTCAGGGCCTCCGACGAGAAAACCTCGAGGGGTCCCGACCCGCGGCTGCCGAACCAATCGACGGCATCTGGAATAAGGCGCGATTCACCGGGCGCCAGCTCGAGCTCGCGTTCGAGAACCTCCCAGCCGCGGTAGTACCTGAGACGGACGGCGTTGGTTCGCATCGAGCGGTTGAGCAGACCGACGTCGGAGCGCCAGATGCTGTCACCCACGCCGGCGGTGTGGGCCACGGCGGGGACCCAGGACTCGACCGGTGCCGAACCCACCGCCTCGCGTGAGATGCCCACCGACTGCCAGAGGTCGTGTTGTGGCCAGCTGTGGATCTCCGGAAAATCGTCGAAGTCGTCTATCAGCGGGTCCTTGTTGCTCAGCCAAAAGAAACCGATACCGTCCGTTCGCCACAGGGCGATCGCGTGCACGCCCGGACCGCCGCCTCCGTGCGCGTACACCTCGAGGCCGTCGTTCGGATCGGTCAGCCAGCCGATGGTGTGGCCCGAATCAACGAAGAACTTCTCGAAAATCCATCCGCGTCCGTAGCCCATTTCGCGGGAAGCCTCAAAGGGGAGCGAGAGCATCGAGTCGATGGTGTCGCTGCGCAGCAAACCGGAGGCGTCCGGATCGTCGAAGAGCGCCGTGTAGAGCCGTGCCAGGTCGGGCGCCGACAGCACCATGCCGCCGGCGGCGTAGGCGTTTTCCCATCCCATCGCATACGGGTCGCCCTCGTAGTCGCCGACGTAGACGCGCTCGGTCGGTGCGAGGTCGGCGCGGGGAGAATGGGCCATCCGTGCGCGTCCAACGCCCACCGAGCGAAAGATGTTGTCGTTGATGTACTCGGGAAAATCGAGGCCGGTGACCTGTTCGGCCAGCATCTGCAGTAGGAGGTAACCAAAATTACAGTAGGCCCAGCGGGTGCCGGGGTAGAACTGAAAGGGCTCGCCGGTCATGAAGGTGGCGATCTCGTGGCGGGTGGGGGGTGGCAGGATGCCGAGCGACAGCGCCACCCACAGGTCCCGGAAGACCATCGGGTCGATACCACCGTCGTACTTGTCCCAACCGACGGTGTGGGTCAGCAGGTGATCGACCGTGACCAGTTCGAGCCAGGGGTCTGCGGACTTTCCCGACCGGGGCCGCAACCCAAGAGTGTCCGCCACCCGAGTGTCGTAGCTGAGGAGCCCGTCCTCGATAAGCTGATGGATGGCGATCGATGTGATCGACTTGGCGATCGAGCCTGTGCGGAAGAGCGAGGTCGGCTGCACCGGCGCGACATCAGGCTGGTCCCAGGTGTAACCACGGGCGTAGACCAGACGGCCGTTCTTGGTGATCGCCACCGACGACGCGCTGATGTCGTGCCGCATCATCTGGTCGCGGATCATTTCGTCGATGCCGGCGAACCCGGGAACCTCCTGGCCGGTGACGGTCCACTGCCGCTGGGCTGAAGCCGACGCGCCCATCATGATGAGTAAGCAGGTAACCGTGAAGGACTTCAGGATCTGGTGCATGACATTCCTCCTCGGCTCCGAATGTCGCTTTTCGAGAAAGGCCTTGCTTGATGGATTCCTGAGGACGAGATGAGGGTCTGTTGAGGCTTTTCCCCAATGGGGGCTCAGACCGCAGGTGATGTGCGACTCACCGGTCCCTCCTGAGGGAGTTGACCCGGAAGGGGCTTAGGCGCTGCCTGCGGCCACCTCGTCGACGTCTTGGGCGGTGATTTCCCGACGCCCCTGTTCGTACATCCGATTAACGAGTGCGACGCAGAGTCGCTGGAGGTGATAGGGCTTGCGTTCGGTGAGCTCGATCATGCGATCGATAACCTCGTCGTCAATCTTGAAGACACCACCGATGGGCCGCGTAATCAACTCTACGGCATCATCCCGCTCAATCGGCGGAACCTCGATCTCCTCGAAGAAGTTGTACCAGGGGCTGCCCTCTTTGTCCCACTGCTTGCGGATCTCGACTCCCGAGACCACCGCCACCAGGTTCTCGGCGAAGCTCTTCATGAACAGGCTCCGAAGCCGCTGGTTGATCCTCGGATCGTAGGCGTTGAGCTCATCGACCTCGTCGATCAACAGCACCAGCTTGACCTGCTTCGAGGTTCTTTTCTCGAGGATTTTGAGGACCCGGCGGAGGTCTGCCACCAACTCGCGATAGCCGTAATCAACATCGGGGTCGAGACCCTCTCCGGGCCGCATTCCTCCCAGGAGCGGATCGAGCTCATGGAAGACGTCCTCGGAGAGGGTGGCAAAGAACTGGGATTCGGGGGTCCCCTGGAGATCGACGTAGACCGGGAAGAACTCGTAATTGGGATCATCAAGCTCCAGGAGCCGTCGCCTGAGATGGTGCTGGAGCGAGGTCTTGCCGATCCTCCGCTCGCCGTAAAGCAGAAGGCTGTTGTTATGGATGGTCTGCAGGATGCGTTCGATGAGCGGCTCCCGACCGAAGAACATCTCGGTGTCAAGCACCGGGGCGCCGGCGATGTAGGGGTTGAAACGGCGTTTCATCAGCTGACGCCTTCGCCGCGACCGATGCGCCCACACGCCGGAGAAGACGGCGATCGGAACCAAGGCGACAGCCAGCTGGAACCAGAGCGCGCGATAAAACGGGATGGTATAGACCACCGTATACTCGGCGCTCGTGGTCAACCCGGCGTTGTCGGTCGCCACCAGTTGATAGGTCGAGGGACCATCGACCAGCTGATCGTCGAGACTGAACTCGGTGATGTAGATCTCACCCATCGGCTGGCTCGTGCTGCTGCCCTCGATTTCACGATCCGCCGGACCGCGGAAACGGACATCGACCGGTGAGGTGTCGATGACGACGCCGCTCAAGCGGAAGTCCGGGCTCCGAACCAGCTGAGCTCGAGTCCCGTCGGCCCGGTCACTCCTGAAATCGGCGAAGCTAATGGCCGGTGGGAGGTTCTCAACGCTCCGGGAGCCGAGGAGCCGGCGACTGATCTGACCGTAGGAGACTCGGATGTGTTCGAGAGCTTCTGTATTACCCGGATCGAGGGCGAGAGCGCGGTTGGCGGCGGAGATCGCCCCCTCGAAATGGCCGGCCTCGACCGCGGCCTCTGCTTCTTCGAGTGCCCGTCCGAGCGCCTCGCGGACCGCGGAATCCTGCTGCCGTTCAAGGATCCTTTGCTGAAGCGCTGCGGCATCCCGGTTCTGAGGATCGGCGGCCAGTACCGGCTGGAGACGATCGAGGGCCTCGGCAAAACGCCCGGCGCCTTCCAACTCGCGGGCCCGGGTCAGACCAGCGGCGATCGCGGCCTGTCGGGCCTCGGCGTCCTCCTCGGCGTGGATCTCCGCCAGGAGCCCGGCCTGCGCGCGATCGAAGAGCCGTTGGGCCTCAGTATTCGGGCGGATCTCGAGTGCTTGGCGAAAGAGACTCGAGGCCTCGGCGTAATTCCCCTCGTCAAGAAGGGACCTGCCGCGACTGACGAAATCCGCTGCCCGGGTGGCGTCGAGCCGTTCTCGTTCCAACCGGACGACCTCGGTCCGCAGCTCATCCATCTTGGCGACCGCATCAGGATTCTCGGGGTCGACGGCGAGGCCCTCGCCGAGCGCCTCCATCGCTTCCGGCAGCCGACCCTGTCGTTCGAAGATCTCGGCATTGCGAAGGCTTTCACGGACAATTTGCGCGATCCGTTCGCCTTCGGCCTCCACCGCTTCTGAACGCGCATCGAGGGCCAGGCTGCGGTAGCGCTCGAGCTCTGCGAGATCGGACGCCGATCCCTGGATCGCTCCAAGTTGTTCCTCGGTCTGAAAAGCCTGCAGGGCGGCGTCGGGTTGTCCGAGGTGGTAATAAGCGATACCGAGCTTGAGGTATGGGAAATAGGCGACCACCTTCATGCCGTAGGACCGCACCCGCGCGCCGGAGTCGCCCTTTCGTTCGAGCGCCTGTTGCAATTCCTCGATGGCCTTGCCCCAGTTACCGTTGTCGAGTGCCGTTTCCGCCCGGGCATAGTGCTCGTACCAGTAGTCCGCCCAGGCAGGTGCGGCGACCACGAAAACCGTGATAATGAGGACAACCGCGAGTCCAAATGGTCGTGTGCTGCGGTGTGCGGGTTTCACCTTTGCTCCGCCGTGAGTGTAACGCGTTCAGGTAGCATGCTGTCCATGGCAAACGGAATGCGAACCCTGGACGTCGATGGCATCACTCTCGTTCTGAAGGTTGTCCGGAAACGCGTCAAGAACATCAATGCCCGGTTGCACGGGAAGACCCTGTCGGTCAGCGCGCCGCATCGAGTGCCGGTGGCAGAGCTCGAGGAGACGATCTTCCAGCTCGCGCGGCAGTTGGTGCGCCGCAGCAGGGCAGACGCGCTGAACTCGGATGGAGGCGCCGCAGCGATCGCGCGCAAGGTGGCCGCCCGCTTTCCCGACCCTCCCGCAGTCGTCGAGGTTCGCTTTGTCACCAACCAGACGGCCCAGTGGGGCAGTTACAGTCGTGAAACCGGGATCGTTCGACTCAACGCCGCTCTCCGACAGATGCCACCCTGGGTGCTGGAGGCCGTGGTTGCGCACGAGCTGGCGCACACCTTTCACCTCGATCATTCGCCGTCCTTCTGGAGGTTGGTGCGCTCGGTCTGCCCAAAGACCGATCGTGCCAATGCATTCCTCGAGGGAGTGACCTGGTTGGCCGCGGCGTGGGGCGATCTTCCACCGGTGGAGCGCTCCCAGCTCGCCGGAAAAGACTGATTCTCCTTTTCACCACCAAGACACCAAGCCCTTCCGCCCGCGCACAACAAAACGAAGAGCAACCCACCCCCCCAACCTCGCAAAGACGCAGAGGCGCAAAGGGGCGACCGCTGAACCCGTGAGGCAACTCCGCTTTTTGGAGGCAGAACGAGACAGGCGATCAATGATCGCCTGTCGCCGGTGAGAAGGCCCTCTGCGTCTTTGCGCATCTGCGTTAAACCGGCGGTTGGGTGGCCTTGGTGTTCTTGGCGTCTTGGCGGTAAATCCGATCTATCTCTCCGGCAGGGCGTCCATGCCGTTGGCGCGGGCGGCGGCGATCATGACCTCCTCGAGCTGCCGGCGTACGTCGTCACCAATGCGGCTCGGGGTGAATTCGCCGATGATCCGATCGACCTCGCCGGCGGCCCGCTCGCCGAGGGTCGCGGCTCCCTCCTCCAGCCACCGCGCCCGGCTCGTCCGGTCGATGACGGGGCCGGGGCAGTTGAGCTCCGATCGCAGGTGACGTCGGGTGTGGTCGGCGATCATCAGGTGCTTCTCGGCCAGGAGCTCTTCAAAGAGAGCCCGAGATGGAAAGTCCTCACGCGGCTCGATACCGGCAGTGAGGCGGTCCGTCATGAGGCAGATCTCGTGGTCAACGACCAGTTTCTCCAGACTCTGACAGCTCTCGAAATCGAGCATGCCGGGGCCGGAGACGTTGTCGATCCCGGTCAGGGCCGCCAGGGTTGCACCGATCCCGGTCTCGAGCCCGGCCTGGGCGTCGAGGGCCTTGGAGTCTGACAACGAGATGTAGCCCTGGGTCGGCATCCCGAGACGTTTACCGATCTCGGCCGCCGCACAGGTCAGCATCGTGGTTTCAATCGCACCCATGGGGGTCGTCTCGTAGCGCAGATCGAAGATCGCCGGGGAGCCGCCAAAGAGGAGCGGGGTGCCGGGCTGGACAAGCTGGGCGATGACCACCCCCGAGAGGACCTCGGCGGTGTGCTGGATCAGGGTGCCGACGAGAGTCACCGGTGCCATGAAGCCGGTCAACGGCACCGGAATGATCTCGACCGGAATGCGGAGGCGGGCGCAGTCCATCAAGTTGCGGCTGCCCTCATCGGTCCACCGCAGCGGCGCGGTCGGACAACAGGTGAGCATCGCCACCGGGCGCGCCGCCAGTTCTTCTGCAGAGCCGCGCACTGCGAGCAACAGATCGCGAATCACCGCGAAGCCCTCGATCGTGAAAGCGCCGGTGACTGCGGGTTTCTCGCAGTTCAGCAATCCGAGGAAAAGCCGGTAGCTGTCCGAGATGGCCTCAGGCACGTCGGAGCTCACCAGCGCCGTGCTCTGGGCGTCATACCGTGGCAGCCCACTCACCAACTTGGCGAGTGCCACCAGATCACGGGTGACGGCGGAACGGATTTCACCCGACGAACGGTCGAGGATGTTGATGGCCGCGGAACCCGGTGTGAAGTGGGTCCGATTGCCCTCGAACGCGTGAGTCTCCTCACCGAGCACATCATAAAGAGAGAAGGATAGTGGTGTGGTGTCAAGCGCGGCCTCCACCATGGTGTCGCTGATTCGTACCCGGCCATCGTCGCCGTCTACACCGGCGCCGTGATCTGCGAGGAAGCCCCTCGTTTGATCATCGCCGATGTCGACGCCAACCTCGGCGAGTACGGTCTTTGCCTCGGTGATGATCCGATCGGCCAGGTCCTCGTCGAGCTGCTGGAAATGCGGTCTCATTGAAACCCCCAGAATGCGTTCTATTACGGGCGATGATCTAACGACTCTCGACACACTCCCGCACGGTGATCGCGGCCGCCAGAGCGGCAGCGCCGGTACGGCCGCTGACAATCTGACTCTTGCCGCCGCGGCAGGCGGCAATGAACGCCTCGAGCTCGGCCTTGAGCGGCTCGTCTTTCTCGACGTCGACCACTCGCGGGGCGATCTCAACCCCGGTCGGGCTCTGAATGAGCTGTGCCGACGACACGCTTTGCTCCGCGTAGTCTATCGAGAAGTAGGATTGACGGGCAAAGAGGCGGAGCTTGCGTACCCTTTCCGCCGACACCCGGCTGGCGGTGAGGTTGGCCACCAACCCGCCCCGAAACTCGACCCAGGCGTGGCACAGGTCGACCTTGTCGGTGAGGACCGGCACCCCAACGGCCCGGATCTCGGACGGCGTCTCACCGGCCACCGCGAGGGTGATCTGGAGGTCATGAATCATCAGATCGAGGATCACGTCGACGTCGATCGAACGCGCGCTGAACGGCGACAGGCGCTGCGACTCGAGATAGCGAACGCCATCGGCGAGGCCGAGGGCCGCCTGCACCGCGGGGTTGTGATACTCGACGTGCCCGACGGCGAGCACCTTCGAAGCGTGATCGGCAAGATCGATCAGCTGCTCGGCCTCGGCGACGGTGGCCGTGATGGGCTTCTCGACCAGCACGTGGCAGCCCGCTTCCAGCAGAGCGCCCGCGACCTCGCGGTGGCTGACGGTGGGGGTCGCAACAACCACAGCGTCGGCGGCCCCCGCCGCCTCGACCGACGCGAGTGCCGGCACCCCGTGCTCGGCGGTGATCTCTGCCAGGCGTTCGCGATCCTTGTCGTAGGCGCCGATGCAACGGACCCCCTCCATTCCTGCGAGGATACGAACGTGGTGGCGACCGAGGTGGCCGGTCCCTACGACTGCGGCTGTGAAATCGGTGTCTGTCATGAAGCGCAGGATAATACCGCGGATGCAGGAGTACAATTCTCCGGCGGTCCTGATCGTAACAAGGGAGTGGACATGCTTGACGTCAAAAAACTCTTGGTCGACGTTTTTGATCCTCAGCCGGACGAGGTTGTGACCTTTGCGGTCGATCTGCCACGCGACGGTGTGCCGGATCACGAAGGATGGTCGGCGCGACGGGCGATGGCCGAACGGTGGCGCGGTGCAATGGCCGAGCTCGCCTCCGAGCGCGACTTCAGCGTGCGTCCGATGCTCAGCTTTGAGGCCTCCGGCGCCAACAACGCTGATCTTCCGTCAAAGGGACGCCTTGGCAACGAAGATGTGGATCTGCTGGAGGCCCTCAAGGCATCGACCCTGGTCATCGCCATGACCGAGTTTTCGGCTACCGCCCCGCTCGCCAAGCTCGCCGAAGCCGAGGATGACTTCCGCGCGGCCTCGATGCCGGGAGTGCAGGAACGCATGGAGGAAACCGCGCTGGCGGCTGACTACTCCAAGGTGGCCGCGCGGTGCAAGGCGATCTTCGACATCATGGACGGCGCCATACTCTGCGATGTGCTCTTCTCGACCGGCCACCGCTGCTGGTTCGACCTCCGCCACCGCGCGCCCGAGATGGACGACGGCTTCCTCCCCCGCGGCAAAAAGGGCGATCGCATCATCAACCTGCCATCGGGGGAGACCTTTGTCGTGCCCTACGAGGGCGAGTTCGAAGCCGTACCGTCGTGGACGGCGGGCACCATCCCGGTGGTGGAGGACGAGGAGCTCGTCCTCTTCCATATCGTCGCCAACACGGTCATCGTTGTCGAGGGCGAGGGGCCCGTGGCAGAGCGCTACGCGGCCTTCTTCGACGCCGACCCGGCGCGCGCCAACATCGCCGAGGTCGCCTTCGGGGTCAACGACCGGGCTGAGGTCACCGGCGAGGTGCTCGAGGACGAGAAGGCCGGCTTCCACTGGGCCTTCGGCCGCTCCGACCACCTCGGTGGGGTGGTTGGGGTGGAGGACTTCGAGAGCCCGGAGTCGGTGGTCCACCAGGACATCGTCTACGCCGAGGGAAATCCGGTGCAGGTCGAGCGCGCGGTGATCGTCCAGAAGGACGGTCGGCGGATCGCCGTCATCGACGAGGGTGAGTACAAGATGTAGGACAATTTCGGATTTCGGATTTCGAATATTCGAATCGTGTACATGTCTTGGGTGCGGTACCCTGTGTTTTCGATGTGGAGGTAGCTCATGGCTGATCAAACAACCCTTCTGGAAGCGGTGGAGAACCGCGGACCGTACGCGGTCTGGGACCTGATGGACGATGACGAGAAGAAGGCGGCGGCTATCGCATTCTGGAATAACGCCGATCGTGAGAGCCGATCCGCCCTCGAGATGGCGCTGGCCGCCGAGCTCAAGTTCCGCCAGCGATCGGTTCGCCAGCTAGCGGCGGACAGGGTCGCCGGGCGTCTGGTCCGCATCGCGGACAGTTTGCCGGAGACGGTGCTCTTCCAGTACCTCTTCCACCTCCACATGGATCAACGGCGGCCGTTGATGGTCGGTTTTCTTGACGCCATTGGCCTACCACACGACAACGGGGCCCTCGACCTGCCCGAGGACGTCGAGGGGCCGGATGCCGACAAGGTGGAGAAGGCAGGGCGCGAACTGACTGCGGCTGAGGGCAAAAAGGCACTGGTCTATCTCGGCACGTTGATGGTCGCCGATGCCGACTTCTGGGTAGGTCTCGAGCCGGTACTGAAGGAGTACGACGCCGACGGCACAAAGGCCTGACCGCCCGCCCGTCCGTGCGGAAGAAAGATGCAAGATTTAGGATCCACCCGTCTCTCCCTCGTTTGGGTGGATGGATGGGACTTGTGTCTTGTACCTTGCATCTTGAATCGGTCACCGGTTAACGGCATCAATCCGGTGTGTATGTAGCAGAGTTCCGCTCCGTCTCGTGAACGGTGAGAGCGACCAACTCGACCCCGTCCGGAAGCTCCGGCGCCACGCGTTCGTAGAAGAGACGCGAGAGGTTCTCCGCGGTCGGAATGATGCCCTCGAGCCACGGCACCTCGATGTTGAGGTGGCGGTGGTCAACCTGGTCAACGACCATCCGGTTGAGGACCGTCTTGAGGTCTTTCATGTCGATCAGGTAGCCGCTCTCGGGGTCAGGGTCCCCTTGCACCACGGCTTCGATGACATAGTTGTGGCCGTGACCGTGCGGGTTGTTGCACTTGCCGAAGACGCGTCGGTTCCAGTCGTCCGGCTGTGCAGGGTTGTGCAGCCGGTGCGCAGCTTCGAAATAGACCTTGACGGTAACTGTCGTTGCCATGGTTCTCCCATCAGCTTAGCGCAAAAGAGCGTGTGGATATTCCTTGCCGACGAGAAACAGATTCCAGATACCGGATACCAGATCCTCCCACCCGCCCCTTGGTGTCACCGACTCTGTCCGGCATCTGGCATCCGGGTGGGCGGGTGGGTCAGTCTTCGTCTTCCAGCCGCCGGTAAAGATCGGGTCGACGGTCGGCGAG